>JAFGJQ010000242.1 GCA_016929015.1 Phycisphaerae bacterium | reverse complement strand
TGGCGGCGTTCTGCTGGGTTACCTGGTCCATCTGGGACACCGCGGTGTTGACCTGATCCACGCCCTGGGCCTGCTCCTGGCTGGCCTGCGTGATGTTGCTGATCAGCTCGGACACCTTGGTCACGTCGGCCACGATCCCGCCCAGCGCCTTGGTCACGTCGTCGGCGACCTGGGTCCCTTCCCGTGAGCGGTTCACCGACTCCTCGATGAGCGAGGTGGTCTCCCGTGCGGCGTCCGCCGCACGCTGAGCCAGGTTCCGGACCTCGTCGGCCACCACCGCAAAGCCCTTGCCGTGCTCGCCGGCCCGGGCGGCTTCCACCGCGGCGTTCAGGGCCAGCAGGTTGGTCTGGAAACTGATCTCCTCGATGACCTTGATGATCTTGCTGACCTTGTCGGACGACTCGTTGATCCCCTGCATGACCTGGTTGAGCGTGGCCATGGTCTGGTCGCCGTCCTTGGCCGCCTTGGCGGCCTGGTCGCTCAGGCCGTTGGCCTGCCGCGCGTTTTCCGCGTTCGTGCGGGTCATGGCGGCCATTTCTTCAAGAGCACTGGAGGTCTCCTCCAGTGAGGACGCCTGTTCGGACGCACCGGCCGCCAACTGCTGGGACGACGCGGAAACCTGACGCGCCGCCTCGTTGACCTGGGACGCCCCCTCGTTGAGCCCGGCGATGATCCGGTTGATCGGCTTGACGATGCTGCGCGTGATGAACACGGCCAGAACCACACCCAGCACGACGGCCCCCAGAGTCATGGCCACACCGAGCATGGTCGTGCGGGCGGCAATGCTGTCCCGCTGCTCCGTGAGGGATTGGTTGAGCTGGTTCATCGTATCAACGATCGCCTTGGCGCTGACGGCCATCTTGTCGGTGGCCGTTCGCGAGTCGAGGATGCCCTGATAGTACTGCTTGCCCGCCTTCTCGTACTCCGCAAAGCTCCCCTGGAGCCGAGTGGCGACAGCCTCGAGTTCCGTCTCACCCTGAACGGAGGACGTCCACGACGCCAGACCCGCCTTCAGGGTCTCGATCTGCGCGGAGTACGCCTCCCACTGTTTGTCCTGATTCGTCGCGACGAGGTAGACCGCATTCACCCGCAGCAGGAGAAAGGGCTCGATGACCTGGCTGTGCAGCGTATCCGCAAAGGCGGACCAGCGTACGACGTCTTCGAGGTTCTGGGTCTGCTGGGCCTGCGTCAGGGCCGGCGCAATGACGGTCTCAATCAGGGTCTGCACCTCTTTGGTGATCTGAGCGCCCTCGCTGCCCCACGCCGCAAACGCGTCGTCCCTCATTTGCCGGGACTTGGTGAGGCTCTCGAAGTCGGCACGGTACGGCACGGCGGCTTCCCCCGTCTTCCGGACCAGAATGCGGTCGGACTCCTGCAGGCCGGAACCGCCCTCCAGGTCCTTGAGCTGCGAAATCAGACCGTTGTAGGTGTCGAGCCACTTCTCCGAAGCGTTCTTCTCCTGTCCGGCGGCTTTCTCGAAGCCCTGGATCATGAAGTCACGGCGCAGGTTGCCGCAGTCGGTAACCGTCACCAGGACGGCGTTGGCGTCTTCGCTGACCGTGGTGCTGTGCTTGACCTGTTCCAGGCCTCGCCACGTTACGAGTCCGAGAATGGCGGTTACGACGACCAGCGCGCCAAACCCCATGGCCATCTTCGTCGCGAGCTTCATTTGCTTGAACATGCGGTGCCGTCCTCCCAACTGGGTGCCGTTGTTGGAATCTTTGCGGGAGGGCGCGAAATGCCGACCTCATGCCGGTCCTCGCCGCAACTCTCTGTTCCACGTGCGGGGCCGATCATGACGGACCCGCTCACGACGGGGCAAGTCAAGTACTGCACGAACCCCGTGCCTCATGAATCGGTGTTTGGACAGACCGAGTTGAGTCGTTTGGCGATGTTGTGCCCGGCGTCCGATAAACCCGCGCCCTGATCCTCACCGGCGTCCGGACGACCCTTCGTCCAGACGCCCTCCCGAAGCGATTTGCCCCGAGGCGACGCGCCCAAGCTCCCCCATGAGCAACGGCTTGCGGAGCAACGTGGCGCGCACGGCCGTCACGGAGGACGCATCCAGGTCTTCGGTGCCCGACATGAGAATCGCCGGCGTGTGGATGCCCCGCTCGCGAAGAATGCGCAGACAGTCCAACCCATTGGCGCCGGGCAAATCAACGTCAAGCACCAGGAGCTGGTACGCGTCGGGCCTGGCCATCAGGGCGTCGAGGATGGCCGGCCCCTCGCCCACCGCATCGACCGTGTAGCCCAGCGAGCGAAGCGCGCCGATGATGATTCCCCGGACGTGCTCGTTGTCTTCGGCGAGCAGGATCCGTTCGCCGTGTCCATGCGGGACGGATCGGGTCGGGTCCTGGGTCTCGGACGGCGAGGGTGCTTCTCGTCGCGGCAGGCAGATCGTGAACGTGCTGCCCTGCCTCTCCCGGGACTGGACGGCGATGCCCCCCCCGTCCTGCTGAACGATGCCGTGCACGATCGCCAGTCCCAGCCCGGTGCCGCGGCCTCGCTCTTTCGTCGTGAAAAAGGGCTCGAAAATGCGTTCGCGAACCTCCGGCGTGATGCCCGTTCCCGTGTCTGTCACCGCGATGCGGACGTAACGTTCCGCCGAGAGGCAGCGGATGCCCAGGTTGGCCGGCACGTCCGGCGGCACTTCATCCGCCCGGATGCACAGCGTCCCCCCGTGCGGCATCGCGTCACGGGCGTTGACGGCCAGGTTCAGCAGAACCTGCTGCAACTGCGTGGCGTCGGCACTCACCCACAGCGGCGACTCACCCTCCCCCTCCATCCGCAGCTCGATCGAGGCCGACACCGCACGGGTCAGAAGCTGCCGCGCCTCGTTCAGCACCCTGCGAACGTCGACAATCTTCGTCTCCGCAGGCGCATCACGTCCGAAAGCCATCAACGAGCGCGTGACACCGGCCGCTTCCTTCGCGGCCTCCTCGATCGTCTGCAGCGCGGCGCACGATTCGGGGTCCCCGGCCACAGCGGCCTTGATCCGCTCCACGCTGCCCAGCATCACCGTGATCAGGTTGTTGAAATCGTGGGCCACGCCCGCGGCCAACTGGCCCATTGCCTGGACCCGGCGTACCTGGTGAAGCTGCTCCTGCAGACGAAAGCGAGCCTCCTCGTCACGCTTGCGTTGGGTAACGTTCTCGTAGATCGCCACGATCTCGCCGGAGGGCAGCTTGTACACGTGGTTTTCAAACCAATCCAGCCCTCGGCTGTCCTCGTACGACGACGACGACAAATGCCCCGGCTTGCCTGTGCGCCACACTCTCCGGAGTACCCTGAGAAGCCCCATCTCCTTGATGCCCGGAAACGCCTCGGTCACCCGCATGCCGACCACCGTGCGGCTCACATGGCTGAGCGACCGCCCCGCTTCGTTCATGTCGATCAGGACGAAATCTCTTCCGTCATCGACGGCCTCGTACACTGCGACGCCGTTCGTCATGTTGGCGAACAGCTCGCGATAGCGGATCTTGCTCGCTTCATAGGCGGCTTGCGCGCGCTTCAGCTCCGTGACGTCGGAGAACGAAACCACGCTGCGCCGTGTTCCCGGAATCAGCCGTGCCATGACCAGCACGTCACGCCGCTCCCCGGCCCCGTCAATCAACTGGGCTTCGTAGACCGACGGCACCGCACTCGGGTCGGCCCGACGAGTCCGGTGATATCGCACCATCCGTTCGAGGTGCTCCGGCGCGACGAACGCCGATCCCTGGACCCGCCCTTCCAGTTCCTCACGCGGCCGCCCGGTCAGCCGGGCGAACTGCTCATTGGCCAGCGAAATGGTCAGGTCATCCTCGAGGATGATCGTGGCCGAGCCGGTCGTCTCGAAGACGGCCCGGTAGATGCTCTCCGAAAACCGCAACGGTCGGCCTGCAACGTCCGCACCGCTCGGCGGGCAGTCGGGCTTCCTTTGCATCCTCACCCTTTCCTGGGCTGCGTTCCCCACCGGCGCGAGCAGATCGCGCCAAACCAAGGGACTCGAAACACCCGATGATTCCGATAGTCGCGCTGCACGATCTGACACTGCACGGGCAACCGCCACCCCTGGGAACGACACGCGGACGCGTATCGCCGGCGCCCCCCATCATCCAGGAGAGTATCAGGCGGCCGCACCCGTGTCGAGTGCAATCCCGCGTCCGAATGAAGTGCCAATGAAGGAAGTAGTGTGCGCAAATGGAGAAGACATGCCACGGCATCCCTGCGGCAAACGACGGTCAGTGTCACTTCATGCAGAGGATCATCCCTGCGGGTTCGCGCACTACAACGCCCTCATCTAGGCCGTTGCCAGACCCTCGCGGATCGCGTACCGGGCAAGATCGACGCGATCGTGGATGCTCAGCTTGTTCATCAGGTTCGTGGTATGGTTGACGACCGTCTTTTCGCTGACCTGCCGGGTACGGGCGATCTCCTTGCGCGACATGCCGCGAGCGATGTACCGCAGGATCTCCAACTCGCGCGGCGTCAGGGTGGACACGCGCGCGTTCGCGGGCTGAGAAAGGCGCAGGCCGGCTCCGTCCGCAACAATGCGCGCGGCGACCTCCGGTGAGTAATAGGCCGAGCCGGACCGTGCGGCGTGGATCGCGGCGATGAGCGTTTGTGGTGACTCGCCCTTGGTCAGGTACCCTGCGGCGCCGACGGCCAGGGCCTCCTCGATGTAGCGATCGTGGCAAAACGCGCTGACGAACAGGATGGCCGTTCCGGAACCGGCTTCGGCAATCGCCCGGGCCGCGTCAAAGCAGCATCGGCCGGGCATGTCGATGTCCATGAGCACGATGTCCGGCTTGTGCATCGCCGCCTCGCGGACGGCCGCATCCGCGTCCGTGGCGGTCGCCACGATAGAGAAGCCGGGCTCCTGGGACAAGCGTAATGCCAGGGCTTCACGAAGCAGGTTCTGGTCGTCCACAAGCAGAATCGTTGTAGACAGGCTCATACAAAGACCTCCGCCTCCGACCTCCGGTCCGGCCGCAGCGCCGCACAGGCAGCCCCGGTCAGTTCTTCCATTCGAAACGGTTTGCGCAGCAACTGCGTGTCCGGGTCCTCGTGCGTGTTCCACTGCGCATCCGGGCTCGCGGCGATGAGGATGGCCGGCGTGTGACACCCCGCGGAGCGAATCCGGCGCAGGCAGGCCCGGCCGCTGAGTCGCGGCAGGTCCACGTCCAGAATCAGCACCCGCAGGTCGGAACCGTGCCGGCTCAGGGCCGCCAGCACGGCCTCCCCGTCGACGGCCTGAACCACTCGGAAGCCCTGGTTCTGCAGAACGGACGTGATGATGCGGCGCAACGGCGTGTTGTCTTCGGCCAGCAGGACGAGGGCGTCATCCACCCGGGCGGGCGGAACGGGCACCGGCGCCGCGGTCTTCGGTTCCGCCGCCACGCAGGTGGGCAGAAGAACATGGAACTCGGTCCCCGCTCCCGGCTCCGAATGAACGCGGATGTGCCCCCGGTGTTCACGGATGATGCCGTGAACCACCGGCAGGCCCAGCCCGGTGCCCTGTCCGCGCGGCTTGGTGGTGAAGAACGGCTCAAACACGCGCGATACCAGGTCTCGGGGGATGCCCACCCCGGTGTCGCGGACGAGCAGGCAGACCCAGTCCGTGCATGCGTTGAGCCCGTCCGGCAGCGTCCGCAGATCGTCGGTCGACGCGGATCCGACCCGCAGAGTCAACCGGCCCCCCTGCGGCATGGCGTCCCGGGCATTGAACGCCAGATTGAGCACGACCTGGTTGAGCTGCGTTGGGTCCGCCAGCACACGTTGCGGTTGCTCGCACGCCTCCGCAACCAGTTCGATCGATGCGGGCAGCGTGCGGACCAACATGCGAACGGAATCTCGAAGCACTTCACGCAGGTCCAGTTGCTCCTTGCTCGCCGGGACAAAACTGCTGAACGTCATCAGCGACCGGGTCACTTCGGTGGCCTGACGCGCCGCGTTCTCCACAACTTCCAGAGCGGCCGTGACTTCCGGCGTCTGCCCAATCCGCTCGCGGACCTGACCGGTGTGGGCGAGGATCAGCGTGATGAGATTGTTGAAGTCGTGTGCCACTCCCGCCGCAAGCTGACCGACGGCCTCCATCTTCTGCGCCTGGTTGAGTTGCTCCTGCAGGGTGGCGCATTCCGACTGCATCCGGCGGCGTTCCACGATGTGGCCGATGCGCTCGGCAATCACGTTCAGCAGGTTGCGCTCTTCCCGCTGGAAGGGGCCTTCATCACAGGCCGGACGTGCCTCCAGATACCCCACGTCCACCCGGCCCACGGAGACCCCCTCCACCTGGATCGGGCTGGACAGAATCCAGGGCGCGTTTTGGCAGTTGGAGGTGGCGATGGTCATGTCCCCCAGTACGACGCAGGCACAGGCGATGTCCGGGTATTGCCAGGAAGCGGGAATGGTGTTGACGATTTGCTGCAGCATCTCGTCAAGCGAGATATCCGCCTGCTCCACGATGCGTGAAATCCCGTACAGGCAGTTGAGCTTCTTCATCCGTTCCTGCACCGCCCGGGTCCGGTCTCGCAGCGCCTCGCGTGACTGCACGATGGAGATGAAGAACGGGCCGAGCCTTGCGATCCCGATCAGCATCAACACCGAAATGGCCAGCCCGACACTCTCCGCGAGCAGGTCCGGAGAGAACAGATCGCTGTGGGCCAGGCACCGATGCAGAACGATGCACCTCCGCACCGCCATCAGCAGCGCAACGATGGCAATCAGAAGCCAGGCGGCGGACCGGCCCGTGATCCGAAGCACGCGAGCCACGAGCACCGCCGCAGCAAGCTGCAGCCCGGCGGCCAGCGTCACCATACCCGTGACAAGCATATGGGGAGTGTCTCCTTCCAATCCCATCGGTCCTGAAGCCTGTGTTGATGTATCGTCCGATTCCGCGGTGCCGCTTTGAGCTTCCCATAACCATTCCGGCGTGCAGGCTCCGCCAAGCGTGTGACGACAGGTTATCGGACATTGAAGCCCGCGTTCCACGGACCGCCTCTTTGGGACAGATGCCTCAGGATCGGAGCCGGGCCCCGTGGCGGACCCCATGGTTTTGAGGTCAAGGACCATCCGGTCCGGACCGATCCCACCAAGGTGAAACCCGTTGGTTCTCCGGCGACGCGGAGAGCCTGTTGGGATAGCCTGCAGGCGGAAGGTCCGTTCGTCGAGTCGGCAGGCAGGGCGGGACCCCGTCGGGACGGCGGCGTCGACGCACCCGGCCCGGCGGCGTGCCCCCGCGGAAATCGACCGCCGGACGGCGAACGTGCGGCGTGGCCGCTTTGGATCGTGATCACCTGATGAAGCGCAGCCTGACGTACGAACGAATTCGGGAAGGCAGCACGCTGCCCACGCCGACGGGTGTGGCCCTGGCCATCCTGCGTATGGCGAGCACCGAGGATACGCGGATTGAACGGATGGCGGCGGTGGTGGAGACCGACCCGGCGATCTCCGGGCGTCTGCTGCAGTTCGTCAACTCGCCGCTGGCCGGCATGACACGGCCGATATCCTCCGTCTCCATGGCCGTCCGCCTGCTGGGCATGCGCACGGTCAAAATCCTGGCGCTGGGGTTCTCGCTGGTGTCGACGCACCGGAGTGGTCGATGCGAGGGCTTTGACTACGAGAGCTTCTGGTCCAATGCGCTGGCCCGCGCGGTCGGCAGTCGGGCCCTGGCCCAGCATCTGCGCACGTCCGATCCGGACGAGGCGTTCACGGTCGGTCTGCTGAGCAAAATCGGGCGCTTGGCTCTGGCCACGGCGTTTCCGGAAGCGTATACGCACGCCCTCGAGCTCATCGACCAGATGAGCGCCGAGGAGGGCCTGTCCGTTGAACGCGATATCTTCGAGATCGACCACAACACGCTGGCATCCGAGATGATGGCCGACTGGGGGCTGCCGGATGGGATCGTTCAGGCGGTGCGTCTGCAAAGCGAGATCGACACCGGACCCGCGGACGGCACGGCATGCCCGGAGAAGCTTGCCCGCATTCTCCACCTGGCGGGTGCAATGGCGAATGTCCTGACCACTGAGGCTGTAGGAGAGCCGGCCCTGCACAACCTCGTCCGCAGGGCGGGGGCCTTGGGGCTGCGTTCGGACGGGTTCCCCGCGTTGTTCGACGGCATCCGAGAGCAGTGGAAGCAGGCCGGCGCCGTGTTCGCCATTTCGACGCGGGACGTCCCGCCGCTGGCCGGCATCTTCGCCCAGGCCCAGGCCCGGCGGACCGCATTGATCGAGGAAGCGGCCCGCACGCCCGACACACAGCCCCCCTGGCGTCCGCAGGCGCACGTGCCGAAGGCGATGATCGTCGACGACGATCCCGACTCGATTCGCCTGCTGAAGGGGCATCTGGTGGCGGCAGGGTACGAGGTGCTCACCGCCTCGGACGGGCAGGAGGGTCTGCGGAGACTCCTGTCCGAATCCGCCCCGCTGCTGATCACCGATTGGATGATGCCGGGGATGAGCGGAGTGGAGTTGTGCCGTGCCGTGCGCGGACACCCCGAGATTGACTTCACGTACATCATTGTGCTGACCGGCCGCACCGGCGAGGACTGCATCGTGGAGGCGTTCGATGCCGGCGCGGACGACTATCTGGTCAAGCCGTTCAGCCAGCGTGAGCTGCGTGCCCGGCTGCGCGCCGGCGACCGCATCATTCGGCTAACCGAGGACCTGCGCAAACGGGACCATGAAACACACTGCTTCAACGCCAAGCTCGCGCTGGTGAACAGCCGCCTCATGACGGTCAACGCCAAGCTCAAACGCGTCGCCACCACGGACGACCTGACCGGCCTGCTGAACCGACGGGCCGCCCTCAGCCGGCTCACCGAACTCTGGGCGGCCTCCGATCGGCACGGTTGGACACTCTCGTGCATTGCCGTTGACCTGGACCACTTCAAGACGATCAACGACACGCACGGACACGCCGCCGGCGACCTGCTGCTGAAGTCCGCGGCGGGTATTCTGCGCAGCTCCGGCCGGACGGAGGACGTGGTCTGCCGCATGGGAGGCGATGAATTCCTCATCCTCTGTCCGGAGACAACCGCCGCCACCGCCCAGGCGGCCGCGGAGCGCCGTCGCAAAGCCGTGGCGGAAGACCGCATCCGCTTCGCCGGACTGGAACTGATGACGACGGCAACCTTCGGCGTGGCCCAGCGCACGCCCGACCACGCCTCGTTGGACGACCTGCTGAAAGCCGCCGATGAAGCGTTGTATGCGGGCAAGCGAGCCGGCGCAAACTGCGTCTGCGTAGCCGCCGAAACACGTCCCCCACATGCCCCCGTCTGCCGCTGAGCCTGCCCAAAGGCCGTTCTTCAAAAATCCCACGGGTGCAATCGCCGGCCCCGTTCGGTAGAATGAGGACGACGACGACGCTCGTCGCGCGGGCGGGAGAGATTGGTGTCGCCCCGCGACGGAAGGAGGACGATCGGATGAAGCGATCAGACCTGCATCGGACGGGTATCGTTTGCCTCGGAGTCCTTTCGCTGACCGGCGCCGTGCCGGCCGACTGGCAGCCGGTGGCCCCGGGCATTGACTACGACGAATTCCTTTTGCCGGACCCGAACCACGTGTACGTCGCCCGCATGGATCGCGCCGCCGCCGACTGCTTCATCGAAAGCACGATCGGGCAGGGGAAGCTCATCTCCGGGCGCGAGACGGTCAGCGGCATGGCGCAGCGCTACGACGACGCCCTGGCGTATTGGGGACAGGCCTGGGGGCCGCGGAACGACGTGGTGGTGGCCGTCAACGGCGACTTCTTCGATCTGACCAGCGGCGTACCCACCGGCGGGCAGATTCACTCCGGCTGGTACACCAAACGCTTTCCCAATGTGACCGGCGGAAGCGGCTTCGCCTGGCAGCTTGATCGCGACGTGTTCATCGGCGAATGCGTGACGCACACGGCCGGCAAGCAGAAAGTGACCTACGTCACGACCGGAAACAGCCAGAATTTCCAGGGCATCAACCGAGCCCGCGGCGCGAACGAGCTGATCGTCTACACGCCGCAGTACAACCTGACCACCGCCACCGACGCCACCGGTGCCGAAGTGCTGGTGGAGATGGCGCGGCCGACGCTGGTTCTGCCCACGCCTTCCTACGCCCGCGGCACGGTTCGAGAGATTCGCCCGAACCTCGGAGGAACGGTCATCCCGTTTGACCATATCGTTCTGTCCGCGCACGGCACTGCCGCCACGACGCTTCTGAACAACGTGAGCGTGGGGGCCGAGGTCCGCATCTCCCAGGAGATCACGCACTACGAACACGACTGCAGCACGCCGCTGGGCTACGATTGGACCAAGACGTATGCGAGCATCGGCGGCAGCTTTCACTTCCTCAAGGGCGGGGTGATTCAGCCGTCCAGCGATCCCGGGGCCGTCGAACGGCATCCACGCACGGCCGTCGCCTACAACAGTGACTACGTGTTCTTCATCGTGGTCGACGGCCGATCCGCCGCCAGCGTCGGCATGAACATGACGGAACTGGGGACCTTCTGCCTGGCGTACCTGGCCGCCACCGAGGGCATCAACCAGGACGGCGGCGGCTCCTCCGCCATGTGGGTCAACGGGCAGATCGTCAACGTTCCCTCGGACGGGACGGAGCGAGCGGTGGCCAACGGCCTGATCATGGCCCAGGTACAGACCACGGAAATCTCCGACCGACTGGCCGCGGGCGATCACGTTCACACCGTCACGTCCGCCGCGCTGCGCGTGGGGCCCGGAACGAACTACTTGCCGTTCAACGCATCAGGGGCCGGTGCTTCCGGGCTTCTGCCCGCACACACGCTGCAGGGCGTGCTGGCCAAGGGCGACTACTGGTGGAAATGCCAGTTCGGCGCGAAAACCGGCTGGGTGCCCGACAACCTGATCTTTCGCGGCGGAAGCGTCGGCGACGGCGACGCCGACGGAGACGTGGACCTGGACGACTACTCGCTGTTCGCAGACTGCCTGGCGGGGCCCGGGGCCGCGCCGCAGCCGGCCCTGAGCGGGCTGACCACGCGAGACTGCCTGGACGCATTCGACACGGACGCCGATTCCGACGTGGATGCCCGTGATTTCGCCGGCCTTCAGCCGGCGTGGGATGGTGACTGACACGACATGGCCGGCCGCCCGCCTCAACCCGCGCCCAGGGCCCCAATGCAGAGCGTCGCCGCGAACCGCCCGCAGCGCGGGCTCGTTGCCCCATCGGGCTTCACGCTCATCGAGCTGCTCGTCGTTGTATCGATCATCGCCCTGCTGCTCAGCATCCTGGTTCCGACCCTGCAAAACGCGCGAAACCAGGCCAAGGCCACCGTCTGTGCGTCGAGTCTCCACGTCATCGGGCAGGGTGTATCCACCTATGCCCAGAACCACGCCGACGTGCTGCCGCCCGGCCGCCTGCCGAAAATCGACGACTGCAACGCCTACGCCATGATCCGCGGCGGACGCAAGTACCGCCCCACGTTCCTGGCCGTCCTGGGAGCGGAGGTGGGTCTGCCCGCCTTCGATGACCCGCAACCCTGCGGCTCTACCTACGATCGCTTCGGCGAAAAGGGGGATCGTCAGAATTACGCCTCGCCCGTCTACGTCTGCCCGGCCGTGCCGTCCTGGACCGACGAACGGAACGGGGCCTACGCGTACAACTACCAGTTCCTGGGCAACTCGCGGCTGCACGACGCAGCAATCCTCGATTCGTACAAGAACTGGCCCGTGCCGCTGTCTCACGTCCGTTCGCCCGGAGCAACGGTGGCCGTGGGCGATTGCATGGGGACCGCCGCCTCCTGGCCACGCGGTCAGCGCCGCGAATACGAGAACAACGCGCGTGACGCGGACCGCTTCGGCAACGAGGGCTTCAACCTGGACCCGCCGCGGGTGGACGCCGTCTCCGGCGAGATGGCCAATTTCGATGCAACGCCCCAGTCGCGGTCGGCCGCGGATCCCCGCCACCGCGGCCGGGCCTCCATCCTCTGGCTGGACGGGCACACCGACGGGCAGACGCTGCGCGGATTGGGCTACGCCGTCAATCCGGACGGCGTGGTCGGCTTCGACGGCGACAACGCGCTCTGGTCGGGCACGCGTCAGGACAAGGCCTGGATTCCTTGAACCGCAGGACGACCAGCGGGCCGCTGCCGACGCAGGATCGCCTTTCCGGATCATCCGACGGTCTGCCCGGCACACATCGCCGGAGCGAACCGGCGGCGGGCATGATCCCGCGTCGGCCGCGCGCGTGAGTCACTCGCGTTTGAGGGGTTCCATACCTTCGGGCATGCCCACGTACTGAACAATGCAGTTGTAGGCATCCAGGCATTTGTTGAAGAGCTTGCGTCCGCGGTCTTCGGCGCTGGTGACGAACAGGCGATAGTGGACGCGCCAGTTCTGACGGTCCTTGGTCTTCTTGTCGAAGCCCGCCTTTTTCTGAATCTGCTCGCCCCGGTTGCGGTAGTTCCAGCGTACGGTCGCGTAGGCCGAACAGAGCGCGTCGGCGGTAATCCAGTCGATCCCGGCCTCCTCCATCGAGCAGTCCCACCGGAAGTCCGCCAGGATGTCGACCAGCATCCGCTCCAGCATGTTCTGCCGCTGCCCCATGAGCGGCAACACCAGCCGACCCAAGTCGTTGTTCCGCCGCGGATTGATGGAAATGCCCATCTGCCCGCGGGCCGGCACAATCAGAAACGTCGCCGGCGTTCGGACGGACGATCGTTTGTCCAGATCCTTGTTGGGCACCACGGTCTGGTGGAAGATGCGCGGGTCCGCCTTCTCCAGTTGGGCGACGGCCTCTTGCACGGCTGCGCGGTGATGGTGGTCGGATCGCTCGGGCTCGAGACGGTCGCGCAGGACAAAGGCCGGGTATGGCTCCTTCAGGCGGGCGGTCAGGCGGGCGAGTCGGCGGATGAACCGGGCCTCCCGCCGGATGATCTGCTCCGGTGAAAGGACCTGCTGGGCGACGGGCAGCTTGCTCTCCGCGATGGCCGCCTGCTGCTTCAGTTCGGGGACCGCCTTGGCCAGCAGCTTCTCCAGGGTCTTGCTGCAGCGACCGATCTGACTGCGCGTGCCGACCAGCTCCTTGTCCAGCGCCTCCGCCTTGCGTTTGGCGTTGCGCTTGGAGCTCTGACGCAGCGCCTCCAGCGTCTGCTCGTCCTCCGCGCGTTTCTGATCCAGCCGGGCGATCTCCCCCTTGAGTCGCTCGCACTCGGCCAGAAACAGCTCCGCCCGCACGCGGTTGATCACGGAGAGACGCCACAGCCGGTCGGCTTTCCATTGGGGCGTGCCTCGGCCGTTCAGGTCCAGGTCCTCATCCGGGCTGGGCGTCGTCTGCCGCGCGAACACGGCCTGCACGTACTCATCCGGATACACGGCGTGGATGACATTCACCGTGTTCTGCCAGGGAACCACGTTGCGCGTGCAATCGTCGATCACGAATTCCAGCTTGGCAGGCGGCAAGACGCCGGGGTGGATCGACACGAGTCCGTACCGCAGAAACGCCCGAACCCGCGGGCCGTCTTCGCCTCCCAGAGGCTCGGACGCCAGCAACCAGGCCAACTCCTCGTACAACTGCCAGTACGCATTCGCCAGGTGCCGTTCGATCGCCTTGTATTCGCGTTCGGCGGCCTGCCGCAGGCGCGGGATGCTCGGGTCCAGGGCCGGCCCGTCATCCTTTCCGCCCTTGCCGCCGAAGATCGACCGCAGCGCGCCGGTTTCCCGCCGCGCCTTGTCTGCCGCGGCCGCCTGAGACGCACGATGCTCGTTCTCCTGCCTGCGATAGCGAGCGATTCGCAGCTCGAGACCCAGCGCATAGAATGTCCAGCCCAGCAGCGTGTCGGCATCCACCTTGTGCCGCCGGCACAGAAGAGCCAGCGGCTCGTCCGCACAGAGCTCCGCCGCCACCTTGGGAATCAGCGCGTTCGTATGCTCCCGCGCGATCAGAAGCTTGAGTTGGGCCAGTCCGACATTCAGCAGGCGAGTGAGTGCGGGATCCGGCGCCGTCGCGTCCGGCACCACCGCCCCATCTCCCTCTACCTCGTCTTCGGCATCCTCCTGTTCCGTATCTTCCTCCTCCTCGTCCTCGTCCACCTTGTCCTCGTCTTCGTCCTCATCCTTCGCCTGCGAAACCGATGCCGCGTTCGGCGACTGGAGCTGCTGCGTAATCCTCTCCAGCGATGACTTCAGTGACTCACCGGACGGCAGTCGTTGCAGCTCGCGCGTCTGCCGCGCGATCTCATTAAGGACCTGCTCTGACGTGGCACTCCGGCGAAACTCGTGACGATGCGCATCCAGCGCCAGCAGCTTGTCCCAAATCGCGATCCGTGCATCGACAACCTTGAACACATTCTCCGGCAGTTCGCCGTCCCAACCGGGCGAGGTCAGCTCCTGCTCCTCCTCCAGCTCCTCCTCCGCCAAGACGGCCTTGAGTTCCTCCTCGGCGGCAGCCAGACCCGTGGCCCGGCTCGATTCGTCGATCTCCGGGGTCGGAGAACCGACGCCGTCCGCGGTTTCCGCGATCGTGGCGTCCGGTTCCAGACTGTCGCGAATTGAGCCCATCTGATCTCCTGTTTACGCCGGCGCGCAACTGCCGGCCGCGCCCGGAGTTTCCGCGGGACGACGGATCTCCGGCACAACCGGTATGCCGCATCGTACGAGAGTAAATCGGCACCCCGCGCGCCCGACGATAGCTTCCACTGACCTGGAATAACGCCCGAAGCGGGATCGGCGTCCGATAACAGACCCGTCTCCGCCGGTCCCCGGCCCCCGGAATGGCGGAAGGCCGGGAGGCTCGGAATGCATCCCCGGGGCCCTGCCCGAGCCGCGAGGGGACCCGGACGTTCGTCTTGTCCGCCGGCGAACCCGTAGCCGGTAATGAGACCATCCCCCCATCTCATCCCCGGCGGACCGGGCCGGCTCGCCGCCTCTCCAGGCGGTTCGTCGGCCGCATGGTGCTCATTATCGCTTGAATTTCGGCCCGTTGGACGTAAAATGACCTGCCTGGATGTCGCTGGGAGTGGGTAGTGGTTCGCGAGTGTTGTCACGTCTTTGCGCGGTGCATTGGGTCACTATCCTCCCACGGGTTATTGGGCTTGACCGGTTTACTTACCGGCTGCCACGGCCCTCGTCGTGCGCCCTTGCGGTCGCGGCGTGAACCGGAAGGCGCGGTCGGAACCGGCCGGCCCGACGGTGGAACCGTCACAGCGAAGGAGGTCTGGCGATGACGCGAAGGAATCGGTTGGCGGCCTGTGCAGTCCTGGTTCTGGGAGGGCTGAGTGCGGTGGTGGCGGCGGACGGCGGCGCGTCCGCTTGGTGGAGGAATGTCAGCAGCCCTGCGCCGGTCCTGTTTGAGCCGGGTCCGCGAATGACCGGTGTGCTCTATCTGGACGGTTCGGAGGTGGAGTTCGAGACGCTGAAGATCACGCGCTACACCGGCGGCAGCGAGCTGAAGAACCTGACGAGCGACGACCTCAAACGCGACGTGGAGGCCGTTCGCGCCCGGAATGCCGGCGCGCAGCGCACCCTCATCAGTGCGGCCGGTCCACGTTCGGGCATGAACATCGTTTTTGACGTGTCCGGCACCCTCCCGGCCGGCGCCGCGGACGCCCTGGAGGCGGTGGCCCAGTACATCGAGAGCCAGTTCGAGGATTCGGTCACCGTCACCATCGACTTCTCCATGCAAAACCTGGGAGGAGGCGTCCTGGGCTACACGTCCGCCTCCTTCGTTTCAGGCGTTTCGTACTCAACGGTTCGCGCCAGCCTGGTGAACGACATGGACACGGACGACGTGATCCAGAGCTGGCTGCCGACGGGCAGCACGGTACCCGTCCGATACAACGCGTACAGCTCGACGGTGACCAACGAGAACCGCGTCTTCTTCACGCTGGCGAATTACAAGGCAGCGATCGGCTCCATGGGAGGCACGGACGCCGAAATGGTGCTCAACACGGCGTTCAGTTGGGACTACGACCCCAGCAACGGCGTGTCGGGAAGCCAGCAGTGCTACCAATCCGTCGTGGCCCACGAGGTCGGCCACGTGCTGGGGTTCATTTCCTTCGCGGACTACGACGAGACGGATATCAACGCCATGGACCTGTACCGCTTCCAGCGGACCGCCGGCGCCAACAACTACAATCCGTCCACCTACGCGGAGTTTCAGACGACGCCAAGGCTCGTGGACTACAACGCGCCCAACGATGATCACAATACGGACCTGATCGCGGTGGAGTACCGCATGGCCGACGGCGACCCCTATCAGGCGAGCCACTTCCGGGAGCAGACGCCCTCGATCGGCATCATGGACCCCGCCCAGGCGAACGGAGAGACGTTCTATCCGAACTTCTACCGCACCCCCGACCTGGCCGTCTTCGACGCCATCGGATGGGATTATTCCACGGCCCCGGACTGCAACAACAACGGCATTCCGGATGACGTGGACATCTCCTCCGGCACCAGCGAGGACTGCAACGACAACGACGTGCCGGACGAATGCGACATCAGCGACGGCACGAGCCAGGACTGCAACAACAACGACGTGCCGGACGAATGCGACATCGCGGAAGGGACCTCGGAAGACTGCAACAACAACGACATCCCGGACGAATGCGATATCGGAAACGGGACGTCCGAAGACTGCAACGGCAACATCATCCCGGACGAGTGCGACCTCGGCGTCGGCGGCGGCAGCACCGACTACAACGGAAACGGCCTGCCCGACGACTGCGAGCCGGACTGCAACGGGAACGGCATCCCCGACGCCTGGGAGATTTTCAACGGCTGGGCCGGCGACGCGAACGGCAACGGCGTGCCCGACGCGTGCGAGGTGGCGCCGAAGTTCGAAGCAGGATTCACGACCGCCAATCACGTCGTCAAGACGGTGAGCCTGCAAAACACGTACGCGAACCCGGTCGTGGTCTGCACGGGCCAGTACTTCTACAACGGCAAACGCATGATCCCGCGGGTCAGCAACGTGACCTCTTCCAGTTTTGATCTGCGTCTGGCCGATCCCACCAATTCGTCGCAGACCTACTCCATCCCGGAGATCATCGGCTACTGGGTCATGGAAGAGGGAGTAACCGAGCTCAACGGCGTGAAGATGGAGGCCTGGAACTACACGTCCACCGTCACGGACGGCAACGGCGACTGGACGGGCGAGGGGCGCCAGTACTGGCGGAGCTACGCGAATCCCGTGGTGCTCGGCCAGGTGATGAGCGCCAACGACGAATGGTCCGCCTTCTGGTCGCAGGGGGCCGGACGAAGCGGAATCCCGTCCACGCACTCCCTGCGAACGGGAAAGCACACGGGAGACACGGGCCTGGATCGCGCAAACGAAACCATCGGCGTGATCGTGTTCGAGAGCGTCACCGGCGCCAGCATGGGCGGCGTGCCGTTCGAGGCGTGGGTCGGGCCGGCAACGGTGCAGGGCGTGCTCCACGGCACCCCGCCACAGACGGTCTACACCCTGCAGACGCCGATGGCCGCTCCGCAGTTTGTGGCCCTCGCCGCGGGCGCGGGCCTGCAGGGCGACACGGCGTATTGGACCCAGCGTCACGGCCAGGCCGGGTCCGGCGGGTCGACCTATCTGCTGCTGTCCCTCGATGACGACCTGGACCGCACCCACCTCACGGGAGAGCACGTGGCTTACGCCCTGCTCCAGAGCACGATGGTCTGGCCGCGCGTGCCGGACTTCGACAGCGACGGGGACGTGGACCTCAAGGACTTCGGGGCGTTCCAGGTCTGTTACGACCAGGCCGCTGCCGGCGCGTGTCTGCCGGGTGATCTGACCGGAGAGGGCAACGTGGACGAACAGGATGTTCCGCTGTTCCTGAACCAGATGCAGGGCCCGCAATAGGCGGGATGAAGCAACAAACGGATGGAGCTGGATAATGATGCTACGCGATCGAAGCACCCTGTTCTCGGCCGCATTGTGCGGTTTGCTGGTCGGGACCTCCTTCCCGGCCTCGGCCCAGACCGGTTCCGTGAACGAACATGCCGGCGTGCCGGTGCCGGCCGTTGCGCGGGTTGATACGCAGTTTCGGCTTCAGCTCGGTCCCGACACCGTGATCCGCGTCAGCGACCGGCCCATCCACAATCCGCGGATGACCGTCGTACCCGGCGCCCCATCGCGTCTGGTGCTCTGGGAAGAGGACGAACCGATCGGCAGGCAGCCGTACTATGCCGTGAGCCTCGACGGGCAGCGCTTCGCACGGCCCCGCCCGGCGGACTATCAGCTTCGCCTGCGGCACGGCGATTTCGACCCGTGCCTGACGGAACGGGCGGTGGATGACCGCTTGACCCAATCGCCGGCATCGAACCTGTACATTGTGCAGTTTCCCGTCCCGCCGCTGGAAGACTTCCGCAAGGTCCTTCGCAGCCTGGGGGCAACGGTCCACAACTACCTCCCCCACTACGCCCTGCTGGTCCGGATGGACGCCGGCACCCGCACGGCCGTGGAGGCCTTGCCGTTTGTCCGCTGGGTCGGACCGTATCATCCGGCGTACCGCCTGGATCCCGCGCTGGCGGCCGCAGTGGCCGACGCCTCACTGCCGGCGTCAGCCGTGCGCTATCGCATCCAGATGATTGACGCGGGGCCGTCGGAACAGCAGGCCCTGCTGGATCGCATTGCCACGATCGGCGGCACGGTTGACGCGGCGGGCGACCCGAGCGCGTTTGTGCAGGCCACCCTCACGCCGGAGCAACTCCGCCAGGTCGTTCAGATGGACGAGGTGCTCTTCGTCGACCGCCAGGGAAAGCCCGTCACCCTCATGGACAAGGCCCGGGCCATCGGCGGCGCGAACTACATTGAAACGGCCGGAGGCTATACGGGCCTGGGCGTCCACGGGGAGGTCATGGACAGCGGCTGTCAGACCGATCATCCCGCGTTCGCGTCGCGTCTAACGGTTCGCCGCGGCCCCGCGGAGCTGGATTCGCACGGCACGTCCACCTTCGGCATCAACTTCGGCGACGGCACCGGAAGTGCGACCGGACGCGGCCTGCTCCCCTCGGGCAACGGCGTGTTCTCCATGTGGAACAGCGGCGACCGGGTGAACGACGCCGCCCAACTGGTCAGCTCGACGTGGCAGTGCCTCTACCAATCCAATAGCTGGGGCACCTCCGAAGGCGAAGGCTACAGCTACGACTACAACTCCGCCTCGTCCGAACTGGACCAGGCGGTCTACCTGCACGATCTCGTCGTCGTGCAGGGCCAGGGCAACTACCGGTACTCCGGCTCGCTGCGCGAGGCCTGGGCCAAAAACATCGTGTCCGTCGGCGGCATCCACCACCAGGACACGCTCACGAAAAGCGACGACTACTGGTACGGCGCCAGCATCGGCCCGGCCGCGGATGACCGCATCAAGCCGGATCTCTGCCACTTCTACGACGGCATCCGCACCACAACCGCCGGCAGCGGGTACACCAGCGATTTCGGCGGGACCAGCGGGGCGACGCCCATCGTCGCCGGCCACTTCGGGCTGTTCTTCCAGATGTGGGCGGACGGCCTGTTCGGCAACCCGGTCGGCGGCGGGTCGGTTTTTGCCGAGCGTGCGCACAGCGCCACCGCCCGCGCCGCCATCTTCAACACCGCCAGCGCCTACTCCTTCTCGGGCACGGGCCACAACCTGACCCGCACGCACCAGGGCTGGGGTTTGCCCGACCTGCAGTACCTCTACGACCGGCGAAACAACATCCGCGTCGTCGATGAAACGGACATTCTGCTCCCGTTCGAGACGGCCACGTATGAGCGAACCATCGTCGCCGGCCAGCCCTACCACAACGAATTGCGGGTCACGCTGGTCTACACGGACTACTACGGCACCAC
>JAFGJQ010000241.1 GCA_016929015.1 Phycisphaerae bacterium | reverse complement strand
GGTCCACGGACATCGCTCCCGGGTCGTCGGCACGTCAGGCAGCCGGGTCAAGTTCAATCCCGGCCGATCGGTGCATCCCCGGCCGCCGCAAACCGGCAGCCGGGGGGCTTCCCCATATTGAAATCTCCGCCCACCACCGGAACTGTACGATATACGCATGCCCGGTGCGGAAATGGCCGATGTCCGCGGGGTGCCGCCCGATAATCCAGGCGTTTCCGCGGTCTGGCGTGGACCGGCCTTGCCGGGCGTGGATTTCGGGTGTATAAGTTTCGGGCAACGCAGATGGGGACGTAGCTCAGCTGGGAGAGCGTCGCGTTCGCAATGCGAAGGTCAGGGGTTCGAGCCCCCTCGTCTCCATTCTTCCATAAACGCCCAAGCCACAACCGCTTGGGCGTTTCGCTGCGCACCCCGGGACCGAATACCCCAGCAGCGGCTAGAATTCACAGATTGCCCGCATGTATTGCCGGTACTCCCTCTCAAACCCCTCCAGGTCCGTCGAGATGTACGCGCGGAACAGGGCCTCGCCCAGGCTGGTTGCCGACGGGTCCGGGGCGGCGATCCGGGCCGCCTGGGCCCGTACCACCGACTCACGTCGGCCCATGTCGGCGCACATCTGGTCAAAGCCGCCGCGATACTTGCCGTTCAGGCCGTGCCGCAGCATGCAGACCAACGCCCATGCCTGGGCATAATACGCCCGGGTCATCGCAGACTGGTTCCGCACGATCACCTGGCCCGCATCCGTCGCCAGCATCTCCTTCAGCGGAATCAGGCTGCCACCCGCCAAGGACTGCCGAAGCGAGTTCATGCGAAACGAGTTGTCCTGCGGCGTGAAGATGGGAACTCCCTTCCTGAACTGAAACGTCTCACAGTAACACGCCAACCCCTCGTTAAGCCACGCCGGCACCGGCACGCGAAACTTCGCGCTGAGGTACTGGTGCAGACCTTCATGTGCGATGATCGACAGTGTATAAATTCGCTGCGGCATGTAGTAGGCCACGCACTGGTTCCGTTCCGCGAAGCCTCCGGCCGATATCCGCGCGTACACCGGGTACCGGGCCGGAAACGCCTCCCGAACGTAGCGGTCCCACTCCGCCCGGTTCGCAAAGACGTACGTCTGAAGCTTCTCCGCCGGGCCGGCCGGTGCCGGGACCACGCTGCAGTACTGCCGATAGGCCGTTTCCAGGAAAAGCGGCAGTGCGTCCACAAACTCCGTGTCCGTCGCGGTCGTGCGGATCTCGAAATGGTCCGTTACCAGCAGCCGTCCCGTCCGCTGGCCGTAAGACCATTCCTCCTCCACCAATGTGAATTCCGGCAGCGCGGGGTCTGTTTGGCACCCTGCGCCTCCGAACGCGACGGCGAGAAGCACGAAAACGCGGCAGCTCCGGTTCAGGGTCATGGAAACCTCCCGTTCGCTCCGGCCTGCAGGTCTAAAGCAAGGCCGAAAGCAAGGGTATGGGCCGGGCACACCGGGGTCAACGCGGATCGGTGCGGCCCATAGCCCCGGGCGCGTTGCCCGGCCAGTTGGTTGCGCATAGCATCCCGCGTTGGCGTGGACCATCGCATGGAGCGAAACGAACGCATGAGCCGCCGCACTCTGCAATCGTTCGGGACGATCTTGAGCCTGTGCGCCCTCGTCGTATCCGGGTGTCAATCCGGGGGGACCGGCGGGCCCGGAACGTCTCCGAACGGCAATGGCAGTGGCGGCGGCCCGCGCGTCACCGGACGCGTGGGTTCGCCTTCGCCCGCGGCTCGCACCATTCTGGAACGCGAGCCGAACGATTGGTCCGACGGCTCCCAACTCGTCGGGCGAACCACCCCCGCAGTCACCTACCGCATCGTCGGCGGCATCCACGCCGGTCCACCCGCCAATGACGTGGATACGTACCGCTTCATCGCCGCCGAACCGGTCTCGGTCTCCTGGCAACTCACTTCGGCGGAGCCGGAAGCGGGGAGTGACTTCGATCTCGACCTGGGTTTCATCGACTTTCGCCGCTTTCACTGCGGCCTGGATTGGGCCGCATCCGAGGTCTTCGCAGAATGTTACACCGACGTGCTGACCGAGAACACCGGCGGCACGTTTCTTGCCGACGGGACGTTTGAACTCTGCGTCGTGCCGGTCATCGGGCGAGGATCGTACACGCTCGACATCTCCGTCAGTGCGGCCGGCTCGGCCACAGAAGCGCATGCCAGTGGCGTGATACCCGGCACTTCCGGCCGGCCTCGGCAGGTCAAGCGACGCGCGTATGCGCCTCCGCAAGGAGACGTTGTTCCCGGTGAAACC
Organism: Phycisphaerae bacterium; assembly: GCA_016929015.1. Taxonomy (GTDB): domain Bacteria; phylum Planctomycetota; class Phycisphaerae; order UBA1845; family UBA1845; genus JAFGJQ01. The sequence goes on along the minus strand of JAFGJQ010000241.1, from coordinate 4,334 downwards.
CTGGCCACTTTTGACCCTGCCCTCTCCGCTGAGGATGTGGCGGCGTTGGTCCGCCGACAGGGCCTGCGAATCGTGGAGCAATCTCCCAGCGGCGTCTATCGTTTGGCGGGGGATGTGGTTGAGCCGCCGAAATCCGACCAGACCCGGCTGCGGACCTGCGGACAGGCGGCGAACCTGGCCGCAAACGCCGGTGTCCGGTTCGCCGAGCCCAATCGAATTCTGGGCGCCTCCGCCACACCCAACGACCAGTTCTACAACCGCTTGCGCTATCCGGAGATGATCGGTCTGCCCACGGCCTGGGACATCACCACCGGCAGCCCGGACGTCGTCATAGCCGTCCTCGACACGGGCATCCTGCACGAGCATCCGGACCTGGGTGGCCGGCTCATCGAGGGCTACGACTTCATCTCCGACGTGGGAAATGCGCTGGATGGCGACGGACGTGATGATGATCCGTCGGATCCCGGCGATGCGGTGGACGACCGTCACGCCAGCACCTACCACGGCACCCACACGACCGGCACCCTGGCCGCGATGACCAACAACGTGCTTGGCATCTCCGGCGTGACCTGGGACTGCCGTGTCATGCCCATTCGCGTGCTCGGCCGGGCGAGCATCGGCGATATCCTCGATATTTCGGAGGCGATCCGCTACGCGGCGGGGCTGAGCAACATTTCCGGGGCCCTGCCCGTACGTCGGGCAGACGTGGTCAACCTCAGCCTGGATGGCGGGGCCGGGCACACCCCCTCGGCGACCATGGCCGCCGCGATCCGCGACGCCGCGGCAGCCGGTGTGGTCCTCGTGGCGGCCTCAGGAAACCAGGGTTCGTCGGCTCCCGCCTATCCCGCGGGGTATGCAGAGGTGATCTCCGTGGGCGCGGTCGACTGGTCAGGGGAATTGACGCCTTATTCGAACTACGGAGCCACGCTTGATCTGGTGGCCCCCGGGGGAAGCGACGTCCCCGGAGAAGCCGGCGAACCGGCCGGGCTTCTGAGCACGGTCGGCGCGGACAACACCGGCACGCTCACCTACGAATACGGCTATCGCTACGGCACCAGCATGGCATGTCCGCAGGTCGCTGGGGTTGCGGCACTCATGTTTTCAGTCAACCCCGCGCTCTCCGCCGCACAGATCCGCCAGATCCTGCGGGACACCGCGACGGATTTGGGCCTTCCCGGGCGCGACGACTCGTTTGGCTACGGACTGGTGGATGCCGCCCGAGCCGTGGACGCGGCGCGGATTACGACCGGCCTGGGTATGGCCCCGCCCCGGCTGACTCTCAGCACGCACGTTCTGGATTTTGGCGATGAAACGACGATCCTGTCCGTTGACATCACAAACGCCGGCGGCGGCACGCTCGTGATCGAGAATGTCGCTGTTCGCGAGCAGGTCGGTAGCGCGTGGCTCGACGCCACGCCCGGCGGTGGGTCCGCCAGCGCCACCTGCACCACCATCGCTGCCGTTGTCGACCGTCGCGGCCTTGCCCCGGGACAGTACCGCGGCTCCATCGAGATCACTCCGTTCGGCGGCGGCCCTGCCGTCGTGGAGGTGTTTGCACACGTCCCCGGCGCCGACGGGCCGCCGGACACCATGCACGTCGTCGTGCGAGACGCGGCCACGGGCGCAATGCTGGCTCGGCGCGAGGTGGACCCGGACGGTTCATTCCTGCTGTCGCTCCCACCGGTGGATGGTCCGGTGGTTCTCTGGGCCGGCACGGATCGGGACGGCGACGGCGTCATCTGCGAATCCCAGGACGCCTGCGGTGCCTGGCCCGGCATCGGCAGCCCGCGAGCTGTCGACCAAGGCCTTCTCGACCTCCTCGATACCTTCGCCATCCCCGTCCTGGAGCCCGACCCACGCACGCCCTGGCCATTCTGACCCCACGCACCTTCTGCTTGCCACCTCTCGACAGGCAGGCAATACTTACGGGCGCGCCGGGTGGGCTGACGGGCGATGAATCGGCCCTGAAAGGAACGAACGACTATGACAGATCAGAACGTGGTCGAGAAGGTCATCATCATTGGATCGGGGCCGGCCGGGTGGACGGCCGCCGTCTACGCGGCGCGGGCCAACCTCAATCCGCTTGTCTACGAAGGCCAGCCCACCGGCGGCAGCGAGATGATCCCCGGCGGGCAGTTGATGTTCACCACCGAGGTTGAAAACTACCCGGGCTTCCCGGACGGAATCGACGGGCAGAAGATGATGGCCGCCTTTCGCAAACAGGCCGAACGGTTCGATACGCGCATCGTCTCCGCCAACGTGACCCGCGTCGATCTCTCGAAGCGACCGTTCACTGTGTGGGCGGACGACGACAGCACGGCCCAAGCCCACGCGCTGATCGTGGCGACCGGTGCCTCGGCCAACTGGCTGGGTCTGGACAGCGAACACCGGTTCCGCGTGGCGGGCCTCGGCGTCACCGCCTGTGCCACCTGCGACGGCGCCTTCCCGCGTTACCGCGGCAAGCCGGTGGCCATCATCGGCGGGGGCGACTCGGCCATGGAAGAGGCCACGTACATGACCAAGTTCGCCAACCCCGTGTATGTCGTGCATCGGCGTGACCAGCTCCGCGCCAGCAAGATTATGCAGGAACGCGTGCTGAAGAACCCGAAGATCAAGGTTATCTGGGACTCCGTGGTAAGCGAGGTTCTGGGCGATAACAAGAACGGGGTCACCGGCCTGCGGCTCAAGAACGTCAAGTCGGGACAGCAGAGCGACGTGCAGGTGTCCGGCATGTTCCTGGCCCTCGGACACACGCCGAATACCGGCTTCCTGGACGGCCAGCTCCAAACCACCGACAAGGGATACATCGCGCTGCAAGACCCCTATCGCACGTATACCAGCGTGGAAGGAGTCTTCGCGGTGGGCGACGTCGCCGATTCCGTCTATCGCCAGGCCGTCACCGCAGCGGGCATGGGCTGCAAGGGCGCGATCGATGCGGAACGCTGGCTGGCCGAGCACGGCATCGATTGACCAGACGGATCTATCCACGACGCCCCGGCACCGCGTCGGTGAAGTTCCCGTGCCGGCGTGCGATCCACGAGCCGACCGTTCACGCAGGCGGAGGTCGCCTTGAAGAGACCGAAGATCGTTACCGCGTTCATCTCGCGAGTTCCGCAATGGGGTCGGTTTCTCATGCTGGGTGCGCTGGCCGGCATCCTGGGCGGCGCCGCGGCGGCCGGGTTTGAGTCTGCATTGTCCTTCGGGTCGGAGCGCCTCGTCGGGCGTTTCACGCATCTGGGGTCCTCCGGATTCCTCACGTTTCGTTGGGGGGTCCTTCTGCTGCCCGCGCTGGGGGGGCTGGTTTCGGGGATCGTGGTGCGGCTGGTCTGCCCCCAGGTCACCCGGCACGGGGTCGACGTCTTCGTACGGGCGTTTCACCACGACATGGGCCGACTCCCGCTGACGGGCCCGCTGGTCAAGGCGGCGGCCGCGGTCTGGGTGATCGCCTGTGGCGGATCGGCCGGTCCGGAAGGCCCGACCGCCGCCATGGGTGCTTCCCTCGGCTCCGGCATCGGCCGGGTGTTCGGCGTCACGCCGCGAGAAAGGCGCGTACTGCTCATCGCCGGTTGCGGCGCCTGTATCGGGGCCGTCTTTCAGGCCCCGCTCGGCGGCGCGCTCTTCGCAGCCAGCGTGCTCTACCGTGAGCCGGAGTTTGAGGCCGGGGCCATCGTGCCCTCCGTCGTCTCCTCCGTTCTCGGATACTCCACGTTCATGCTTCTGTGCGGCACCGGCGAGCACATGCTTCATGGGGCGAACCGACTGGCCTTTGGATCGCCCATCGAATTGATTCCGTACGCCCTCCTCGGGCTGCTCTGCGGCGGCGTCAGCATCGTGTACGCCACATGCGTTCACGTTGTAGAGCGCCGGCTGGTCCCGTGGTCGCGTCTGCCCCGCTGGGTCGCACCGGCCCTCGGGGGACTGGCGACCGGCGCCTTGGCCTGCCTTCTTCCGCAGGTCATGGATGGAGAATACCGGTTCGTTCAGAACGCCATGACGGCGCCCGAGGCCGCCCCCCTGTTCTTCGGTGATCCGGCCGCCGTCAACTGGTGGCGCTGGTCCGCCTTCTTCGCCGCCGTCGTTCTGGCCAAGTGCCTGGCCACCGGACTCACGGTGGGCAGCGGCGCCTCCGGCGGCCTGCTGGGTCCTGTTGTATTCATCGGCGGGACCGTGGGTGCCTTCCTGGGCGCCCTGTGCGAGGCAGCCTACCCCGGCCAATTCCCGGAGGGGCTGCGCCAGGCACTCATCCCCGTGGGCATGGGCGGCGTGCTCGCCGCCAGCATGAGGACGCCGCTCGCCGCCATCGTCATGGTCACCGAAATGACCGGCAGCTACGG
>JAFGJQ010000240.1 GCA_016929015.1 Phycisphaerae bacterium | reverse complement strand
CTTCGCCCCGCCGCGGTCGGCCCGGAGGCTTTCTTTGCGAGAATCGCCCCCGACGCCGAGGACGAGCCGACCTGCATCTCGACGCCCGGCGTCGTAAACGCGGCCAGCTTCCTGCATCAACCAGTCGCCCCGGGCGAGATCATCACTATCTTCGGGAAGGGGATCGGCCCGGCCCAGCTCGCCATGGGAGAGCTGGTTGACGGCGAGCGTTTCGCGACCTCGGTGGCGGGCGTCCGCGTGCTGTTCGACGGCGTGCCCTCCCCACTGATCTATGTCTTCCAGACCGTGATCAGCGCCATCGTTCCCTATTCCGTCGACGGGAAGCAGTCAACCTCAGTCCAGGTGGAGTACTCCGGGAACACGAGCAACACCGTGACGCTCCCGGTGGCCGCCTCGGCCCCAGGCATCTTCTCGTCGGACTCCTCCGGGCGTGGCCTGGGTGCGATTCTCCATCCGGACTACTCGCGGGTGAATCCGGACAACCCCGCGCACCCGGGCGATGTCATCCTCCTGTTCACTACCGGAGAGGGGCAGACCACTCCGCCCGGCGTCGACGGCCAGCTCGCGTTGAGTACCTACCCGACGCCCGTGTTGCCGGTCTCGGTTCGCATCGGGGGCATCGAGTGCGTGCTGCAGTACTGGGGCGCCGCGCCCACCCTCGTGGCGGGCGTGATGCAGATTAATGTGTTCATCCCCGAGAATGTCGTGCCGGGTGATGAAGTCCCAATCATCCTCAAGGTGGGCGACCGGATTAGCCAGCCGGGTCTCACGGTGGCGATTGAATAGGGTGGAGATTTCAAGGCCATGAGAAAGCTCGTTGCACTCATCCTCCTGACGGCCGCATCGGCCGCCATGGCGCAGCAGAACCGCCGATACATCGTCGAGTTGGACGGCGAGCCCGCGGCCGTTGTCGCCGCCCGCACGGATGCTCCCGCCCCCCGCGCGGCCCTTCGGCAATACGCGACCGACGTCGATCGGCGACAGACCCCCCTGCGCCGTATCCTCGACCGAAACCGGATCGACGTGGTTTTGACCCTGGACACCCTGGTGAACGGCGTCGTCGTTGAGGTCCCGCCGCGGGTGGCCGCTCTCCTGGAGCGGCTCCCGGGCGTCAAGCAGGTCCATCCTGTTGCGCGATTCTCTTCCGCGATGGACCGCGCCGTTCCCCTGCAGCATGTCCCCGAGGCCTATGCGTGGGCCGGCTACGAGCGTGCGGGGGAGGGTGTCAAGGTCGCCATCATCGATACGGGCATCGATTCCGGTCACCCCGTCTTCCAGGATCCGACGCTCACAACACCCCCTGGGTATCCGCGTGTCAACGCAGCCGCGGACCTCGCCTACACCTCGAACAAGGTGATCGTGGCCCGGAGCTACGAACACCTCTACAGGCGGAGCGAGACGCCCGCCAGCGCCCGAGACTGCGTCGGCCACGGCACTTCGGTCGCGCTCTGCGTGGCCGGCGTGCCCGCCACGGGTCCGCGGGCCACAATTTCCGGCGTCGCTCCTCGCGCATGGCTCGGCTCATACAAAGTGTTCCCCGGCTGCGACCGCAACGAAGCTACCAGCGACGTCATCCTCAAGGCCATGGAGGACGCCATCCACGACGGCATGGACATCCTGAACCTGAGCCTGGGGGGCGAACCCGTGCCGCTGCCCGCGGCGGATCTAATGCAACTGGCCGCAGATCGTGCCGCGGCTCTGGGCGTCCTCGTCATCCACTCCATCGGCAACAGCGGACCGCAGGCGCGTTCCGTCGGCGCTTCCGGAACCGACCAGATCTCCGCACTCGGTATCGGCGCCTCCGAGAATGACCGCGAATTCGTTGTGGTGGCGGAAGTGGACGATCACGAATACGAAGGCCTGCCCGGGAACGGCCCCGCCCCATTGGAGCCGATTGTCGGGCAACTCAAGGATGTCGCCGCGCTGGATGGCAACGGCCAGGCGTGCAGCCCGCTGCCGGCCGGCAGCCTGCAGAACCTTATCGCCTTCATCCGCCGGGGCACGTGCAACTTCGTCGTCAAACTGACAAACGCCCAGGATGCGGGCGCTGTCGCGGCATTGGTCTACTCCGACGGCCGGGAGATCACCATCATGAACGTCGAAGGTGCGACGCTGCCGGGGATGATGATCAGCACCGAGGACGGCGATGCCGTCAAGAACCAGTTTGCCGGACGACAGACGCTGCCGGCATCGCTGGATTTTCTTGGAGTAGTCAAACCTCTCGCCGACAACGCCATTGCCGACTTCTCGAGCCGCGGTCCCGGACCCGCCTACTCCATCAAGCCGGACATGGTGGCCATTGGCAGCAACGTGTATACGGCGAAATCGCAGTACGAGGACGGCGAACCAAACGCGTACTACGCCGTCGACGGCACAAGTTTCTCGGCTCCGACGGTTGCGGGAGCGGCCGCCGTGCTGAAGGCGGCCCGGCCGAACCTGTCACCGCAACAGTACTACTCTTTGCTCGTGAACACGGCGACCATCATGGAGGACAATGCCGGCGTGCCGCTCGCGGTGCAGCATCAGGGGGCAGGCCGGCTGAATCTCGGCCGCGCGATCCGCTCGGATGTGGCGGTCAGTCCGATTTCGATCAGTTTCGGCGCGGGAAACCCAACCGTGGATGTGACGCGTCGCATTCGGATCACGAACCTCGGCATTCACCCGGAGGTCTACTCGTTCCGCGCCCAGCCGCATGTTCCCGGCCCCGCCCCGACCGTCACCCCGGCGAGCCTGGCGCTCGCGTACGGCCAATCCGCCTACATCCAGGTGCGGTTTTCAGCCACCGGTCTCGCGCCCGGTCAGTACCAGGGGTATCTCCACATCGAAGGCAGCCGGCCGAGTTCAGCCGTCCACCTCGCCTACTGGTACGGCGTAGGAGACGGGGTGCCCACCCAGATTGCCATTAACGACAATCCTCTGCCGGGCGAACTGGGTGAGGAAACCTCGATCTTTGTCCGGGTCAGCGATGCGTTCGGGGTCGCGGTCACCGATCACCTACCCACCGCCACAGTGAACAGTGGCGGCGGAGAAGTCCTCGGCGTCACCGCGATGGGGGACCTCTATCCCGGCATGTTTGAGGTCAAGCTTCGGCTCAGCGCCGTCCCCGAGTACACCACCCTGAGGATCGGGGTGGGGCAACTCGACCGCTACATCTCCATCGAAGCGCG
>JAFGJQ010000239.1 GCA_016929015.1 Phycisphaerae bacterium | reverse complement strand
GGCCTCAGGCCTCCGGGGGGAGCTGGCAGGTGTCGGATTCGTCCTGGCACACCAGGCCGGACTGGCAGTCGCCGTTGGTGATGCAGGAGGCGCCGATGCCCGGCACGTTTTCACCGCCGGGCGGTTGGCAGGTTTCGCTGGCGAACTGGCAGACCAGGCCCTCGTCGCACTCTTCGTCCGCGGTGCAGCCGTCGCCCAGCAGCGTGGGGCCGGGGATGTCCGGATCGCCCTCACCGAGGACCTGGCAAGTATTCGTCGAGGCTTGGCACCGTGTGTCGCCGGGGCAGTCGTTGCTCGTCTCGCACGGGTTGCCGGCCCCGGCGGTGCCGCTGGTGCCCTCTACCTGGCACGTTCCGGTTTGTGGCTGGCATTCCAGGCCGACCCTGCAGTCCAGCGTGGTCTCGCAACGAGTGCCGACGGGGTTTCTCCGGTACACGCGCGATCGGCAACCGCTCACCACCGCCCACGCCGCGATTCCCGCGAGCGCCAGACACGCCAGTTTTCGCACGCCGGACATATGTGCGTCCTCCCTGTCCTGCAGAATCCGGGAGGTCCCGGTCCGGGACGACGCCGTCCCGCGGCTCTCCGAATCCCTGTCGGTTTTGACGTTTCGATCGCGCGTCGTCTTCCTGCCGCCGGCGCCGTCGTCAATACGTATCCGGCTCCTTCATGGTGAAGGCCTGACGATGCTCGATGATGTCCTCGCCCACAATCACGAACGACCGCAGTTCCCTGGGCATGTGTTCCACAAACTCCAGGGACGGCTGGAACAGCCGGCCCTTGTATCCGCCCTGTCGCAGCCGCACAAAGTCCTGGTGGGCCTGCTCGACCTGCACCGCCGGGATAAACGGCTGCCCCGTGCGGTCGAACATCGCGAGCCGTTCATAGCCGAGGAAGGGACCGGCCGTCGCCTCCCTGTGCGACAGCGTCTGGTACGTGTTCAGCCCGAGCACAATCGCGACGGCTTCCAGAAATGCATCACCGAACACTTCCTCCACCCGCAGGTAATGAGCGGCCACGTCGCGCCGCAGATCACGTACCTCGTCCGGGGCCAGGGGCCGCAGCCGGCGATTGCCCCAGAAGTCCGGCTCGGCCACGGCGAGCCGGTCCTCGATGAAGTCGTCATCCACCAGCGCGGCGCCCAGATCGTCGATCAGTTTGATCAGCCGGTTGTAGGCGAACCGTTCGGCACTGTTGTTCAGCGCGGTCACGATGCGGTAGGGATCGTTCCAGTGGTCCATGTTGCGCAGGGCGATGTTCGGCGCGTCGAACAAGTCCTCGTCGTATTCCAGGAGGGAGCGCACCTCAACGATGAACCGCTGCCGGTAGGCGGCCACGGTGGCCAGATCATTGGTCGGTGAATCAGCGATGATTCGCATGTTGAACAGATACCGCGTGGTGCAGGTTTCCCACACGTCGCGCGGCACGTCGCCGACAATCCGGTTTGGGTTCAGCAGCAGGGCCGGCTGCCGGATGCGGCTGCGATCCAGCGCCGGGAAGAGCAGCCCCGGCCGAATCTGGGCCAGCCGCTCCAGCGGATGCTCGGAGCTGGACAGGAACGGCAGGTTCACCGAACTGAGCGGATTCTTGCCCATCGGCAGTTGGAAGTACCCCAGGAACCGGCCCTCCTCGCGATCCTGCCGCTCGCGCTCGTCATCCGGGAAGCGGGCCCGGATGACCAGGTGGGTCATCGACTTCTCCTCGATCTCGTTCTCGCCGCGGGCCAGGCCGGTCAGGGAGGACGTGTCCTGCGTGTTGGAGGCGGACTTGGTGAAGAACGACGAGATCGGCGTCACCCGGTTCGGACTGAGCTGCGTGGTGAAGGACGTCAGGTCGTTCTGGTCGCCCAGGGCGGTGATGCCGAGGTTTGACTGGATCGTGCCCTGGCTGGAGTAGAACGTCATCGAAATCTTGGAATTCCGCTCCTTCTTCTCGACCGTGGCCACCTCACGCGTGTCGTCATAGCGCGAACGGAACAGCGACCCGAACGAGCGTTCGTCGCGTCCCGGCCGCAGGGGGCGGCCGTCCAGCTCCTCCAGAAGGTCCGTCAGCCGGGCCGACAGCGCGGTCCGGTCTTCCAGGTCCACCAGTTGCGTCTTGGTGATCACGGGGATCATCGGATCGCGCAGCAGCATGGTCATCATCACGCGGTCGCGGATCATCTGCCGCTCCTCGTCGCTCAGCGCGGTGGACGAACCGGGGATGGGCGTAATCTCGAAATCCTTGATGACCAGCCACGTTCCGGCCGTCGCGCTCAGCTCGCTCAGGGCGCCGGTCCCGGTCGCGACGACCAGGTTCTGGTTCTGCTGCGAGATGAGGGCCGCGATGCCCTCGAACGTCTTGGTTTCCGGCCCCACGGGGACGGTGAACTTCTCCTTGCTTTGTGTCTTGAGGATTTTGTGCACGATCAGGTTACGTTCGATCCGCTCCCAGAACTGGCGCAGGCTGTCCACCACGTCGTAGGACAGCACGTGCTCGATGCCGTCCGGCCCGATGTAGCTGAACCCGAAATTCTGCTCCCGCCCGTCGAAGAACACGTCGTCCGCCCCGATCGCAAAGCTCGAGCCGAGCGTCGTGGCCTCACGCGGCCGAATCAGGGAGGGCAGCACGTAGTCCGACATCTGAACGGCCGGGGTGCCCGCCGGAATCAGTCCCGCCGCAATGGCATTGGCGTTGGTGATGCTGAGCTCGCGGTTGGCGATGGCGGTCAGGGCGTTGATGCCCACCTGCCGGACGACCGACTTCGCCTTCAGTTCGTATGACGGATCATGCACGCCCCGGAACGACGCGCTTAGCCGCGAGGCCACCGCCCCGTTCTGAATGTCCCGGTCCGTCAGACGCACCACCTCCACGCTGATCATGGACTCTTCCGCCATCCGCCGCTCCAGCACGTCGGCCTGGTCCAGAAACGCCTTCACGTAGTCACGCGGCAGCAGGATTTCCACGTCGCTCAGATCGCCGTCAAAGTGAATCCCCGGCTTGTCCACCGGGAACTCCGGGGCCGCAAAACCCGCCAGGTCCGCCGCCTGGTTGATCTCGTCCACCAGCGGCTTGAGCCGACCGATGAACTGACCGTCCCGGACCACATAGGAGAACCGACGCGACTCCTTCACCCACTTCGCCTGCGTCTCGTCCAGCTCACCCTGCTCGTTGTAAACGCCGAGTGCCTCGCCGAACTGGCGCCGCACGGCCTCGCGCATGGCCTGCCCTTCCTTCAGGGCGGCGGCCTGCCGGGCCGCGATCTCCTGGTAATAGTCCGGCGCCGTGCGATCGATGGCGGCGTCGCCGGATTCCAGGAGCTGTCGCGCAGTCTGCATGACGCGGATGGCGACGCGAACGTAGTCGTCCTGGCTGATCCCGTGCAGCAGGAAGCCGACCACTTCCTCCGCCGGCCCCGTGAACGCGCCGCCGGGCAAGGCCGGGTCTTCGATGCGCACCTGCTTCGCGGCCGGGACCGGTGCGATGAGCAGATCGCGATCGGGGGCAAAGCGATCCGCATACTCGCTGGTCAGCACGGGCATCAGGGCGTCCACCACCGCGCCCATGTTGACCCGTTTTACGGCGTCCAGGCAGGCCGTTCGGTTCCCCTCAAACTGCAGGGGAATCGGGAGCAGCTCCTTGCGATCCGTCAGCAGCGGCTCCAGGTCCTCCGCCGTGAAGCGGGCGGTGAACGTAGGCGCTGCGGGCGCCGCCGCCGGCGCCGGACAAGGAACCTGGATGGTCACGTT
>JAFGJQ010000238.1 GCA_016929015.1 Phycisphaerae bacterium | reverse complement strand
TACGGCCCCCCCGGAACCGGAAAGACCACTCTCGCCCATATCATTGCGGATACGACCCGGGCGGTGTTTCAGGAGCTTCACGCCGCCGCCGTCGGCGTCAAGGAGGTGCGGGATGTGCTGGAGGCGGCCCGCCATCGGGTCGAGGACGGTGGTGGCCGGACCGTGCTGTTTATCGACGAACTTCACCGTTTCAACCGGGCCCAGCAGGACGTTCTGCTGAGTGACGTGGAAAACGGCGTCATCACGCTCATCGGGGCGACTACGGAGAACCCGTTTTTCGCCATCAACTCGCCTCTCGTTTCCCGAAGCCAGATCTTCCAGTTCCAGCCGCTGTCCGCGGAAGGCATTCTGAGCCTGCTTCGGCGGGCCCTGGCAGATTCGCAACGAGGCCTGGGCGGGTTTTCTGTTGAACTTACGGGCGAGGCCGGGCATCATCTGGCTCAGGCAGCAAACGGCGATGCGCGCCGGGCCCTGACCGCCCTGGAAGTTGCGGTCCTATCCCAGGCGGATCCGGAGCAGCCGGACCGACTCATCGTGGTCGATCTGGCGGTGGCTGCCGAGTCGATCCAGCGAAAGGCCCTGCAGTACGACCCGACAGGTGACGCACACTACGACTGCGTCAGTGCGTTCATCAAGTCCATTCGCGGGGGTGACCCGGACGCCGTGGTCTACTGGATGGCCCGGATGCTCGAGGCGGGCGAAGACCCGCGATTCATCGCCCGGCGTCTGGTGATTGCCGCGGCGGAAGACATCGGAAACGCCGCGCCGTTCGGACTTGTGCTGGCACAGGCCGCGGCGGATGCCACGGTCATGGTCGGGATGCCGGAATGCCAGCTTCCGTTGGCCCAGGCGGCCGTCTACCTGGCGTGTTCGCCGAAGTCCAACGCGTCGGCCCTGGCCATCTGGTCGGCGGCGAAGGACGTGCGGGAAGGTCAGACCCTCCCCGTGCCTCGTCATCTTCGCGACAGCCACTACGCCGGGGCCGCGCGGGTGGGTGCCGGAGACGGATATCGGTATCCGCACGATTATCCCGGCGGCATGGTGGGCCAGGACTACCTGGGCGTCGATAAGCAGTATTACGTCCCGACGGATCATGGCCAGGAGGTTCGTTTGCGCGAGTACGTAGAACGGTTCAAGAAGCTTCGAGAGGAGGGCTGTCCGCCGGCATCGCCTGCGCAGCCGACAGCACGGTGAAGAAAGCTCTCAGACAGGAAGTCCGCAGGCGATTGGCCCAATTGTCACCCGGTGACGTTCAGACCATGTCGGCGAAGGCGTGCGACTTGCTCGTCGCGCAACCGGAATACAAGAAGGCCGAAATCATCATGGTATTCCTCGCCCACCCCACGGAGGTGGATACCAAGCCGCTCGTGCTGCGGGCCTGGCAGGACCGCAAGCGGGTCCTCGCTCCCAAGGTGAGCTGGGAGCAGCGCCGAATGCTCCCGGTGGAGATTCGGTCACTGACCGAAGACCTGACCACCACGCCCGTCGGCGTGCGCGAACCGACGACCGGCCCCCCCTACCCCATTTCACTGATCGATCTGGTCATCGTCCCCGGGCTCGGCTTCGACGAGCACGGCAATCGCCTGGGCCGCGGGCGCGGATTCTACGACCGCTTTCTGGCCCATCCGGAGTTTCAGGGCGTCTCCTGCGCGCTGGCGTTCGAAATGCAGATGACCGAATTGGTTCCCTCCGACGCTCTGGACGTCCGGGTCAAGATGCTGGTCACCGAGGTGAAGGTGCGTCGCTTTGCGCCACATGCGTGAGCGCGGCGTTCGGACGACACCGGTTTGAACTCTCAACCCCTGCATCGACAAGAAATTACAGCACGGCTCCGCGGAATTGGCTTCTTCGGCCCCGTTCGCCCGATAAAACTTTCGTGGTAAGCTTGGCAGCGCGGGAGGTCGATAATCCCTTAGGAGTTGGGGCGGAATGACGGCCTGCGGCCGGTCCGCCGGATAGAGATTCCACAGCCCAAGACGCCTGGAGGTGCCGTTGTGAGCAGGAGCTCTCGGAAGCGTTCCCGGAGTCCGTTCGTACTGTTTGCCGTAGCCGCCTGTATCCTGCTGATCGGGGTCTACCTGAAAACCCGCCCTGACACGCAGAGCACGGCCAATGCGGGAGCCGGCGGCACAGGGCCGGCGACACCCGCGGCAGAGACGTCAAAACCAGCAACGCTCACCGACGCGATCGCTGATAAACCGACCGCACCGTTGGGCCAGCCTCAGATCATTGAGCCCGGGCAGCGTCCGACCAAGGAAGTGCCGCAGGCTACACTCACGAACGCGCCGTCGGCACCGTCCTCATTGCCCTGGCTGGAGGAAGACGCCGCGGTCCAGGCCAATGCAGCCCAGGCCGCCAGGTACGCTCAGGAAGGGCGCACGGCGCTGGCCGCCGGCGATCTCATCACGGCGCGCAGCAACTTCTCTCGGGCCCTGTTGGCCGGCCTTCCTCCTGCGGAGGAGGCGGTGATTTGTGCCGAGGCGTTCCGGTTGGCCGAGGAAACCATCCTCTCGAACCGAACGATCACGGGCGATCCGCTTGTGGACGTGCACGTCATTGCGCGGGGTGAAACGCTGGAGACGATCGCCAAATCGTATTACCTCACGGCCGGATTGCTGGCGCGCATAAACAACATCGGCAACCCGAACCTCATCCGTCAGGGCCAGCGCATCAAGGTCATTCACGGGCCGTTCCATGCCGTGGTTTCAAAGTCCGCATTCCACATTGATGTCTACCTGAAAGACACCCTGGTCAAGCGTTTCCCCGTGGGGCTGGGGACGGACGACAGCACGCCCACCGGCGAGTGGGTCTGCAAGAACAAGCTGGTCAACCCGAAATATCACCCGCCGCGCGGCGGGGCCACGATCGAGGCCGACGACCCGGAGAATCCTCTGGGCGAGCGATGGATCGGAATCGAGGGCGTAGCCGGTGAGGCCACGTATCAGTCGGGATACGGCATTCACGGCACCATCGATCCGGAAAGCATCGGCAGGGCCGTGTCCATGGGATGCATCCGCCTGCTGAACGAGGACGTCGAGTATCTCTACGACCTGTTGGTGGATGCCTACTCCCGCGTCGTGGTCATCAACTAGGCGCACGGACCGTCGCTGAAGACCGGCCCTGCGGGATGTCGCCGGATGAAGATACTGCTTGTCGACCCCCCGGCCTACAGCGATGACTACGACAAGGCCTATCCCAACATCGGCCTGTTGCACCTCATCGCGTATCTCCGTGAGCGAACTCCTCTGGTCGACGACGACATCGTCTTTCTCGACGCGTTCCACACCATTGAAGACCACGTGCGCGCCGTGGAGCGCCACCGGCCGGACATCTACGGCATCAGCTTCGCCTTTCTGACCCAGCGCGTCGCCTACGAGGCGATCCACGCGGTCAAGGCCCGGTTCCCTGATCTGTTGGTGGTGGCCGGCGGTCCGCACCCCACGGCAGACCCGCAAGATGTGTTCCGGCGCTGCCCGGCGGACCTGGTCGCCATCGGAGAGGGCGAGACGCTGCTCGCCGAAATCGTGGAGAAGGTGTCCCGACGAGACCTTGACTTTCGGCATACTCCGGGCCTGGCCCTGCGCGACGGCGATCGAATCCTGCTGACGCCGCGCCGGCCGGTGGTAGAGGACCTCGACACGCTGCCCCCGCCCGCGTGGGATCGCATCGACTTCTCGAAGTTCATCGGGCAGCATTACTGCAAGGCCACACGGCAGGCCGGCATCGTGATCAGCCGCGGCTGTCCGTTCCGCTGCACGTTCTGCTCCCTGCCGGTCTGGCGTGTGTCGAAGCCGTACGTCCGCATGCGGTCGCCGGAGAGCATCGCCCGCGAGGTGGAGTGGCTGTACCAATTGGGCGTGCGAGAGATCAAAATCGTCTCCGACGAGATCAACGCTTCGCTCGCCTGGGCAAAGGCCGTCTGCCGGGCCATCGCGAACCTGGGCCATCGGGACCTCTACTTCCAGGGCAATCTGCGCGCCTGGCCGATCGACGACGAACTGGCCGGCCTGTTCCGCCGCATGAACATGTGGCTTGTACACCTGGGCTGCGAGAGCGCCAGCGACCGTGTACTTCGCGGTATCCGCAAGCAAGTCACCGTGCGGCAGGTGGAGGACTGTCTGCGAGTCCTGAAACGCCATCGGGTCGGCGTGCTGCTGTTCATGATGGCCTGGAACTTGTGGGAAGAAAAAGGCCGGCTCTGCTGGGAAAGCCCGCGAGAAGCCATCCGCTCGCTTCTCTGGGGCTGGAAGCAGTTCTGGCTGGGCCGCATCCGGTACATGACCTGGTCCATCGCCACGCCCATGCCCGGTGCGACGCTTTTCGACATCGTGGAACGCCACGGACTGCATTCAGCCGACCAGGTGCTGGCCGACTGGGACCGCAACAAGGACTACCCCGGCACCGACCTGCGGCCACTGGGTGTCTCCGAGTTCGTGCGTCTGGGCCTGTTGCGGCTGGGCATTCTCTCCAAGGGTTGCTTCGCGCTGGCCAGCGGCGGTTTCGACTGGCGGCGCAACTTCTACCGCGTGGGCATCCTGGTCCGCAGCTTCCTCGGCGTCGGTCGCCGCAGAGGCACGGCGCCCGGGCTCACCTTCGCGAACACCCCGCTCCAGCCGAAGGTGGAAGGCTGACGCAGGCGAACGTCTTGCCGAAACCCGCCGAATCCTTTATGCACTCTGCCCATGACCCTCTTTGACGAAATCCGCTCGGCCTGCCGCCGTGTCGCCGATGTCGCCCGCCACGTCCGCATCGTCACCGAGAATGTCGAGCCGTACGCCGCCGCCCTGCCGATGGATCAGGTTTTCGCCCCCTCCCTGGACCCGGCCCACCACTACCAGGGCACGCCCGACAAGACGCTGGCGTACGTCCTGACCGTCGATGCGGTCAACTTCGGATCGGGGTACTTCCCACACCTCCGCAAGCGCCCCGGCCTCTCCGGATACCTCACCGTCGCCTCGTCGCTGAAGGATTGGTTTGATGCCCGCGACGCGATACGACCCGCTGACTTGCTGTCGCTCACGCCGAGGGACTGCGCCCGTATCTTCGGCCAGGAGGAGATCGCACCGGCGCCCGTCCATGAGCTGATGCGGCTCTTCACCGAAGCCCTCAACGACCTTGGTCGCTTCGCGCTCGAGCACTACCAGGGCCGGTTTGCCTCCCTCGTCGAAGACGCCCGCCACTCCGCGGAGACCCTTGTGGGCATCCTGGATCGGATGCCGTTTTACCACGACGTTCACTCCTACGGCCATCTGCGTGTGCCTTTCTACAAGCGGGCCCAGATCACCGCCGCGGACCTGTCGGTCGCGTTCGCCAACCAGGGGTGGGGCCGGTTCGACGACCTGGCGAGCCTCACCATCTTCGCCGACAACCTTGTCCCGCATGTGCTGCGCATGGACGGTCTGCTTCGCTACGAACCCGACCTGCTCGATCGGATCAACCGCGAAGAGCCGCTCACACCCGGATCGCAGGAGGAAGTCGAGATCCGCGCGTGCGGCCTGACCGCCGTCGAATTGCTGGCGGATGCACTGCGTCGACGTGGCGTGGACGTCATCGCGCGTGATCTGGACTACTTCCTCTGGAACCGCGGTCAGCATCCGGAATACAAGGCGCACCCCCGCCACCGCGCCCGCTGCGTGTACTACTGATGCAGTTGTGAAACCCGCGACCACCACTGCAACGCACGCCCGCATCAGAGTGCCACAGCCTGGCTCGCCTTCAAGAGAGCAGCATGTGCGCCGCCTGCACGCAGGAAGTGCCCTCGTCCGGTGGTCGACGACAAGTGCCGGTTTGCGCTCTCCGTCGTAACCGAGTCGTTTGGTTGCCTTTACACGAATCGCCTTTCTCTCTTCCCGGACTGGCACGCATAGTGCTCTCGCGTCCTCCGCGAACGCGCGGCGTTCGCTGAGAAGGATTCCGCCGTGCCCATCACGGGCAACTACGGCAAAGGCCCACCTGCACCAGTCACGCCGGGTCGGGACAGTGTGACCGCCTCGCAGCGGCACCGCGGACTGAAATCAGGGATACAGGCCCGAGACTTGAACCGATGCACCGATCTCGTAGAGCAGCTCTGCGCCGGTACACCCTGTTTGCCCAAAGCGTCGCAACCTGCGGCCTGCTCGCCTGCGGAGCCGTCGGACAGCCGGACCGGTCGACGCCGCCCGAAGACGGCATTCCGCCCGTCTGCTCCACCGTCCCGGACGCCGTTGGCGCCGAACGGGCCGAACAATCACTGATCCTCACTCCTGCCCCTACGCGGAGCGAAATGCCTGAGGCAGGAACCACGATCGACGCCGCCCTCTTCGAGAACGCCCCGGGGGTCGTCCTTGACGAGGCCGTGCCGGCAGTCGTTCAGGGGCTTCTGACATCGGGTGACGACGTGCTGGTCTGGAACCTGGGCCGCGTCGACGCCGGCCGGAACGTAACCGTTCGACAGAGTCTTCCCGTCAGCGGGTACGCCAAAGCCGCATTCTTCGACGAGGATTTCGACGTCGTGTGGATCGGCGTGCTCCGCGACCCCACAGCTTTTCCAGAACACGCCCGGATCACGTGCAGCATCACCACGCCAACCGAGGCCCTGTACCTGGCTGTCTGCACCAACGACGAACTCTCGCCCATGGCCCTCCACCTGGAAATCGAGCAAAAACCCCCTGCCACTCGCAACTTGCGGAGCGTGTCCTTCATCGTGCTCAACTTCGACGGTGCCGAGAACGTGCGGCTAGGCACCCGAACCGGCATACGCATCGAGCCGTTCCGAACCGAAGACATCAGCACTCGTTTTCACGGCGGCACAACCGGGATGCGAAGCCTGATTCACGACGCGGTACAGCAGGACTTTGAACCTTTCGACCTTCCCGTGTTCGACCTCGCGACGACCGACGGGAACGACCCGAGCGCCCTGGTCGTTCACCTCGGTCGGCTGGACTTGGACGGCCTGGGTGCCGCCGCGTCACAGGCCGTCGTGAACACCGGCGCGTTCGAGGTTCTCGACGCCCTCTCGCCCACGCCGGAGGAACTCGCCCAGGCCATCGCCAACGTCGCCAGCCACGAGGCCGGCCATCTGCTCGGCCTGAACCACACGTCGGACCCCTCGGACATTATGAACCCGACCGCCAATCCGGCGGACCTGCTCCTGGACCAGACCTTCCGTCAGGCTCCCCTCGACTCTCGCGTCTTCCCCATCGGGGCCCAGCACGGAGCCAAGTGGATCGCAGCGTGCGTAGGCACGGCCACGGATGTTCATGCCTCAGGCCAGTAGCCAGAGCTTTCACAGTTCGACTACATCCGACCCTGTGTACTTCTCGCAACCCGTATCATCGTCCCACCTGCGTCACCGGGAAGCACACCTCGCGGCCTGCCCGGGGCTCCCCAATCCGAACCCACGATGGTAGCATGCGCTGCCGGCGTCTCGTTTCACGGCTCGGCGGATGCCCGGTGTTGGGAACAAGCCTCACACGGTATCGTTTGCGACTGCTGCGGAGACAACCCTGATGAAACTCGTCCTCCTGCTCGCCATCGTCACCGGCCTGGCCGGTTGCATGGCAGACGTTCGGCCGGCGCCGCAGTGGATTGCGCCCTGTGCTGCCGGCGCAGTCCCCCCATCCCAGGCGCCGGAACAAACGGCCGCGTGCCCCATTCTCCGGGCCGAATTCCGCGTCGACGGCAAGCCGACCCGCGCTACGGCGCGGGTCATCGGCCTCGGGCACTATGAGCTTCGCCTGAACGGCCATGTCGTCGGTGACACGCTGCTGAACCAGGCATGGTCACAGTACGATCGCACCCTGTTCTGGCAAGAGTTCGACGTCAGCCCGTGGGTACAATCCGGCGCGAACGCCTGGGGCGTTGTGCTCGGCAACTCATTCTGGCACGTTGCGTCGCCCAACGATCCGGGTCGCTTCTGCAAAACCGACGCGATGCCCGACTTTTCGAACGGACAGCCCTACCTGCTCTGGCTCGAGGCCCGAATACGCACCGCGGATGGCCGGGAGACCGTGGTGACCAGCGATCCCGGCTGGAAATGGACCGAGGGTTCGCTCACGTTCTCGCACATCTACGCGGGCGAGGACTATGACGCCACCCGCGAGTTGCCCGGCTGGGACCGACCCGGGTTTGACGACCGCTCCTGGCGCCCGACGGCCGTCTGCAATGCGCCGGCGGCCAAGCTCGCGCCGCTTGCCTGCCCGGGGCTGAAGGCATTTGAGACGTTCAAGCCCGTGGAGATTCGGGAGCCCGCGCCCGGCGTCTTCACGTACGTCTTCCCGCAGAACTGCTCGGCGCTTCTGCGGTTCACGGTCCAGGGACCGCGCGGAAGCACCATCCGCTTCAAGCCGTGCGAGTACATGGATGAGTCCGGCCGGGTTCGCTTCACGTACACCTGGGGCACGGGCAAGGACATCTGGCACAACTACACGCTTCGCGGCGGCGAGCCGGAGTCGCACCAGACGATCTTCTGCTACGTCGGCTGCCAGTACGTGGAGGTCACCGGCGCCGTCCCGGACGGCCGGCCGAATCCGCAGGGCCTGCCCGTCATCGGGAACCTGGAACTGGTCCACGTCCGGACGGCCAACCCGATCGCCGGCGAGTTCACCTGCTCCAGCCCGCTGCAGAACGCCGCGCATCGACTCATCGACTGGTCCATCCGCTCGAACATGAGCTACGTTTCCACTGACTGCCCCCACCGAGAGAAGAACGGCTGGCAGGAGCAGAACTGGCACATGGCCCGGGCGATGGCCTACCGCTTCGACATCCACGACTGGTACGCCAAGATCGCCTGCGACGTGCGCGACACCCAGTTGCCCGACGGCCACATCCCCACGAACTGCCCGAACTACCTGGTCGGCATCCCGCCGCACGGGTTCTGGAACGAGGCACCGGAATGGGGCATCGCCGGCGTGCTCGTGCCGTGGCATCTGTATGAATGGTACGGTGACCGGCAGGCCCTGGCGGACGCGTTTGACAGCATGAAGCGATACGTCGACTACCTCTCCTCCACCGCCCGTGACGGCGTCATCACCAGCAACCTGGGCGACTGGTACGATTACGGGCATGGCAAGGGCGATGGGCCGTCTCAGTGGACGCCGGCCGAAGTCAGCGCGACGGCCATCTGGGCGTTGGGCGCATCCACCGTCGCCCGCGCAGCCGAGGTGCTGAACCGCGGCGAAGACGCCGAAAGGTACCACGCCCTGTTCGAAGGCATCCGCGACACGTTTCAGCAGCGGTTCTGGGACCCCGAGACCAAAACCGTCCGCAACAACGGATCGTGCCAGGCCGGCAATGCCACCGCCCTCTGCATCGGACTGATCCCGGAGGCGGACCGGCCCGCCGCCCTCGAGAAGATCGTCGACGACCTCGCCGCCCGCGGCTGGCAGCAGACGACCGGCGAAGTGCTCCAGGTCTTCCTGGTCCGTGCCCTGTCCGAAGCGGGTCGAGCCGATGTGCTGCACAAGGTCTATGCCCGCGAGGATCGGGGCAGCTACGGGTACATGGTCAAGAAAGGTCTGACCACGCTCCCGGAAAGCTGGGACGCATGGCCCGGCACCGGCAACAGCATGAATCACTTCATGCTGGGCCACCTCATGGAATGGCACTATGCCTACGTCGCGGGCATCCGGCAGCAGCCCGGCAGCATCGGCTGGAAGCGAATACTAATCGCGCCGAACCCCGGGCCGCTGGACCACGCGGAGGCTTCTTTTGACAGCCCCGCCGGCCGGATCGTCAGTCGCTGGCAGCGCAAGGCCGAGTCCTTCGAGTTGTTCACCGAGATTCCCGCGAGTGTGGAGGCAATCGCCATTCTGCCCGACGGCACGCGCCATGCTTTGCCGGCCGGAAACACAACCCTGACGTGCAGTCTTCCGCGTCACGACTGACCGGCCGTGGCCGGACGCTACGTCCAGCGGAACCAGCGCAGCGCCAGTAGGAAGCACACAACACCGAGTCCCCCGAGGTACGCCAGCGGGAACCACTGCGACGTCAGCGTCGCACCCTCCAGGATCACCGCACGCAGGGCGTCATTGAGTTGCGTGAGCGGCAGTGCCTTGATGTAGGGATGCAGAAACGCCGGGAAGCGCTCGTACGAGAAGAAGATTCCCGAGAACAGCCACATGGGCAGCATGATCAGGTTCATGAGGCCCGATATGGTCTCGATCTTCCGGGCCCGGCATGCCGACAAAAGCCCGATGCCCGCAAAGCTGGCCGCACCCACCAGCCCC
>JAFGJQ010000237.1 GCA_016929015.1 Phycisphaerae bacterium | reverse complement strand
CGGGTCGTCTACACTGAAGGCCTCGGCCGCCACGATGACCTCGGCGCCCTTGCGGACCAGGGCGTCGATGGCTGCGTGCACCGTCTGCTCCGTGACGCGGTCGGAGTGGATAAACTCGTGGTGGGTGTGCAGGAACCTTCCCGGGGCCAGGGGGATCGGCCGGATGGCGGTCTGCCGGCGAGCGAGCCACGTTCCGGCCCCGCGAGCCATGCCCACGATGCCGACCGTGGCCACGTCGCCCTCGAGAAGCGCGTTCGTGGCCTGTGTCGTGGAGTGGGCAATGAGCATCACCTCGTCCGGAACGACGCCGCATTGCTTGAGCAGGGCGAGCAGGCTGTCCACCACGCCGCGGGCCACGCCCTCCGCCGCGGTGTGGGTGGTGGGCACCTTGGACCGGCCGACCAGGCGCAGCGTTGCGGCATCGACGGCGACGGCGTGCGTGAACGTGCCGCCCACGTCGATGCCGATCCGGATTTTGCGCTGGTCAGGCACGGCCACTCCCTACACGGCCCCCACGAGCCAGAATCCAAAGATGACGATGGCCACCATCGCGCCCGCCCAGACGGGCAGCACGGTATAGCGCAGAATCTGGTTTACCGTGACGCCCTGGAACCCGGCGATCCAGACGTTGTACGTGTTCGTCGGGTCGCACACGGCCTGCAACATGCCGGCGGCCAGGATGGCCCCAAGCACCGCGGCCGGTGGCAGGGTGGAGGTGGCCAGCAGGATGCCGGAGACGGCCAATCCCATGCCCCATACGTTCAGCGGGCCGCGGTAGAGCGCCAGCGGAGCGGCCAGGGCGAAGATGGCGATGTAGCTCCAGCGGGATTCGGGCACCACGTGTTGCAGCATGGGCTGCAGGCAGCCCTGCACGGGCGCGGTTTCGATGGCGGTGATCAGGATACCGATGCCGAGCATCAGCAGGGCCGGCGGCATGACGGTCTGGGCGCCTTCGATGAGAGAACGCGACAGGAGACGCACAGCGCCATGGCGGCGGCAGATGCACAGGTACATGTAGACAATCGAGGCGATGAACGACGGGATTTCCTCGATGCCGGCGAAGTACACCAGGGCCACCGGGATCAGCGGGGCCACCATGAGGCGGGCAGGCACGCTGCGATCCGGAGCGTCCGGCTCAACCGGGCGGGCACAGAAGCTGCTGAGCAGGCCGCGCCGCGTGCCCCAGGCAATCCAGGCCAGTCCGCAGGCAAAGTAGATGGCCACCATGGTCCAGAGGATGGTGTCGAGCCGGGCGGCGGGGATGCCGTAGAACTCCAGCCACAGCCGCCGGGCCACCGGGTTCAACGTGCCGCCCATGGAGATGCCGAGCAGAAAGACGCCCGCGCCCACGATCGGGCTGAGCCCGATCGAACGCAGAATGGGCAGAATGATCGTGCCGAGCATGATCACCGTGCCCAGGCCGCCGACGGACGTGAAGATACCCGCCGTGACCAGAAAGACCGCCAGCGTGATGAGCAGCGGCCTCTCGCCCGCGAACTCGGCGGTCCAGTAGACCAGCCGTTCCGCGACTTTGAGGTTCTTGACGTAGACGGCGAACATGCCGCCGAATACGGTGGCGATGACCGCCACGTGGAGCCGCAGACTACCCCCGCCGAGGACGTAGATCAGCAGATAGCCCAGGTACTCAACGGTGCCGGCGGCGCGGAAGGCAGCGGTGTCTGTCTCTGGCGGTGCGGGGTAACGCTGCGTCAAGCGATTCGCGTCCGCCCGGGCGCGATTCAGAATGTTCTGCGTTTCGATTGCAGAGTTGGCGGAGTCGGCCAGGTCCGCGATGGGCTTGAACGCCTCGCTGACGAGGATGCCGTCGAACGCTTGACGAAACCGGCCGGCCTGCACGTCGGACTGGCCGGGGCGGCCGAAGAACGTCGGATACTCCGCCAGGGCCGCGTTCGCGTCCCGCACGAAGCGTTCATCCTCGGCATGGATGTCGCGCAGGGTTTGCAGGAGTTGGTCGGGCGGAGCGTCCATGGCCGACTCAAGGCGATCGAGCGAGCTTTGCAGCAACCGGGCTCGGTCGTGCAGCAGTTGGTGCTGGAGGCGCCGCAGGGCCAGCCATTGAGTGAATCGCGACGGCCTGTCCTGTTGCTCAACAGATCGCACGCGGCGGCCGTAGTCGTCACGCGTTTCCGTTATGACCGCCGTGGGCACGGTCGCCGGCTGGAGCAGGTCCCCGCCGACGGAAACAAGCAGGAAGGCAACGGCCATCAGGGGCAGGGCCAGCAGCGCGGACAAGCGCTCCAGGAACATCAGCACGGCAAAGCCAAGGAAGACGAGCACGAGTACCGTCGCAACGGCCCACGTCATGACTCCACCGTGCTTTCGTTCTCTTGCGGAAGACGAACCATGTCGCGCAGCGCAGTCGCCCAGCGGGCGATACCCTCGGGCCCCAGGGTGTGGAGCAGGGCATCGGCGAATTCATCGGCGGCGGCTTCTTCATCGACCGCGCGGAAACGCAGAAACGCAAAAACGAAAAAACGCAGAAACCGCAGGGTGGCATGCCCGTTTCCGCCGAAGGCGGATCGGGCGTGGCGACTCGCATGATAGAACTCGTGGGCAAACGCGCGGACGAGTTGTTCGTCGGGCAAGTCGGGGGTCACGCCGAAGAGCTCGATGCGGCGTAGAAGAGGATCCCAAGCGCCGAGGACTTCACGACCTTTCGCACGCAGTGACCTCGTCGAGACGCGCAGCGACACCCCGATCGCCGCGCAGAGGCTGATGGGGTCAGCGCAACGGCCAAAAACGTCGTGCGAACCACTGCTCAAGGAGCAGTGGCACACGTTCACATCATTCAGTGTCTTCTTTTGAGTTCGGAGCGACATCTGCTTCCAGTTGCCTGACCTCCTCCACGACCTTGTCAAAATCGCTCGTCGGACGCGTGGTTTCCAGCCGCCGCCGTTCGATTTCGTACTTCTCAAACTCTCCAAGAGCACGCTCCTCGGCAAGTTCATGCGATATCGTGCCCGCGTGTGCCAGAATGTTGCGCTCGTTGAACTGCAGGAACGCATCAAGTTTCTCCACCCAGTCGGCCATGTGCATGGGCTTGTGGCGTCGCGCCTGGTCCTCGGCATAGTCGAGATACATCGTGACGACGCGGTTCAGCTCACGGATCTCGTCTTCGCTCAGATAGTTCTTCGCTATGGAGACATCCGCCTTGCGTATGGGACCGTGCGGCGCGTTCTTCCAGGTGGTCAACCCCATGTGCGGTCGCGAAGCATCCGCTCGCCGGGCAATGATCTCGGCTGCCGTGTGTCCGTGGATTGCCCAATGCAGTTTGTTCTGCACCGTGGCGAAGAACGCCTTGCTGATTGCGTGCCCGGGGTCGTAGTCGATGCTCGTGGCGTAGATGTCGGTGATCTTCTGGTAGAACATCCGCTCGCTGGCACGAATGTCGCGGATGCGCTCGATCAGCTCATCGAAGTAGTCAACTCCCAGCGTCCGCCCGTCCTTGAGCCGCTGGTCATCCAGCACAAAGCCTTTCACGAGCAACTCGCGCAGTCGCGCCGTGGCCCACTGCCGGAACAGCGTGCCCTGGTGCGATCGCACGCGGTATCCGACCGCCAGAATGGCATCGAGATTGTAGTGCTCGATATTTCGTGCAACGTCCCGAGTGCCCTCGCGCTGAACAATCCGGAAATTCCGGATAGTTGCCTGACGGTCAAGCTCACGCTCGTCGTAAATGTTTACCAGATGCTCATTTACAGTCTTGACCGACACCTGAAACAGCTCGGCCATCAACCGCTGCGGCAGCCAGACCGTCTGACCGTCGAGCCGCACCTGAAGCCGTAAGGCCCCGTCCTGATAGATGATGATCTCGCCTTCGGGCCGGTCCGCGCCTCGTTCCTCAATGTCACGTCCCATCGCTGAAGCTCCGTGGCTCCCGCAGTCGCAATTCGCGATTCAGTCTTCCAGCCCCGTCACGCCCAGCACCATCAGGGACGCGGCGGCGTCGGTGGACCGCAACGTCAGAGACCGGATCATCCGGTCCGGGTGCGGGTGCGTCCAGATCAGCGCCCGCAGGGCCACGGCCTGACCGCCGGGGGACTGGCCGGTCCAGACGATCGGGGCCTCCGCGGCCGGGGCCAGATCGGTGCAGGCCAGCACGTTTTGGCCATACACGATGTCCAGAGCGGCTCGGGAGCCGTCTTCGTATTCGAGTTCGTAGGCGCCGACCTTCGCCTGCGAGGGGCAGGGCAAGTGCGTGGCGTGGAGAATGGCCAGTCGAGCCGCCTTTGCACCCACGGGCAACTCCACGGCGACAGGAAGGTCCATGCCGCGGGTCAGCCGGCTCCGCAGCACGACGGCGGACGGCTTCGACGCATCGGCCGGGTTGCCCATCTGAAATGACACGCCGTTAAGTCGCGCCGGTCCGCCCGGCACCGTCGACAGGTCAAACTCATGCCCGAGGCCGAACCAGCCTTTCGGGTCGGCGGCGGCGAGCGGGTAGTTGTACGCACCGGCCAGGTCCAGGGTCCAGCCGGCGTGGTACCCGGGCTTCAGCGTGCTCAGGCCCATCAGGT
>JAFGJQ010000236.1 GCA_016929015.1 Phycisphaerae bacterium | reverse complement strand
GCGCCCCGACCTGATCCTGCTGGACATCATGATGCCCAAAATGTCCGGCTTTGAAGTGTGCAAGCAACTGAAATCCAACCCGGAAACGCGGGACATCCCGGTCGTCATGGTGACCGCCCTTAGCGAAACCGCCGACATCGAGCGGGCGACCGAATGCGGCACGGACGACTACCTCACCAAGCCCATCGAGCGGGCAGCCCTGGTGAACCTGGTCCGCGCCATGCTGCAGACCCGCGTTCGCAAGTAGCCCCGCCGCCGGTCAGTGATCCGTGGCGATCAGCAGCACCTCGCGGGCGCGACCATTTGTGGACAGCACGTACTTCTTTGCAAGCGGGCATTCCAGAACACGCACCTCCCGCTTGTACGCGGACAGCCATTCGGCGAGCTCGGCCGGACGGGGGATGCCGTCGCTGCGGTACGAGACCACCAGGTGACTGTCGGCGAATCGGGCGAACAGGGCCTGGAACGCCGTCCCGATCTCGTCGCGACGTGTCCACGGACTGATCTGCGGGGTGAGCCGCCGATGCGGTGAGGTCCAGTCGATGCGGTCGGCCCAGCCGTCGTAGTCCGCCAGTCCTTCCAGGAAGTGGTAGAACGCGTGGTAATCCACGCCCACGCCGTTGCCGTTGAGGTACGGGGGGTCGATGTAGACCAGGTCATATCCGGGTTCCAGCATCTCGGCAGGCCGGCACAACGCGCGACACGGCTGCCCGTTGTCGAAGACGGCGTCGTTGGCCTGGGCGACGAAGCGGCGGAAAAGCTCCTCAAACGGTCGGTCCCAGGTGGTTTTGTTGCCGAAGCCGCGAGGAACGTCGGCCGTCCGCATGTAGAGGTTGCGGCGGTGGAACAGGTTGTACGGCCGCTTGGCCATGGCCGCCTGCCCGAGGGCGAACCACGCAAGGGCCTGCCGGGCGGGAGAGGAGAGGCGGCGGGTATTTTCGCACAGCATGTCCAGCCAGCGGTTCTCGGCGTCGGTGAAATAGACGCCCTGAAACGTCTGCGCGATGAAATCCCGGTAGGCGATGTCGGCCCGGCGGTGGAGCAGCGCTTCCACCGTGTCGTCATCGAGCGTTTCGGTGGCATTTTCAATCAGGGCAAGGCCCACCTGGTGGTTGAAGCGGAGAACGTCGTTGCATGTGACCGCCTTGTCGCGGCGTTTGAACATGTGAGACACGGAGGCCGTGCCTGAAAAAGCGTCCAGAACGGTACGGAAACGGAGGTCCTGCACGCTCTCCCAGATCCAGCCGCAGAGCTTCCACTTGCTGCCCTGATAGCGGGTTCGGGGCATCCGGGCGTCGGAGAAGAGGCTTCCGGATGACGGTCGCGAAGACACGCGGAACGGCTCCTCAGGAACGGGATATGGATCGCGTGGGCAGGTTCCACCGACGCCGACCGAATCGGGCCGGCATGATTCCCAACGTACGGTGGAGCCGCAGAAGCGCGAAGTGGACGGGCAGGGCGAAGAGCGCCGTGACCAGCGCGGTCAGCAGCGTCTCCCGCCCGAGACTCCAGAGGCCGCCCGAGGAGTCTCCGAACGCGGCGGCCCGGTGGACGTCCAACATGATCTGGATCAGCAGGCACGCCGCAAACGTGACGAGAAAGTGCGTCAGCGGATGCTCACGGAACAGAAACTCACGCACACTGTATACGATCAGCGCCACGAGGCTGAACGCCAGGGAGAACAGCCCCACGTACTCCGGAAGGGTGTGAAGGTCGTACAACAGGCCCAAAATCCACGCGCCGATCAGCACGTCCACGCTGCGGCCGTTCAGGGCGAAGAAGACAGCCAGCATCAGCAGCCATTGCGGCCGAGCGCCGTGCCATTCCAGCAGCGGAGCCACCGTCACCTCCAGGGTGAGCACAACAACGGCAAGAATGCAGAACGTCAGCCAGCGCATGACCACTCCCGCAAGATTCCGGCTCGCCCCTTCTTCAACTGCCCGGAGAACGCCAGACGTCCCGGGCGTCGGACCGTAAGATCTGCAGCACGGCCAGGGCCGCGGCCAGTTCCACCCGGGGATCGTACGGTTCATGGATGGCCCGGGCCAGCCCGGGCAGGGCTTCGGCCCGGCCAATGGCGCCGAGGGCCAGGGCCGCCAACTGCCGCACCCGGATGATCTGCACCTCCGGGAGGTCGTCCTTGGACACCGCGGCGCTGCGGTCCGGCTGGTCGAAGGTCAGCAGCCGTCGGGCCTCGACCAGGCCCGTGGAATCACCCAACATGCCGAGGGCCCGGGCCGCCGCCATGCGCGTTTCCGGGTGCCGGGCCCGGTGGAGCCGTTCCTGGTAGAGGTCAAGGAATCGCCGGTCCCGCGTCTCGGCCAGGGCGTTGATCGCGAACGTCTCCCGGGCCCCGAGCCCGGAATGGGCGTGGAAGAGCAACTGGTCGCATGCCTGTGGACTGCCCAGCCGCGCCATCGATTCCAGGGCTTGCAGGCGCAGGCCTTCGTCGGCGTCCTCCATGACGCGGGCCAGCAGCTTCACGGCGCCGGGTTCCCCAAGCAGACCCAGCAGGAGAACAGCATTGCGACGGACTCCGCTGTTCCGTTCGTAGAGGAGCGCCTCCGCCAGTTGGCTGCTCTGACGGGTGTCTCCCAGCCGGTGCAGGGCGAAAACGGCCGCCAACCGGACGCTGCGATCGGGATCCGACAGCAGCTTCTCGAACCGGGTGCGCGAACCGGCGTCCTGCAATTCGCCCAGGGCCGTGCAGGCCGCGAAACGAACGCCGGCTGCCTCGTCGAGCAGGGCGGACCGGATCCAGGGAAGCCCCTCCTCCGGTGCCACTCGCCGCAGCGCCTCAATGGCCTGACAGCGAACGACGGGCACGTGGGGGTATCGAATCCCCTGCTTGAGCGACTCCATCGCCCGGGCTTTGAGCTGGACGGTGGCGGCGGCGCCGGGTTGATAGGGGTTCGTCGCACAGCCTGTGACCGCGCCAAGCATGACGGCAGGCAGCAGGGCAACGGTGCTCAAGCCTCGCATGAGTCAACGTCTCCTTCCCGGCCGCGAGCCGCACGGGCCCGATTCACGCGAATACGCACGACCAGGTAGTCAAGGTACGCAAGGCCCCACAGAACGCAACACGTCAGGGCGAACACGTCTCCGATACGCGAATACAGGCTCGTCCGC
This sequence comes from Phycisphaerae bacterium, assembly GCA_016929015.1. GTDB lineage: Bacteria > Planctomycetota > Phycisphaerae > UBA1845 > UBA1845 > JAFGJQ01. Next base: position 6,093 of record JAFGJQ010000236.1, on the reverse strand, counting down.
GAGTCGATCTCCACAGGGGCCACCTGATAGCCGGTGATGCCGGGCCCGTGACTCCGATCCAGGACATCGGTGACCAAGTGGTGGATTCGGCCATCGGCGTCTATGAAACCGCTGATTCCGGTGTTCACGGCCCGGGCAATGCCCACGCGGTTCTCCACCGCCCGAAACACGCAACTGGCCAGATGCTGCGGCAGTTCGTTGCTGTGGAGGAACCACCCGTCGTTGCTGATATTCAGCAGAAAATCGACGCGTTTGCGTCCGTCCGGGCCGATGACGAACCGGCGGCTCACGTAAGGGATGACGTCCTCGTAGCAAATCGGGATGCCGAATCGATAGGTCCGACCTCCCTCCGGCGGAACGGTGATGTCAAAAACTCTGAATTCCGATCCCCGGTTGATCGAATACTCCACGTCTCCTCCGAACGGCGAGAGGCTGTTGAACCAGATGTACAGGAACCGGAACCGCCCGAACCGGAACGGCACCGTTTCTCCGAAATAGACGGTGTGCACCTTGTCGTACCGGCAGGGGGAGGATCCGTCCGGGCGAAAGAGGAAAGCCGAATTGTAGCTCCAGGACTCCGACAGCCGGTCGTAGGGCGTCAACTCGCGGCTCATGGCCCCGGTGATGACGTAGGCGTTGTGTTCCGTCGAGAAGCCCTGGAGCAGACGGAAGCATTCGCGAGACCATTGCCACGAGAGATCGGCACTGTTCGACTCCTCCAGGAAGCTCTCGTTCAGGAACATCGTCCACGGCGTCTCCGGAAGCAGATAGATGTCCGGCTGCTCGGCCGCCGCCTCCCGCATGAGGCGGAAGTAGAAACGCTGCCGGTCGATGGGATGGGTGAACGCGTCGGACGTCCGGATGGGATAATCCCCCTGGACCACCGCGATCCGCGGGCCCGGCGTTCCGGTGTCACGCCGCATCTGGATCTGGCCGTAGATGAAGGCGGCCACCACGAGCACCGCGGTGGTCACCAGGTGCGGCCAGGCCAGTCGGCGCGGACGGCGGCCGGGGCCGGCCTGCATTCGCCGCCCCGTCGCGAATATGGCCTCCGCGACGGCCCCGTTGATCAGGGCAATGACGAAACTCACGCCGTACGCCCCGAAAAGGTCACTGACCTGGATGAGGGAGAGCACGCGGTAGTGACTGTGCGCCAGAAAGAACCACGGAAAGCCGCTGATCACGATGCCTCGCAGGAACTCACTGCCGACCCAGATGACAGGCAGCGCCAGCGTCATCGGGATCCGCCGCCGCCGGACGGCGTGCCGGATGGGGCAGGCCACCAGTGGGAAGTAGACCGCCAGGTAGGCCGACAGGGCGATGTAGCCCTCGACGGTGATCGGCGCGATCCACCGCACATTGCACAGGAAGAAGGCCAAACCGAGAAGGTAGCTGCTGTAATACACCCGGTGCGGGTTCGAGCAGGCGCCGATGACGACCACCCACGGGACCAGGCACACGTAGGCCGCCGGCCAGATGGCGTTCGGCGCAAAGATGATGCTTTGCAGGCCGAGGCTCAGCGCCAGCAGCACCACAATCGACAGAAAGGAGTCCGTGACGAACCCCGGGGCGGATGCCTCCAGCGTTCCTTCCGGCGAAGTCGCACGGCCGCGCGTTTGCCTGGCGGGTGTCACCACATACCGTCCCTCTTTGCCGGTCGGTCAGGTGGCGCTCACGAGATCACGCGGCCGCACGTCAGGCAGCCCGCGTACGGTCCTTTGGTGTTTCCGGCCGAGCGTCCGGCAACGCCCGGCTCCGCGCCGCCGCTCAGCATACCCATGGGCCGCGGAGTTGGCTACCGGGCGCCCACGTCGGCCTGTTTCCAGCCCTTGGCATCGACCAGCGCTCTGCCGGATGATTCAGACATGGGCCGGACTCGCGTCGGGCGGCGCGATCCGCTGATACAACTTTCGACACCGCGTCGGAATGGATTCCGTCGGGTCTGATTGCTGGCCGGCCACTCAAGCGATATAGTCCGGCGGGTGGTCGCCGCCCGTTGCGTCGGGTGCCGGCAAGGATCGCGCGGCCTGGTTTACGCGAGAGACATGGAATGAGAGTCCTCCGCCATATTCTCATCTGGGTGCCGTTGGTTGGACTGTGCGTCCTGGGCTATCTGAACTGCCGCGGCCTGCGTATGAAGTTTGGTGTTCTGGAGCCGGAGACGGCAGTCGTCCGGCGGGGGGATCTGACGATTCCCATCACGGCTGCGGGCAAGGTCAATCCGTTGTCTCGCCGCGAGATCAAGGCCGAGGCCAGCGGCGAGGTGGAGGCCGTGCTGGTCAAAGCCGGCGATGTGGTGAAGGCCGGCGATCTGCTGATCCGGATCAAGCGGGACGACGAGGAGCGTCTGGTCCGGCGGGCGGAGGAGGAGTTGGGCTCGGCGCGGACGCGTCTGGAAGCGGCGGAGACAACCCTGAAGATCAAGCGGGAGGCGACGTTACCTGCAGCTCAGGCTCGCCTCGAAGCCTACGAGGCACGCAAGGAATACACCAAGGTGGACGCTGAGCACAAGGAAGAGCTTTACAATCGGGACCCCCCGCAGGCCAATCTGCTTGAATACATTCGGGCAAAGACGACGCACGAGGAGTTGCTCGCCCAGATCAAGCAGGCACAGGCAGACGTGACTCAGGCTGAAATGGCGGTCACGCTGTCCAGAAACGACGTGAAGCTGGCCGAGGCGGCCGTGAAAACGACAGAGACCACCTTGGGCGATGCGAGGAAGCGTCTGGAGAAGACCAACATCACCGCGCCCATGGACGGCATGGTGGCCCAGGTCTTCGTCGAGGTGGGCGAGGTCATCCAGGGGGGCAAGACCACGATCACCGGCGGGACGGTGCTGGCCGTGCTGGCGGACTGGAGCGTGTGCTACGTCCGGGCGGAGGTGGACGAGGCGGACATCGGCGAGGTCATCGAACTGGCGCCGGAGTCCGCCCGGCCGGGTGAGCGTTCCGATGCGGCCACCACGACCGCGCCCGTCGATCCGCCTGCGACCACACGGCCCACCACGAGCCCCGTATCCTTTGAAGCCGCTTCCGACGTCAAGATCACGGTGGAGGCGTTCCACGATCAGGAGTTCCGCGGGCGGATCGAGCGCATCTACCCGGAGCCCAGATCCGGATCGTCCATCATCACGTACTTGGTCGACATCGAGGTGACCAGCGACAATCGGCACCTGCTCATGTCGTCGATGCAGGCGGACGTGGAGTTCACGGCCAAGTCCGTCTACGATGCTCTTCTGGTCCCGCACGAGGCCATCAAGCGCGGGCCGGACAACGAACTGGGCGTCTACAAGGCCGTGGACGTGCCCGGCGAGAGCACGCCCAAGCCCGAGTTTGTCCGTTGCCGGATCGGCCTGGACAATGGGACGTTTGCCCAGGTCATCGAGGGCGTGCAAAAGGGCGACGTCGTGTACACCAAACTCCCGGAGAAGACCGACCGGGAGCGTGAAGAAGAAGAGAGTCGCTAGACGACGGAAGCAGAGGCCGCCGCCGGCCGATCGCTCCTGAGCGGGTCTGCTGCGACGGATAGGCTTGCCATGATTCGAGTGCATCAGCTCAGCCGCCACTATCGCATGGGAAGCTCCATTGTCCGGGCCCTGGACGGAGTGGACCTCGCCATTCGGGGCGGCGAGTTCGTCAGCATCACCGGCGCCTCCGGCAGCGGGAAGAGCACGCTCATGCATTTGCTCGGCTGCCTGGACCGACCCACGTCCGGCCTGTACGAGTTCAACGGGCGGCTCGTTCACAAACTGAGCGATCGACAGCTCGCCGCCATTCGGAACCGCACCATCGGGTTTGTGTTTCAGACATTCAACCTGATCAACCGGACCTCTGCCCTCGACAACGTAACGGTGCCGCTGATCTACGGTCGCAAAGGGAACACACGGGCGGCGGCCATGGAAGCACTGCGAAGGGTTGGGTTGGCCGAACGGGCAAGGCACAAGCCCAGTGAGCTGTCTGGCGGCGAGCGGCAACGGGTGGCCATTGCTCGGGCCATCGTGAACAATCCGCAGATCATCTTCGCCGACGAACCGACGGGCAACCTGGACTCCCGCACCGGCCGGCAGATCCTCGAGATCTTCCACACGCTGCACGCCGCCGGGGTCACCATCATCCTGGTCACGCACGAGATGGATGTGGCCGTGCAGGCCCAGCGGCTGATCCGCATGAAAGACGGCAAGATTCTGGAGGACCGGGTGGTGGACGACGCCCTCCGGGGCGAGATGGAGGCCGCGGACGAGCGTTTCCGCCTGCCCCAGGGGGCCGGGGTGGGCTCGACGCCGGCGCGGTCCGGCTGAAAGAACACAAGGCGCCGAGGAACGACACGGGCGTGTTTTTTATTCGCATCTGTTTCATGGCAATTCGTGGGCTGCTGGCGAACCTGCTGCGCTCGCTGCTGGCCACACTGGGCGTGATCATCGGCGTGTCGGCCGTGGTGTCGGCCATGTCCATTCTCGAGGGGGCAAACCGCGACATTCTGCGCCGGTTCGAGTCGATGGGGGCCGACCAGATCATGGTGATGAACGGGTCGTCGCAGCGGCAATCACGGCAGGCCGTCATCCCCTCGCTGACCGAGGACGACGCAACGGCCCTGGAGAGCTGCTCGCTGGTGACCGCGGTGGCGCCGGAAGTGCAGGCCAGCACGCAGATCAAGTATTTCAGCCGGAACATGGGCGTGACCGTGCTCGGCACGACGGAGGCCTACGCGAAGATCAACAACTACAAGACCCGCGAGGGGCAGTTCCTGACCCCGGAGGAGGTCCGCGCCGAGCGCAAGGTGTGCGTTCTGGGCCACAAAGTGGCCGAGGAACTCTTCGGCGAGACGACGGCCGTCGGCCGGCGCGTCAAGATCAACGCGATGCCTTTTACCGTCGTGGGGGTCATGGAGAAGAAAGGCGTCCTCGGCTTCCGTGACGTAGACAACCAGGTGGTCGTGCCCATCACCACGGCCATGAAGCGGATGTTCGGCATGCGCAACGTCATGATGATCACCGTGCAGGCCAAGAACCGCGACGTGTTGGAGGCCGCAATCCAGCAGGTCAAGCGTACACTGCGGGGTGAGCACGGTATCCGGGCCGGGTCGGATGATGACTTCCTGGTCTTCACACAAGAGCAGTTCAAGGCCCAACTGGCGGACGTCACCAAGATCTTCACGGTGGTGCTGGGCAGCATCGCGGGAATCTCGTTGGTGGTCGGCGGCATCGGGATCATGAATATCATGCTGGTGTCCGTGACGGAGCGCACGCGCGAGATCGGCGTTCGTATTGCCGTGGGTGCCACGGGACTGACCATCCTGGTGCAGTTCCTGATCGAGGCCTGCATCATCAGCGTGCTGGGCGGGGCCCTGGGCATTTTGCTCGGTCTGCTCTTCGCGGATTTCCTCGAGAACTACACGGGTGTGCTCAAGACGTTCACCCCGGCCTCCAGCATCTACCTGGCCCTGATCATGGCCACCGTGGTCGGCATTCTGAGCGGCATCTATCCCGCCTACCGGGCCTCCCGTCTCGACCCGGTGGAGGCTTTGCGATACGAATAGTCCGTGCGGCGGGGCCCCTGCGATGCGGGCTCCGGGGCGTGCAAGGCGATGAACCATAGGCCGTTCCACATTGTGGTCGCCGAAAGCTACGGGGAGGCGGCCTTGGCCGTCCTGCGAGAAGCGGGCGAGGTGCAACTGCTCGATTCCTACGAAGAGACCGCGCTGATCCGTGCGGTGGCGGAGGCGGATGCGTTGCTTGTGCGGACGTATGCTCAGGTAACGCCGCGCGTTCTGGACGCGGCGCCGCGCCTTCGGGTGATCGGCCGGGGCGGGGTTGGTCTCGAAAACATCGATGTGGAGGCCGCCCGCGCCCGCGGAATCACGGTCGTCTATACTCCCGCGGCCGCCACGCATTCGGTTGCGGAACTGACCATCGGGCTGATGATTGCGCTGGAGCGGCAGATCGCGCAGGCGGACTGCGCCGTTCGAGCCGGTCGGTTTGCCGAAGCACGTCGCGTGTCGCGCGGGCGCGAGCTGTGCGGGCTGACGATGGGCATCGTCGGGCTGGGTCGAATCGGCCGGTGCGTGGGTCGTGCCGCGACGGGGCTGGGGATGCGC
>JAFGJQ010000235.1 GCA_016929015.1 Phycisphaerae bacterium | reverse complement strand
GACCCTCCTCCAGGTGGACTACAACTATCGGGACGTTCGTGGTAGAATCCAGGGTCTGCGAGAAGGATAGGGCCCCGCGTCCCGGGGTGCCGCCGGCGGGAGGACCGTCGGCCCGGCGGAGGCCGGTCGCCTCCGGCGCCGGCCCGGGATTGGCGGGCCGCTACAGCAGGAGATCATGAACGTGGCGCATTCCCTGTCGGCGAAGAAACGAATTCGCCAGAACGAAACACGGCGAGCCCGGAACCGGGCGCGGAAATCGGCACTGAAGACCGAGATTCGCAAGCTGGACGACGCCATCCACGACAAGAAGGTCGAGGAGGCGCAGTCGCTGCTTCGGAAAGTCACGAAGCGCATCGACCAGACCGCGGCCAAGGGCACGCTGCACAAGAACGCGGCGGCTCGCAAGAAGTCCAGACTGGCCAGGGCGATCAATCGGATGCAGGCGGCTGCGGGCGCCTGACGTCCGCTCCGTGCAGAAGAGAAGATACGCGTGGGTTGCGCCAGGCGGAGCCCACGTTTTTCATGCGCGCGTCGAAACAGGGCGGATCGCCATGAGCAACTCGACCGACGGACCCTACGTGTCCCGCGGGGGTGAGAAACTCGCGTTTGCCCTCGACCGGTTTGCCTTGGCCGTTTCCGGACGGACATGCGCGGACCTCGGCTGCAACGTGGGAGGATTCGTCGACTGCCTCTTGCGGCGGAATGCCTCTCGCGTGTATGCCGTGGACACGGGGTACGGTGCCCTCGCGTGGACCTTGCGGCGGGACGAGCGAGTGGTGGTCCTGGAGCGTACCAACGCCCTCCACGTCGAGTTGCCCGAGCCCGTCTCCCTGGTCACCATCGACGTGGCCTGGACCCGGCAGCACCTCATCTTGCCACAGGCGCTGACGCTGCTGGGGCCACCCGCGGACATTCTGACGCTCATCAAACCCCAATACGAAGCCCCCGCCGATCGCTTGCGCAGAGGCGTGCTGCCGAAGGAACGACTGCAGGAAACCCTGGCCGAGATGACCGTCCGCCTGGCCCGGGTGGGCATCACGCTGGACGCCACGGCCGAATGCCCGCTCCGCGGGGGAAGGGGCAATACGGAGGTCTGGGGCTGGATTCGGCGCTCCGTGTCGTGAAGGATCAATGCTCGACATCGCAACCTCGGTTTTGACAGCGTGTTGGAATCATCCGGCCCGCTGCGGTATAATCCGAAGGGCGAAGTGAAACCGCACGGCTGCGGTCCTGCCTGTACCGGGGCCGATCCCCAGGAGGTTCCGTCCAATGGCGACACGCCCGATGTCAGCCGAATTTCGTGGCTTCACCCTGATTGAACTGCTGACGGTGATTGCCATCATCAGCCTGCTCATCTCCATTCTCATGCCCTCCCTGAGCCGGGCCCGCGAACAAGCCAAGTCCACGCATTGCCAGGCCCGCCTGAAGGAGTTCGGCAACGCTCTGGCCGCCTACGAGAACCTGTACCAGGACCAGTTGCCCCCGGCAGAGTGGATTGCCAACAACAGTGACCGGGAAGATGACGACGTACGCGTTCGGTACGGATGGGCCGAAATCCTCTTCCGTTTCGTGTACAACGAACACCACGTCATACCCGACGAGTCGTGTCCCCCAAACTTCCCGGCACAGCGGAACATCGAGGCACGTCGTTGGAACGAGTACTTCATCTGCTCCAGCTCGAGGGAGAAAGGCGCGAACAGCGGGCACTACCGGGCCTACCTGCCCTTCTGGGGTGGAGGGCGGATCGAGCGCAACCCAGACGGGACGTACGCGTTCGGCCCCTCGCCATACGGCGGGGCGGATCGCACCGGGCTGAACCCGAAGAAGCCCATTCTCGGCGATGCCAACGAGCAATCGGAGCGCGGCGACGGAGACTGTTCCAGCAGCGGCGGTTCGTGCGAGTCCTGCAACAGACAGGGGGATGACTGCAGTTACATCGACGCCGGCGAGGCGAACACGGCCGGCTCGATGGGCTACAACGGAAACCGCTTCTCGGATCGCCACAACGGAGGCACCAACTACCTGTTCGGCGATCTGCACGCCACTTGGGACCGAAATCTTCGCGCCCGCCTGGCGCTGGATTGGGACCTGAATGAGATTAACGACGTGGCCACCGCCCCGTGAGCAGAGTCCCGTATTCCGACGGACGCACGCCAAACAGAACCGGCCGCCCGTTTCCTGGAAAAACCATGCTTCGTGACGTGTATCCCTGTTATCTCGCCGGCCGCCCGGTCTCGCCCAATCACGACCTCGTGGTGACGAACAAGTACACCGGTGAACCCGCGGCCCGCGTAGCCCGGGCGGACGCCGCCACGATCGACCGTGCGATTGCCGCGGCGGCACAGGCCGCGGGACCCTGCCGCCGGCTGCCGTCCCATGCACGGGCGGCCGTCCTGAGCCAGGTGGCAGATCGTCTCGCCGAACGCAGCGAAGAGTCCGCCCGCGTGCTGGCTGTCGAGGCCGGCAAGCCCATCCGCGATGCGCGGGGCGAGGTGGGCCGGGCCGTGGACACTTTCCGTATCGCCGCGGAAGAGGCCACCCGCATCGGCGGCGCGTACGTGCCGCTGGACATCTCACCCCGAGCGGAAGGGTATCGCGGCATCTGGCGGCGCGTGCCCGTCGGGCCGTGCTCGCTGATCGCCCCGTTCAACTTCCCGCTGAACCTCGTGGCCCACAAGATCGGGCCGGCCATCGCCGCAGGCTGTCCCTGGGTGCTCAAACCGGCGTCCGCCACGCCAATCAGCGCGCTGATGCTCGGCGAAATCCTCGCCGAAACAGAGTGGCCGAAAGAGGGCTTCAGCATCCTCCCGTGCCGCCGCGACGGGGCGGACGCCTTCACCACGGATGATCGACTGAAGCTGCTGTCGTTCACCGGGTCGGCCGAGGTCGGCTGGGCGCTCAAGGCCCGGGCCGTCAAGAAGCACGTGGTGCTGGAACTGGGCGGCAACGCGGCCTGCATTGTGGATCGCGACGTGGACCAGGACTACGCCGTGCAGCGAATCGTCTTGGGCGCGTTCTACCAGTCCGGCCAGTCGTGCATCAGCGTGCAGAGAGTGCTCATCCACGCGGACATCTACGAGCCGTTCAAGCAGAAGCTGATCGCCGCGGCGAGAAAACTCAAGTCCGGCGATCCGCTCCGCGAAGACACCTTCCTGGGCCCGCTGATTACCGAAGACGACGCCCGGCGGGTCGAATCGTGGGTGCAGCAGGCCGTCAATCGTGGGGCGCAGATCCTCTGCGGTGGCCGCCGTGACGGCCCGTTCTACGAGGCCACTTTCGTCGAGGGCGTGCCGGATGATGAGCCGCTCTCGTGCCACGAGGTGTTCGGCCCGGTCGCCACCGTGGAGCCGTTCACCTCGTTCGAGGCCGCATGCCGTCGGGTGAACCGCAGCGTCTACGGCCTGCAGGCCGGCGTGTTCACGCGAAACCTGCACTCGGCGTTTTATGCATTCGACGAGCTGGAGGTGGGCGGTGTGGTGGTGAATGACGTGCCATCGTTCCGCGTGGATTCCATGCCCTATGGCGGGGTCAAGGACAGCGGCCTGGGGCGTGAGGGCGTGCGTTTCGCCGTCGAGCACATGACCGAGCTGCGGCTGATGGTGCTCAACCGGGTGGGAGAAACGCCGGAATGAGGCCGGGGCGGACGCTTCGGTCAGGAAAGAAGGGGTAACGTCGTCATGCCAGAGATGTCGAACTACCAGCGGAGAATCGTTGAGCGATACTACGACCAGCGCGACACCATCATGCTCAACAAGCTCCAGGAACTCGTCACCGATCTGTATCTGGCCGACTCCGACCGCAGACGCGATCAGCTCTGGAAGCGGGTGCAGGCGGCTATGGCCAACCTGAAGGTCCCGCCCGCCCTGGCGGAGCACATCCTCGCCCGCCGCGATCCGCAAATCCTGGCCCGCCACATTCAGGACTGGCTCAAAACGGCCGATAACCCCGGAAAACCCTGACCAATTGGCCCCGGATTGACGCTCCGAAGGCGTTCCCGGATCATTCTCGGGCTCCCGGGCAGTCGGTCCGGGCCGGATGACGCGCAAATGACGGACCTGGCAACCCAGCTTCAGCCCGATCGGACGACCCCTACCGATCCACCCTCTTTCGCCAGGAAACTCGAACAGGAGTTCGGTGAATGCAGGCTGGTCCGCCCGTTCCGGCGGACCGCCCACGAGCCGGGCGACCGCCTGGAATACGCCATCACCGGCGTCCTCCCTGCCCGTGCAGGGCGGATGGTGGTGGAAGTGGAGCGATTCGTCGGCGGGGGCTTCGCGGGCCAGGTGTACAAGGTCCGGCTGTTGGAAGTCCACGTCGACGAAGGGCCCATCGCCGGGCTGGAGGTGGGCCGGCAGTACGCCGTCAAAGTTCTTCGCCCGCCCTCGGGCTTCGCCCGGCTGTTTCGCGATTTCCTCTACTTCCTGGCCTACCAGGGTCCGTTCGCGGCCCAGGCGAACCCGGCCGGCGTCCGCGTGGGTGTGTTGTGGCAGAAGCTGATCCGTCGTGCGGCCTCGCTTCGTTTCGGCGAAGAAACGGCCGTGTGCGACACGTACGCCACGTTCTACGATGACGATCTGCACAGTCTCGGCGAGATCAACGAGTGGATCGACGGTCGGATCTGGAAGTTCGAGGTGGACGACGACCTCTTCGGCCGGTGGGCGTTCCACGGCGATCCGCCGGCGGACCACAATTCACCGGAGTTCGTTCACAAAAAGCTGTTCATGCGAGAGCTGGTCTGCCTGCTGCACGAAATGGGTGCCGGCGAACTCGCTCGCCAATATGAGTGGTGGACCTGCAAGAGCCAGCCCAACGCGCTGAAACGCCTGGCGGCCGGTGCGTCTCCCAAGGCCGGCCTGACGGCGGTGGATTTCCGGGCGGGCCTGGCCCTGCTGCCGTTCGCCCCGATGAGCCCCGCCGATGTCTGGCTCATTCTGCGGGGGCTGGCCCAGGGCCGCATTGTGCAGTTTGATCGCAGCGACCCCGCCCGGCTGGAGGAGTTTCTGGACGCGCACCGGGAGTCCTTCGCGGATCTGCAACCGGCCGTGGACGAACTGCGCCAGGCGGACGCGGTCCATCGGACGTCACTGCCCGATCTGACCCACCAGGGACTCCGACTGCTGACGGACGGGAGCCTGCGACGGTCCGTGAAGGACGGCATCATCACGGGCTGGCAGCACCTGGGGCGGCTGGACGAAGACCACGCGGCAGGCCTGCGGCGCGGCCGGGTGCTGTTCCCGCTGCTGTATTGCCTTGCCTGGATCCCGTTTCTCGGAACGGCGGTTGTGAAGCTGTGGGGCTCTACCGTACGTCGTACTCATCTGAAACGCTGCCTGACCAGCGGGCGATATCTGTGGCGGGCCATGCGGGGCGCGCGAATCGAAACCCTGGTTGTTTGGCATCGCAAGGGCCGCGGATGCGACGCGCGGCTGCGAAAGCTCGTGCATCGCCCGGTTCGCTACTGGCTGCAGCGCATCCTGTGCGGCTGGATGCCGCCGAGGTGGCATCGCTTCCTGACGGAACCGGCCTTTGCCCGCGAGAGCGTGCGCAACGCCGCGGGCTTCGTGTACAAGTTCCTGCGTGTACCGTCGTTTCGCGAAGAGTGGCTGTTGAGTGAGGTGGAAGCGGGACGACGCGAGGGCATGTTGACCGACGCGGAAGCGGCGCACATCGCCGGCGAGATCAAGGATCCGTTCATACAGAAGTATCTGCGGTGCCTGGCCGTTCACTTGTGCACGGTCCCCATCACGCAGATTGTCATGGTCATCGCCGGGGTGTCCACGGGAACCTACCTGTACAAGGTGCACGGGTTGGACTGGGGAAAAGCCGTGGCCGCCGGCACCGCGGTGGCGGTGGCCATCCAGGGATCGCCGATCTCACCCGGCTCAATCGCCCGCGGCCTGTTCGTGCTGTATCTGATGATCCGGGAACGGGACGTCCGCAACTACTACATCGCCGCCCCCGTCTCCTTTCTGCACGTCATCGGCTACCTGGCGTTTCCGTTGCAGATGGTGGCGCACGATGCGGCGCTGGCCCGGTTCCTCGCCGGTCGCTGGGCGAAAAACCTGACGCACGTGGTGCCGGTCTTCGGCGAAAGCGGCGGGCTGCTCGAGCATTTTGTGTTCGATCTGTTTTTCAATTTCCCATTGACCATGAAACGTGGGTTCAAGACGCGGCCGCTTCGCTGGGCCGCCGGCACGTTCGTGGCACTGGCGGTCGCCGCAGTGGCGGTCTACGGGCTGCTGGTCGGCGCCTATCGCCTGACCCATCCGGTTCAAATGCTCGACGACGTCAAGGTCGCGGCCGTCACGCCCGTCATGTCCGAAGGAGCCGACGCTCCGACTTCATTTGAAGTGCAATTCGAGGCGATCGATGGTCGTGTGCCGTTCCCGGCGAATGCCTGGGACACGCGGATCACGGCTGGTGACGTCGTGGATGCTCGCGTCCGGGCCAGTTGGTTTGGTGCCGGCCTCACGGGGGAGCAGGTGACTTCCGCCTCGTCCTCCCCGACCTCCGCGCCGGCCTCCGTGGATTCGCCCATGCCGGATTGACCCGCTGTGCCAATTGCGTTGACGGGGGGATCGGGCATCCGCTACACTTCGAGCCTGGCCGTCGTGTCGGCTCTGGACAATCGGCTCAACGGCAATTGGGGAACCTGGATTATGGCGAACTACCTTGTCACCGGCGGTGCCGGCTTCATCGGATCACACCTCACGGCGCGGCTGGTGGAGCTCGGGCACGCCGTGCGCGTTCTCGACAACTTCAGCACGGGCAAGCGGGAGAACCTGGCGGACGTGCTGAATCGCATTGACGTAGTGGAAGGGGATCTGTGTAACCCGGACGACTGCCGACGGGCCTGCCGGGACATCGAGGTGGTCTTCCACGAGGGGGCGATTCCCTCCGTCCCGGTCTCGGTGGCTCAGCCGCAGCGCAGCCACGACGCGAACATCAACGGGACGTTCAATTTGCTCTCGGCCGCCCGCGATGCGAAATGCCGGCGTGTGGTGTACGCCGCCAGCAGTTCCGCCTATGGAGACTCCACCGTTTCACCGAAGCACGAGGAGCTTCGGCCGGTCCCCCTGAGTCCGTATGCCGTCCAGAAGCTCACAGGGGAACTCTACTGCAAAGCCTTCGCCGAATGCTTCGGGCTGCAGACGCTTTCCATTCGCTACTTCAACGTTTTCGGCCCGCGCCAGGATCCCAAGAGCCAGTACGCCGCCGCCATACCGGCCTTCGTCACCGCAATCTTGCGAGGAGAGCCGCCCACGATCTACGGAGACGGCGAGCAGACCCGTGACTTCACCTACGT
>JAFGJQ010000234.1 GCA_016929015.1 Phycisphaerae bacterium | reverse complement strand
CGTCCAGCAGCAGCGTGCCGCCTTCCGCCAGAAGGGTCTCAATCGCCTTCGCCGATGTCCGCGAATCGGCCAATGTGCCCATCGATCCACCATCGCAGATGACCACGCCGGCGTTCTGGGCCGCCGTCAGGCCAACGTCGGCAAACAGGGGATCGGCCGCGAATTCTGCTCCACCGACGCAGGCCACCGGCGTTGCGGTGGGTGTCGGCAGCGGATCGTCCAGCAGCCTCTGCAAGACAATTGCCGCGGCCGGTGTGTCGACAGACCGTTCCAGCAGCGGCATTCCCGTCAGCACCACGTGGCCCGCGCCGATCGGAATCACCACCAGGGGCGAGCACGACAACCCCTCCGCACAATCGCCGACGTCCAGCGGGGCCGACGCCGGCCCGGTGCTTGGACGCTGGAATACGGCGGTTGCGACCACGGCGTCCGGTCCCCAGTCGCGGAAGTGATCGTTCGTCAGGCCGCGCAGCAGGCCGGTCGCCTCGTCGCGAGGATACGCGTGATCCACGCTCCGCCGGATGGGGCTCAGTCCCTGTGATGCGTCGTCCGCCACGCCATCCGCGCACACCACGAGCCGCCCGCCCTGACGCAGCCACCCGTCCACTTCGGGCTGCTCCAGCCAGTCCCGCAGCGTCCGATCGCTCGCACCACCGGCCAGAACGACCGTGGCCGCCGGGCCCGCCTGAATGGCTTCCGCAAGCCCGTCGCCACTCGGCCGCTGCAGGGCGAACTCCTCCGGCGCATCCGCGTTGCCGAGTATCCAAGCCTTTCGCTTGCCGTCGGCTGCTCGCCGCTCACGCGGGTGTACGTGGAGCGCCCACGATTCCGCGTGGAGCACGGCCCCGTCCGCCGAAGATCGCATGACCAGCTCGGCCGTCGCGATCACCACATCGGAAACACCGGTCAGTGTCGAGACAAACGCAACCTGCTCCGACCCATACCCTGCCAGATTCGAACGGACTGTTGTTTCCGCAAGCGTGCGACTGTCCTGCACGACACGAAACGACGTGACCACGTCCGCCGGTTCCCCCGTATCGTTCCATATCTCCGCGGCCAGCGTGATTGTGTCCCCACCAAATGCCTGCCGGGGCCGCCGGGGCAGAAAGAATCGTCGCCGCCGGTAGCACGCGGCCAGCGGAGCGTAGGCCGGATTCTCCCGCCAGGCGGGCTCCTGGTCCGTGTAGCCGTAGTTGAAAGGCAGCGCCCGCGGCCCGATCCGCCGGATGGGGGCCCCGTCCTCCACCGCGTCTTCCGGGACGCTTTCCACCGCCCGCACGGGGATCGGCTCAAGGCAATACCAGTTGATGTTCCACGGCGTGATGCTGGCCGCACCGAGGCTGCGCAGCCGCAGGAACATGTCTGCTGCGTCCTCACCCGCGAAGCGCAACCTCGTGAGGTAGTCCGCGTACACCGCATCGTTGCCGAGCGGGCTGACCCACTCCGGGCCGCCGTGATACAGCGACGAGAACTCATGTACGACCAGGGGCCTGTCTCTCTTCCACGAGCGGTCCCAGTGGCGCGGCGTGCCGTAGTGGCCGGCGTGGAGCGGCGCCTTGCCGCCCACGTCGCAATCGTTTTCGTCGAAGCTGGCAAAGCGCGTGGGGTCCAGCGTGCGGGCTTCGTCCGCCAGCGACAGCAGGCCCTCAAAGACCGCCTCGCCGCCCTTCCAGACCGTCTCGTTGCACAGGCTCCAGAAGAGGACCGACGGATGGTTGCGATCTCGCCGCACCAGCCGCCGGACATGGTCGCGCGCGTTCTCCCAGAACTGTGCGTGACCCGTACCCAACGTGCCCGCCGAGCCGTACACCGCCGATTCGTCGATGAGCATCATGCCCATTTCATCCGCGACGTCGAAGTAGCAGGGGGGGTAGGGCATTGCGTGCGTGCGGATGGCCGTCACGCCCGTGCGACGAGCCAGCTCATACCAGGTTCGGGCGTAGGCCGGGTTTTGCTGGGCCGGGCCCATGTAATGCCACGAATCGCCGAACAGCCGGATCGGCTGACCATTCAGCCGGAAGCCCGTCCCTTCAATCCAGAACTCCCGGAACCCGAAGCGAACCGCCCGGGCATGCAGCGTCAGCCCGTTGATCCCCAACTCCGCCCGAACGTGATACAGCTTCGGGTTGTCCGGCGACCACCACTCCAGGTCCGGCCCATCCGCGGTGAACCGCACCCGCTGCTCGGAACCGTTCGCTGTTCGCACCGGCCGGCGGCCCAGATCCAACACGACCCGGTCGCCGTCCAGCACGGCCAGTCGCACCTCGACGTCCAGAGGCTCCCGAGTGGCGGATACGGTGACATTCACTGTCAGTCGGTTCTGCCGCACGGACGGCTGAACGAACACGTCCTCCACGCTCGGGGTCGGCAGGTACTCCAGGCACACCGGCTGCCAGATGCCCCGCATGTGCCAACCGACCCACGACCCGCACGGCTGAAGCCAGAGCCCGTCGCGCCTTGGCGGCGGTTTGACGAAGACCGCCAGCTCGTTTTCCTTGCCGATCATCACGTCGTCCGAAACGTCGAACGCAAAGGGCAGGAACGAGTCGTGGTTGCTGCCGAGGAACACGCCGTTGAGCCAGACCTCGCTGGCGCCCGCCACCGCATCAAAGCGCAGACGAACGCGCGGCCGTTCCAGACCCGGTGGCCGGACGGTGGGAAAACGAAGGCGATACCAGGCCGCCTCCGCCTTCTGCCACCCCGGCGGATAGCCGTAATGATCGTACGCGCCCCAGTCACCGCCGACAGCGTCCGGCAGGCTGTTCCAGTAGCCCGGCACACGGATGCGCTCGCGCTCGTACCCGCTTGCGGGAACAGCCCGAAGTTCCCCGTCGGGAACGGCCGCCATCTCCGGTTCCGGCCGAAACTCCCAGGGCCCGTCCAGCACCTCGCGCAGATCACCCTCGGTCCACATGCTGCGATTGCTCATTGCATCCACAACCACGCAAAATCCGCCGGGCGCTTGCCATGCCCGATGCCCGGCGTCAGCTCCTGCCAGCCGGCCCGGCCGGTGCCGTCATTGTCATTCACCAGCAGCGAAAAGCCCACAACCGTTCCCGGTTCCAGCTTCGTGGTTGACACGAGCAGTTCGACCGGAATCAGCAGTTCGTACGCTGCCACCTTCTGCTCGGGATCCGGCCGCACAGCCGCTTTCAGCTTCGCGGTGAGGGCATCCTCGGGCCAGCCCGGCGGGCAGTGACCCAGGTAGCACCACACCGGACCGTCCGGGTTGTGGCCGAGTTCGATTTCGATGTCGTTGTTGTCGAACGGCTGGTCCGGCTGCGCGTCGCTGCCCATATCCACCGCCACCTGCACGGAGTCGTAGTTCCAGACGATCCGGTCGCGCGGGAGGACGAGCACATCATCCTTCACCTCCAAGGCGACCCACAATCCCTGTTCGTTCCAGGCGACCCATCCGCGAACGCTCAAGTCCTCCGGACCCGGTGGCTGCGGCGAGCTGGTGTACGCCCAGGACATCATGTCCGGCCGGATCGTCGGCGGCTGGGCCTGCCATTCCTCCAGGTTTCCGTCGAGCTGAACGTCGTTCGGCGCCTTCGGGCATGGCAGCAGTCGCCGTTGGGAGCCCACTGTCAACTCGATCCCTTCCGCTTGGACGACGGCCTCGATCGGCAGCGACTGACCACCCAGGAACGCCTCAGGCTTTACGGGCAGCTCCACCGTTCGTGAGGATCCGGTCACCAGCGTGGTTTCCACCGGCTCGCCGGTTGGCTCACCGCCGAGTTTCAGCGATGCCGACGCCTTCGTGGGCTCACTCCCGTGGTATTCCACCACCAGCGGCAGTTTCAGCTCGCCGACCGAGAGGCTCCGGACCGGGCCAAAAGAGATTTTCAGGGGCGATGCCACCTCAATCCACCGCCAACCGGCCGCAAACGTCCGGCCCTCTCCATCGAGAATCTCCCACGACACATCGTGCAGCCCAACCTCCGCCCGCGACGTGTCCAGCGGCAGCACTACAGACTGCGTGCCGTTGGCCGGAAGAGAGAACTCGATGCGCTGCGGTTCGCCACCCGGCGGTTTCGGAATCGACACTACGAAATTCCCCGGCTCCGGCTGCGGGTTGGACACTTCCACCGTCACGGTAGCCTTTGCCGCCCGCGGCACCACGTCGCGCAGCGGGTCACTCCAGCGGACGTACCGCGCTTGCCGAATGGCCGGCCCCGGATTGAGCACGTAGACCGGATCGGACGAAATCGGGAGGCTGTATCGTCCGGTTTTCTCCCGGTGGATCTTCCAGTCGCCACTTAGCTGCTGCACGAGGGCGACGGGCGTGTCCAGTGCCAAATCCGCCGGCACCGGCTCACTGCCCCAGTCGCGCCAGAGCACCAGCACCGACTCCCGTGGGTTCTCGAAAAGAAACCCCCAGACGCCGGTGGCCGAACGGACGATACCCATGAATCGCTTGTCACCCAACCGCTCGCACATCGTGCGATATGCCGCATAGGATGGCTTCACAGAGAAATTTGCGTGCGTCAGGCCGCGGTAGATGCTGCGGTCCGGATGGTCGGGATCGTCCGTTCCGTCGGCCAGGGCAAGCTGGAACGTCTTTTGCAGGCCCATCGCCAGCAGCCCGACGGAGTATCGCACGATGCGCGACGCCTGGTCGTGCTCGCTCAGCCCGACCGGCCCGGTGTAGAAGCCGGTCTCCGTCTGCCAGATGGGCTTCTCCGCGTCACCGTACTTCTCCATGATCGCCCGCACGGCCTTGACGGCGGGCCACTCGACGAGCATGTCGGACTCCTGCCCGTAGTTGTGGTACGACAGCACGTCCATGCAGTCCTTGGCGCCGTGGGCGTACATGCCTTCGAGAAACCGCAGGTCCGGACCGGCCAACGCCCCGCCCACGACCACGCAGTTCGGATCGGCTTTCTTGGCACCCTCGTACGCGGCCTTCAGCAGCTTGGTGTACAGCTCCGGGTCCGGTCTCGGTTCCCAGAACGGCTGAATGTTCGGCTCATTCCAGACTTCCCACGCGCCGACCCGGCCCTTGTAGCGGCGCACCATTTCGTACACGTACCGGCCGAAGGCCGCCCGGTCTTCCTCGGTCTGCGGCGACACGCCCTTTGACCAAGCCGATCCGTAGCAGAGAATCGCAAAGACGTTGACTCCCTTCTGCTCATACGCGTCGATGGCCCGATCAAACCCGTCCCAGACGAATCCGTCCGGCCGCGGCTCACACAACGACCACCAGAAATCCTGCCGGGCCCACGTGGCCCCCGTGCCGGCCCACACGTTGAGGAATGCATCGCCTTCTTCCCAGAGATTCGCCCGATCGGCCTCCAGCCCGTGCGAGAACGTGGGCCCGTGAATGCCAAACGGCGTATCCGGCAGTCCTTCCCTGCCGCCGAAGGCCTCCACCGGCCCCATCCACACCAGACCAAGTCCCAGAATCGCTGCGATGCGGATGCGGTTGTGTGCCACGGGCTGCCTCCTGGAGTGTGGGTTCTTGCGGTGGACCGCCGACTCGGGTCGTGAGCATAGAGGCAAACGCAGGGCCGAACAAGCCCGTTCGACTCGGGCCGGCGTGACCGCAATCGGTCATGTCACGCAACCGGTTTTACGCTTCGTTTTGTGCGTGTCTTCTTTTCTCGATCGCTTGCCATCCGGTATACTCAGGGTGGATGTTCCCGGATGGGGTTTTCGGACTCGGCGGCTTCGACTCGAGGATGGAAGAAGATGAACACCACGCGAGGATGGCGTCGACTACTCGTGACGATCGGCCTGGCGGCAGCGGCAGCGATTCCGGCACAAGGTGCAGACTCTCCCTGGCTCTACGGCATTCACTGGTACGGCGAGCCCGGCGGAAGCATCGTGGAAACGATGACGGGCAGCAAGGGCATCTGGTCGCTGGAGGTCGTGGAGACCAACAGCGCTGAATGGTGGGGCGCCCAGTGGCAGCGTGACAACCGGTTCCAGGCGATGATCGATCGCGGTCATACGATCATCGTTCGCATCGAACGAAACTGGGGGGAAACGGTCCCCTATCCGGGCAACCTGGCGCAGTATCTCGTGGACGTGCAGGCCGCCGCTCAGACCCTCGCCAACGTCTGCCACGTCTGGCAAATCGGCAACGAGATGAATCTGTACGCCGAATGGGGCGGGAACGAACTGACCGCCGCAAACTACGTCAGCATGTTCAAGCAGATTCGAGCCGCCATCAAGGCGGTCCCCAGCCCGCTGGGCGAACAGATTGTGCTGCTGGGTCCGGTTTCGCCGGGCGGCGTGCAGGCCGGCGTCCGTCACACCGACGGCAACGTGTACCTCGCCCAGATGTGCGACCTGCTCACGCCGGACGACGTGGACGGCTTCGGGCTGCACTCATACGCCGCCCCATGGAACAGTGCTGCCGTATCGCGCATGGAGTTCCAGGGCGGATACATCAGTCAACTCGCGATCATCGACGACAAGGGATTCGCCAGCAAGCCGGTCCACATCACGGAGTGGAACCGGCGCGTCGAGAATACGGGTTCCCCCTATACGGACGAGGCCGCCAGCGCCCAGTTTCTGCACGGCGCCTTCGCCGACCTGCACGCCTGGAACCAGACCCCCGGCGCGCACCCCGTCAGCAGCGCGTGCTGGTTCATCTACCAGGAAGATCCGGGCTGGCTCCAGTACTCCATCGAGTCGCTGCACTCCATCGGTCCGAGCGGGTCCGACAACGACCTGTACGACGCCTTCCAGTACGCCTGTACACAGAACTACCCGACGGGCACGCCCTCGGGCTCGGCGGTGACACGGATGTACGCCGGGATCCCCACGGGCACCAACGTCGCCCGGACGGCTACCGCATTCGCCGACTCGATGTACAACGCCGCCAATGCCCCCGCCAAGGCCATCGACGGGGTTGTGGCGGCAGACAGCAAGTGGACCAGCACCGGCTCGTCGGCCACCCACTGGCTGAGGCTGGATCTCGGCGCGGAGTATCCGCTGTCCGGCATGATCGTGCGGCACGCCGGTGCCGGCGGTGAGCCTGCGTACTACAACACGGATGTGTTCCAGCTTCAGACGGCGCCCGACGCCACGGGGCCGTGGGAAATGGACGCATCGATATACAACGGCAGCCAGGACAGCGTCACCGGCCGGCGATACTACGCGCCCCGGTTCGCTCGGCACGTCCGCCTTTACATCACCGACCCCGGCATTGACAATTACGCCCGGATTCCGGAGTTCGAGGTGTATGCCGCCGTCCTGGGCGATCTGGACGAGGATGGCGACGTGGACCTGGTGGACTACGCACGATTACAGGAATGCTACGGCGGCGCGGACGTGGCCCGGCGTGAGCCCGGTTGTTTCGCCGCCCATTTTGACGCGGACGACGATGTGGACGCCGCGGACGCCGCGGGCTTCGTCAACGCCGTTACGG
>JAFGJQ010000233.1 GCA_016929015.1 Phycisphaerae bacterium | reverse complement strand
TCGCGACGAACATGGCCGGACGAGGCACGGACATCAAGCTCGGCCGGGGCGTCGCCGAGCTCGGCGGCCTCCACGTGATCGCCGCCGAGCGGAACGAGTCCGGACGCATTGACCGCCAGCTTTTCGGACGCTGCGCCCGGCAGGGCGATCCGGGAACCGCGCAGGCCATCATCTGTCTGGAAGACGAGTTCGTCAGTCGATATACCGCCGGACTCGCCGCCCGCCTCCGCCGGCGACATGTGCACGCCACCGGCGACATTGCCTCGGCCGCCACCGGCGCGGTCTTCCGGCTCGCCCAGCTTCGCGCCGAGCGATTCGCGCTGTGGCAGCGAAAGGCCGTCATGCACGCCGACCACTGGCTCGACGAGAATCTCGGTTTCGCCGGCACCCCTTAGTCGATCCATGCGCCATTCTCATTCGCCTGCTCTGCACCTGGGTCGACGCCCTGTTTCACGAGCCGCGGCGAGGAACGTGAGTTTTCGCCGGCCGAGATTCGGCGCTTGCGTCCTGATCGGTTATTCATATACTTTGGATGTTTGGCATGATCACGTGGGTGGGGTCTGCCTGCGGCATGTGTTATAGCGTGGTTGTTGGCCAAGGATCGATGCACCATGGGGATAAAGGGCTGGTTTGCGCGTCGGAAGGCAACGAAGCAAGCGATACTCTCAACACCCTTCGCGACGCCTCGATGTGAGCGTTTGGAGCCCAGAGTACTTCTGAGCGCGGACCTGCCGGGTGCGGATCCGTCCCTTTTAGGAGTGGCTCGCGCGGAACAGGTGATCGTCGTGGATTTGCACGAAGGCGATGCGGAGAGCGGGGCGACCGCAACGCTGCCGAACCTGACTCCCTATCAGCCCTCGGGCTGGAGTGATGAGATCGTGGTGTCCACGCGGACCGGGACCAGCACAGACAACTCCCCCCTATCCCCTACGGACGCCCTGTATGTGGACTGGGCGGTGATCAACAATGGGTCCGCGGCCACGGGAGCCACCTTCTCGGTGGGTCTGTATGTGGATGGGGGACTGCGGGCCTCCTGGTCGGTCAATCTATCGCTGAATCCCGGATACTACGTCTACGCCAGCGATTACTCCATCGGCACGCTATCGAGCGGTTCGCACACGATCGAGATCCGCAGCGACCGGACCGGAATGATTGCCGAGGCGAGCGAGGCCGACAACACGTACACCAGAACGATCACCGTGGGCGCCGCCTCCGCCACAGGCGAAATCCGCGGCAGCGCGTGGAACGATCTGGACGATGACGGCATATGGGACGGCAATGAGCCCGGTCTGTCCAACTGGGAGGTCTATCTCGATCTGAACGCCAGCGGCGCCTGGAACACGGGCGAGCCGAAGACGACCACTGCCGGCGATGGAAGCTACGCCTTCACGAATCTCCTGCCGGGCACGTACACGGTGGTGGAAATCGTGCAAGACGGGTGGCGGCAGTCGTATCCGGTTGTCTCGGCCGGGGGATACAACATCGATCTGGCACTCACCGGGTTCTCGACGAGCCAGCGCGCGATCTTCGAGCAGGCCGCGGCGCGATGGGAGCGGATCATTCTCGGCGACCTCCCGGACGTGTCGTACCAGGGCGCCATCATCGATGACGTGCAAATCATCGCCAGCGCCGTCACCATGGACGGCCCCGGCGGAATTCTCGGACAGGCGGGTCCGGATCTCCTGCGCGCGGGATCGCTTCTGCCGGCCCACGGGATCATGCAGTACGACAGTGCCGACCTGGCGGCCATGGAGTCCTCCGGCGCCCTGCTCGGGGTGATCGTGCATGAGATGGCCCACGTGTTGGGTTTTGGCATCCTTTGGGACAATCTGAACCTTCTGACCGGAACCAACACCAGCGATCCTCGTTTCACCGGCACGCGGGCTGTTGCCGAGTACAATCGGATCTTCGGTCTCTCCGGCTCTTCGGTGCCTGTCGAGGCCGGCGGCGGAGCGGGTACGCGTCTGTCGCACTGGCGCGAAAGCACGTTCGGCACGGAACTGATGACCGGCTGGTACAACAGCGGTCGGATCAATCCTCTCAGTTCCGTGACCGTCGGTTCGATGGGGGACCTGGGCTACGTCGTCGACATGCAGGCGGCCGATCCGTACACCCCGTCCCTGTCCCTGATGCAGATGCTCCTCGAACCGGGCACGGGCGGGTACATCCTCGGCTTGGAATACGAGCCGGCGATCGTTGAGAGCATGGATCTTCTGTGGGGGCTGAGCGTGCAGACGCCCGGCACATACACGGTGGTCCTCAGTTCCGGTCAGCAGGTTGCCGGCAAGAACTTCGGTAATCATTCGCTCACCTCCGCCTCTCCTGCGGAGATCGCGGTTCTGGGCAATGGAGTCTCCATCGCGGATGGGGATATCACCCCGGGCACGACGGACAGGACGGACTTCGGCACGACGATGCTGGGTGGAGCGGGGATCACTCGCACCTTCACCGTACGCAATGACGGCGGTTCCACCCTGACGCTGGGGGCGGTGAGCGTGCCGACGGGATTCACGCTGGTCGAGGGTCTATCCGGAACTCTGGCCGCCGGGTCTTCGGACACGTTCACGATCCGGCTGGACACCGCAACCGGCGGCATCAAGACCGGCGACGTCGTCTTCACGAACAACGACAGCAATGAGAGTCCTTTCAACTTCCGGATCCGAGGGACGGTGCAGGCTCCGCCCGCGGAGATCGCGGTCCTGGGCAATGGGATTTCGATCACCGACGGAGATACGACGCCCTCCACAGGGGACGGGACGGACTTCGGCATCGCGGCGCGGGGATCGGCGTCGATCGATCGGACGTTCACGGTCCGCAACGAGGGAGGCTCGACTCTGACGCTGGGCCGAGTGACGGTTCCGTACGGCTTCACGTTGGTGGAGGGCCTGTCCACGAGTCTGGCGGCGGGGGCCTCGGACACGTTCACCGTTCGACTGAACACCACGTACGTAACGACCCGCAGCGGGCAGATCAGCGTCACGAGCAATGACGGCAACGAAAGTCCT
The DNA here is from genome assembly GCA_016929015.1 of Phycisphaerae bacterium. GTDB lineage: Bacteria > Planctomycetota > Phycisphaerae > UBA1845 > UBA1845 > JAFGJQ01. The sequence goes on along the minus strand of JAFGJQ010000233.1, from coordinate 323 downwards.
TTCAACTTCACGATCACCGGACGGATTCTGCCGCCGCAGGTGCCGGAAGTGGAGGTGCGTGGCAACGGCAGAGTGATTCTGGACGGCGACCTCAGTGCGAGTACGCTCGATCATACGGATTTCGGCACGGCGATTCAGAACCAGGCGGGCCCGACGCGTACGTTCACGGTCTACAACACCGGGACGGCGGCACTGACGCTGGGAGCGGTGAGCGTGCCGGCAGGATTCAGTCTGGTCGAGGGTCTATCCGGGACTCTGGCCGCCGGGTCTTCGGACACGTTCACGATCCGGCTGGACACCGCAACCGGCGGCATCAAGACCGG
>JAFGJQ010000232.1 GCA_016929015.1 Phycisphaerae bacterium | reverse complement strand
TGACACCACCCGAATCGCTGGGTAAGATTGGCCCGTGCCTCCCCAAGGTATGGCCAGTGTTTCGCCCGATGTCCTCTCGATCTCCGCTTGTGCGGTGATCCCGGCCCGCTTCGCATCGACACGTTTCCCCGGGAAACCATTGGCCAAGGACACGGGCAAGTATCTGATTCAGCACGTGTACGAACGGGCACGCGCCGCCGGCCACATTCGGCAGGTCATCATCGCCACCGACGACGAACGGATCGTGGAAGCCGTCCGCGGATTCGGCGGCGAGGTGATCATGACGCGCACAGACCAGGCATCGGGCACCGATCGCGTGGCCGAGGTGGCGGCCGAGCTTGATTTCGACGTCATTGTCAACGTGCAGGGAGATGAGCCGGAGTTGGAGCCGGCTTGCATCGACCGGCTGGTCGAGCGGTTGGCGATCGACCGTCACTGCCAGATGGCCACACTGGCTTGCCCGTTTTCCGCGGTTCCCCAGGGCGATCCGGCCGACCCCAACAGCGTGAAGGTGGTCATCGACGGGCAGGGCCGCGCGCTGTACTTCTCACGCGGGCTGATCCCGTATCCGGCCGAGCCCGCCGGAACGACGGGCGTCAACGGGCCGACGCCTCCGTACCTGCACCTGGGCATCTATGCGTACCGCCGGGACTTCCTGATGACTCTGGCGTCGCTGGAACCGACCCGGTTGGAGCGAATTGAACGACTGGAGCAGCTCCGGGCGCTGGAGCATGGATACTCGATCGCCGTGGAGCTTGTGGACCACGCGACGGCCGGAATCGACACGCCGGCCGACTATGCCGCGTTTGTGAAACGACACGGAGCCCGATCGCGCCGATAGGAAACAGTTCACCTTCCCCAACGCAGCGCTTCAGAGAGCCACCATGACACCCGACAAGATGCTCGCCAGTCTCGGGAAAGTCTCGGACGAAACCGAGTTCTACACCCTGGTACCCCCCGGTTACCAGCCGGGCCGGACCAAGTTCGTCATTGTGCTCGGCACGGTGATGAGCGGGCTGGGCAAGGGCATTTTCTCCAGCTCGCTGGCCAAAGTCATGCAGGACAAGGGATTCAAGGTGGCCCCCATCAAGCTGGAGGGCTACCTGAATCGCGACAGCGGCACCCTGAACCCGTATCGGCACGGCGAGGTCTTCGTGCTGGACGACGGCATGGAGTGCGACATGGACCTGGGCACGTACGAGCGAATGCTCAACCAGGACCTGTCGCGTCTGAACTTCTGTACCAGCGGGCAGATCTTCTCCGAGGTACTCCGCAAAGAGCGCAAAGGTGGATATCTCGGCCGGGACGTGCAGATGATCCCTCACGTAACGGGCGAGGTGAAGTATCGCCTGCGTGAACTGGCCGTCCGCAGCGAGGCGGACATCGTGTTCGTGGAGATCGGCGGCACCGTGGGAGACGTGGAAAACGCGTATTTCATCGAGGCCATGCGGCAACTGGCGTTCAAGGAAGGGCCCAACAGTTGCTGCTACGTGGCCCTGACGTACGTGGTGGAGCCGCCTACCCTGGGCGAGCAGAAGTCCAAGCCGGCCCAGCTCAACATCAAGCAGCTCATGGCTACGGGGATCATGCCCCATATCATCGCATGCCGCGCCCATCGGCCCGTCACACGCAAGGTGCAGGAGAAGCTGGCCCTGTACTCCAACGTGCCCGTCGAACGCGTGTTTTCCATGCACGACATGGAAAGCGTGTACCTGGTTCCGAACCTGCTGCGCGAGGCGGGCATTGATCAGGCCGTCATGGGGATACTCGCCCTGCCGCCGGCCGACGCGAAGTGCGAGCAGCAGGCCCGGGACGTGTGGGACGGGTACGTCGCCCGATACCGCGCGGCGGACCGTCCCGTCACCATCGGCATTACCGGCAAGTACACCGCTCTGCGCGACAGCTACGCGAGCATCATCCAGGCCCTGGAACACGCGGGCACGTACCTCGGCGCGCGGGTCCGGATCGAATGGATCGACAGCGGCGGCGTCGCCGACGCGGACGTCGCCGTCCGACTGGCCGAGGTGCATGGCATCATCGTGCCCGGCGGGTTCGGCGTGCGGGGCGTGGAAGGGAAAATCGCCTGCGTGCGCTACGCCCGGGAAAACCGGATGCCCTACCTCGGCCTGTGCTACGGGTTCCAGATTGCGGTCATCGAGTACGCCCGCAATGTCTGCGGCCTCGACGGCGCCAACAGCACGGAAGTGGACCCGAATGCGCCCCATCCGGTGATCGACATTCTCCCCGAGCAGCGGAAGATCAAGGAACTCGGCGGCAACATGCGGCTGGGTGGCCAGGACGTGGAACTGACACGCGGCAGCCGCGCCTGGAACCTCTACGGCCAGGTCCCCACCGTGCGGCTTCGTTTCCGGCATCGCTATGAAGTGGAACCCCGGTACATCCAGCCGCTGGAAAACGGCGGCATGGTTTTCAGCGGCCGGGCGCCGAATCAGCCCATCATGCAGATCCTGGAACTGCCGGCCGACCAGCACCCCTGTTTCTTCGCCACCCAGGCCCACGCCGAACTCACGTCGCGCCCCCTGGAGCCGGACCCGCTGTTCGTCGAGCTGGTGCGGGCCGCGATGGTCTTCGCCGGCGTGGCGGACGAGTCGGACCGGCCGACCGCTGCGCGTACAGCGCCCTGCGGCTAGGTAAGTGCCAGACTCCAGGCACTGATCAAGAGCAGTGGCGCATCGCAATTCATCTTTCGCAATTCGCAATTCGTTCCGCCCCGTTCGGGTGGCAGGGGGAGTCGCGTGGGGGAATCCCAGCCAAAGAGCCGGGCGGTTGTGCGATCGGCGTTTCTCGCGGGCGTGGCCGCCGTGCCGGGCGGCGCTCCTCATGAAACTGGGCCCGGAGGGATTTGAACCCCCGACCAATCGATTATGAGTCGACTGCTCTAACCGCTGAGCTACGGGCCCGGCACGGGGCGCGGCGGCCGGGTTCATCTTAGGGTTTTCCGTCGGATCGGGCAATTCGACCCGGATTGTCCGATGGGTAGTCGTCAGTGGCCGTCGTGAGAGGATTGGCGCTGTGTCTCCCGCTGGAGGAGGCGGCGCTCCCGGGGGGAGAGAGACTGCATGCCCTCCCGGGATATCTTCTCGAGGATGGCGTCAACGGCGCGGCGCTCGGCCTCCAGGCGCTCTATCTCCCGCTGCCGGCGAGCCTCCTCCTTGCGGGCGCGGCGGCGCTGCCAGAACGATTGCGACCGGCCCGCCCGCTCGGCGGACCGCTCGAACGACGTGTAGCCCTGGGAGAAGTCGTAGCCGAACTCTCCGCCCTCGTCGTACGCCCCCATGCGAATCTGCTGCCGCTGCTGCATGCAGGTGACGTATCCGAAAAACGCCAGGGCAAACAGAATGTACGCCTGCGAAAAGATACCGATCACGGCAAACCCGATCGCCCCGATCATGCCGATTCCGCTGGCCAGCATCATGGAATCGCGAAAGCCCATGCTTGGCCACAGCAGCGACTGGAGGATCTTGCCGCCGTCCAGCGGGAACACGGGCGACAGGTTGAACAGAAGCAGGCAGAGGTTCAGCCCGAAGAAATACGCGATCCACGACTGCCACTGGGCATGGAGGACCCCCTCGCCGCCGACGGGATCGAACGGCCGAAACGGATTCCAGGGAACCGACGCGAACGTCCCCGTGGACAGCACCAGCACGGCCGCCGCGAGCACGCACAGCACGGGGTGAACGGCCGGGCCGGAAAGCGCCGTGATCAGATGGGCGCGCGGCGTGTGCGGCGGACCCACCAGGGCCAGCCCGCCCAGCGGCCAGAGCATGATCTCGCTCGCCTCGCCCTTGACGGCCCGGCAACCGAAGCAATGCCCGAACTCGTGAATCAGCACGATGAGGAACAGCATCGCGATGGCGATGAGGCTGTCCCAAACCGTGCTGACCCCGCCCTCCACGTCCTCCTGGAACGCCCGGGCCAGAAGCACGAGTGCTCCTAGGACGAACAGCAGATGCACGCGAATGTCAATGTGGAACAGCCGCCCGATGCGAAAGGACCAGTTGATCGGGTTGTCAAACGACCGTGACATACCTGTCGCCCGAGTTCGCCCCACCCGCAAACGGGCCGGCCGGCTACCAGCCGCGCTTGGCCTTCATGTCTTCCTGCCGCTGTCGCTCGGTAGCCTCGGCCAGCGCGCGTTTCTCGCGCTCGCTCAGCGTGCTGATGCCGCCGTCGTAGACCTTCTTGAGAATCCGGTCGATCTCGGCGGCGTCGGTGATTCGCTCTTCCATCCGGGCGTTCCACGCTCCCGGTCCGACACGGGCGGGCGTGGACCGGAATAGGCCGAACGACTGCACGGCCCGCACGAGCACGCGGCGCAGGCCGGAGTAGAACCACCAGCGGTCTCCCCATCGAGCGTGCCACACGCCGAACCCCAAGCCCGCCAGATGGCACAGATCACCGCCGTAATTGACGCCCTGCTTGTACACATTGTAGGCGTACATCAGCGTGAACAGGACGGCCACCGTCCGAATCTTGACGGGGAACAGGAAGTACACGTACACCTCGGCATGCGGAAAAAGGACCGCCGCCGCGCCCAGCAGACCCAGGATGCAGCCGGACGCACCCAGCGCGGGCACGTTCGGATTGATCCAGCCCACCAGCCCGGCCGCCATGAGCAGCAGGTTTCCGCTGATACCGGCCAACGTGTAGACGACGAAGAACTTCCGGTTGCCCCAACGCTGTTCCAGCGGAGGGCCCAGGAACAGAAGCCCGATCATGTTGAAGAGGATGTGCTCGATCCGCGGCGCGTGCAGGTACTGCGACGTTACCAGCCGCCACACCTGACCGTGCATCACCTTGGTGGTGATCATCTCGCACCAGCCGGGCTGCCCGGGTTCGACGGCCGGCCCCAGGGGGGTCATAACAACCTGCGACTCGGTGCCGCGAATGTGCGGCCCAAACGGCGTCATGTAGCAGAGTACGTAGAGGACGATGTTCGCGATGATCAGCGTGCGGACGATGTTGTGCCGGCGGATTCCGCCCCGGCCGATGTAGACGCCGTAGCCGCCTGGGCCGCCGTCTTCTCTCGCGTAGTCTCGGTCCTGCCAGCCCATCGTTCGCCTACCCTTGGTTCCGCAGGAAATATTGCCCCAGAATCGCCAGAGTCTTTCCGTCCTGAATGCGCCCGTCCGTCACCATCTGCCGCACCTGCTCCGCAGGCAAAACCTCCACCCGAATCTGCTCGCCCTCATCCAGCCGCTGCTCATGCGGGGTCAGTCCCGTCGCCCAAAAGACCTGCATACGCTCGTTCGCGATTCCGGGCGTGGTGAAAAATTCGCAGAACGGCTGGACTTCCTTGGCGACGTAGCCCGTCTCCTCTTCTAACTCCCGAACCGCGCAGGCCGCAGGGTTTTCACCTACCTCCAGCGTGCCCGCCGGCAGTTCCAGTAGTTCACGCTCCACCGCGTGTCGGAAGTTGTGGATCATGACGATGGAGCCGTTTTCCAGTATCGGCAGCACGGTCACCGCCCCGGGGTGAATCACGACCTCGCGCACGAGCGCGGGCTTGCCATCCCGGGGGATTTCCCGTCTTTCCACGGAGAAAATACGGCCGGTCATGAGGACGGTTCGCTTCATCGGCGGTTCGCAGGTTCGATCCGTTGGGTGCCAGTCTGGCCGGGTCCAACCCCCTTGCGGGCGATTATAGGTCGTGCCCCGCGGTCGGGCAATTTGAGGGGGTCGGCTCGCCTTGTCCGCCCCCGGGACTGCCCCTATCATGGTCCGGTCTGTCACGGGGCAGGTCCACCACAGGCCATAACGACACGCATGAGCAGGCAACGCATCGTAGTACTAGGGTCCACTGGTTCCATCGGCCAGAACACGCTGGAGGTGTTGGCCGGCCTGGATCGCCGATATGAAGTAGTGGGCCTGGCCGCCGGGTCCCAGTGGAAACCTCTCGCTCAACAGGCTCGTGACTGGCGGCCGAAAGCCATTGCCATCACGGATGTTGCCAACGCCGACGCACTTCGATCGGCCGTCGACCGGAGCGTGCGGGTCTATTCCGGGCCGCAGGCCATGGTCGAGCTGATCGAGGCCGAAGCCTGTGAAGTGGTGGTTTCCGCGGTCGTGGGGGCGGCCGGTCTGCCGGCCACCCTTCGGGCGGTCGAGCTGGGCCGGCGGATCGCCCTGGCGAACAAGGAAACCCTGGTGGTGGCCGGTGCCTTGATCGCTCCGCTGGCTCGTCAGACGGGGGCGGCGTTGATCCCGGTGGACAGCGAGCACTCGGCCATTTTCCAATCGCTGCAGGCGGGTCGCCACTCGGAGGTTCGGCGAATCATCCTGACCGCGTCCGGCGGTCCGTTCCGCACGTGGGATGCAGAGCGGATGGCCCGGGCCACGCTGGAGGACGCCCTGAATCACCCGACCTGGGCGATGGGCCCGAAGATCACGATCGACTCGGCCACCATGATGAACAAGGCCCTGGAGATCATCGAGGCCCGGTGGCTGTTTGACATGCCGGCCGACCGGATCAGCGTGCTGGTGCATCCGGAGTCGGTGGTTCACTCGCTGGTGGAGTTCTGCGACGGTTCGCTGATTGCCCAGCTCGGGTCGCCGGACATGCGGTTGCCCATCCAGTATGCGTTGACGTGGCCGGACCGGCTGCCCTGCCCGTCGCAGTCGCTGGATTTGCTGGCCCATCGGCGTCTGCACTTTGACCCGCCGGATGAGGATCGGTTTCCCGCGTTGCGGCTGGGGCACGAGACGGCGCAGCGGGGGGGAACGGCGGGGGCGGTTTTGAACGCGGCCAACGAGGCGGCCGTAGAACTGTTCCGGGCGGGTGAAATTCGGTTTACGGAAATCGCGTCGCTGACCGAACATGCGGTGAGCCGGCACGAATACAAGGAAAACCCGACGCTGGACGATCTGCTTGCCGCGGATCGCTGGGCGCGAAATGAGGTTACGGAATGCTCGACCTGCTGATGTCCCTGTCGCCGGCTCTGGCCTTCATCAACCCGCTGGAGTGGCTGGCTGCGCTGGTGCCGTACCTGCTGATCTTCTTCGGCTTCTCCATGGTGATCTTCGTTCACGAGCTTGGTCACTTTGTCGTGGCCAAGTTGTGCGACATTCGGGTGGAGCGGTTCGCGGTGGGCTTTTTCCGGGAGATCTGGGGCTTCACGCGCGGGGAGACGCGGTATTCGTTCAACATTCTGCCGCTGGGCGGTTACGTGAAGATGCTGGGGCAGGAGGATTTTGAGATCGACAAGTCGGGCGAGATCGCGGTCAAGGCGGACCCCCGATCGTTTTCCAGCAAGAGCGTGGGCAAGCGGATGGCGGTCATCTCCGCCGGCGTACTCATGAACGTGCTGTTTGCGGGGGTCATCTTCGCCGTGGTGTTCATGATCGGAATGCCCGCGATCGTCCCGAAGATCGGGATGGTTGTGCCGAACCTTCCCGCAGACGCTGCCGGACTCCTCCCAGGTGACGAGATCGAAGCCATCAACGGGCGGAGGATTCGCGACTTCAAGGAAGTCCAGATGGCCATCGTGCTTGCCGCGCCGCTCGATGAGATCGAGTTCACGGTCAATCGGCACGGGGAACGAAAGACAATCGGCGTCGTCCCCATCAACACCGAAGACAAGAGTGTTCAGCAGATCGGCATCGCGAACTCCCGCACTTCGGAGATCGCGGTCCTCGGGCTGGAAGCGGATCCCCGCCGCCCGGACAGTCCGCACATTGGCGACCGGATCGTCTCGGTGGACGGGATGGCCGTCACCGACGAGAACGCAAACGAGGTTCTGGGCGCCCTGGTCAACCCGGCGGCTCAGGCCCACGTAGTGGTGGAACGTCCGGAGGATCCGGACAACCCGAACTCCCCCAGGAAGAGGGTGGAACTGGTCATTCCGTCGCGCATCGCGATTCGCCCGCACGGGTCGTCTCCCGGGGGCTCAGTGGACGTTCTCGGGTTGACTCCGCTCGCTCGGGTAAGCCATGTTGAAGCAGAAGGCCGGGCGTATTTGGCCGGGTTGAAAGCAGGCGACGTCATCGTGAAGTGGGGTGAGGTCTCCTACCCGACGCGCGAGGATATTCGGGCGGAAACCAGGCGTGCCTGCACGCGCGAGTTGAATCGCGATCGCGATCGTGTTGATGTGGTGGAACGGGACATTCCGGTACGGATCTGGCGACCGGATGCGAAGAAGGAAATCGATCTGGTTATCCGGCCGCTGGTCAAGCGAACGGTGGCGCAGCGCATCGACCGCCTGGTCACGGGGGCTGCGCGTGGGGTTCCGCAGGAAGGGGCTTTCTTTGAGCTTCTGGCCGACAACGTGATGCGGATCGGCCACGTCGTCCCCGAATGGGATGATCGTCCAACGCCCGCCGCCGAATCCGGCATTCCAGACGGCGCCTGGATCACCCGAATCAACGACAAGCCGGTGGCTCGCTGGGCGGAGCTCGTGGAGGAACTGCGGCAGAACGCAGGAAGCACGGTCACACTTGCGTATCGGTCGGAACCGGAACGCGGGGCGGAACAGACGTGCCAGTTTGCCGTACCGCATTCCATCCTCACGAAACTGGGCCTGAAACCCGGCGCTCACATCCTTTCCATCGACGGGCACGAGACTGTGCCCTACACTCAGTCCTCCTCTGACCGTTCCGGGGCAAAGCGGGAGCGGACGTATCCCATTCCAGTGTCTCATCCCGTAGGCATTCAAACCGCGTTGGAGGCCAACATCGGCAAATCAGTTGAAGTACGATACAGAGAGCATCGGGCACCCCCGAATACCGCCACGGTTGAGGTTACAGAGGACATGGTCTATCCGTGGCTGAGTCGAGTCCAGTACACGGTGGATCTGGATTACGCCCAAGAGCAGACCATTATTCGCGCGAACAACCCCATCTCTGCCATGGCCCTGGGCGCCGACAAGACCTGGGAGTTCATCGTCCAGGTTTACGTCGTCATGAAGCGGATGATCGTCTCACGGAGCGTGGGCGTGGAGACGCTGTCCGGCCCGGTCGGCATCGTAAAGCTGGGCGGGCAACTCGCCCAGGCCGGCGTGGTACAGCTTCTGTTCTTCCTGGCCGTGATCTCGGCCAACCTGGCGGTCATCAACTTCTTGCCGCTGCCCATCGTGGACGGCGGGCACATGGTGTTTCTGACCATCGAGAAGATCAAGGGATCGCCGGTCAATCTGCGCATCCAGATGGTCACGCAGGCGGTGGGGCTGGCCCTGATTGGGGCCGCGTTTCTGTACGTGACACTGCAGGATCTTACACGCTGAGGATGCTGCGGCGCCAGGGAACGCCGTGAGGGGGCGTCAGTTCGCCTCGTCCACGATGCCCAGCAGCACGTCCGGCCGATTCGTGATGATGCCGTCCACGCCGATCCGCGACAGATAGCGCATGTCGGCCGGGTCGTCCACCGTCCACACAAAAACCGTCAACCCGCGCTCGCGGGCCATGCGAAGGACGGCGGGATTCGCCCTTGTGAAGGGCAACCCGATGGCCGAGGCGCGAATGCGTACGGCCTCCGTCAGCACGTCGCGGCGGGCCGCCTCTTCCCACGGCATGTCGCCGATGAGCCAGACGGTGGGCAGCAGCGGCTCCAACCGGGTAATCGTCTCGACGATGTCGTGGCCGAAGGAGAAGATCATCACGTCCGCCGGATTCATGCCGGCGTCGCGGATCGTATCGAGCACTTCCTTCTCCATGCCGGCCTGCTTGATCTCGATGACCAGGCGCAGCTTGCCGTGGACGAGGTCCAGCGCCTCGCGCAGGGTCGGAATGCGCTCGCCCGCAAACTCGGGCGATTTCCAGCCACCCGCGTCCAGTTCCTTCACTTTTTCCAGCGGCAGGCTCCCTACCGGCGCGTCCAGGCCGGTCGTACGCTTGAGGTTTCCGTCGTGCAGCAGCACGGGAACGCGGTCGGACGTCAGCCAGACGTCGCATTCGGCCATCTCCGCCCCGGCTTCAATGGCGAACCGATACGCGGCCAGCGTGTTCTCCGGCCCCCGTTCCGACCAGCCGCGGTGCGCGATCACCAGCGGGCGTGCCCGCAGGTGCCGGCGCTGGGCGGGGCTTTCCGGAGCCAGCCGCGACACCTCCACGTTGTCCACCACGATTGAAGCGCCGCTGATCCGGAAACCGGCGCGGCCGGCGGGGCCGACCTCCGGCCCGCGGGGGCACTCGAACACCTTCTGGTCATTGGCAAACCCGCGGAGCCACTCGCCCCGCGCTTCGAGGCGCAGCCGATACGGATGGTCATCGGCCACCTTCGGCGCGGCCGCCGTCTGGAAGATGCGCCAGCCGCCGCCGTCCTTCTTCGGTCGTCGGGCGGCGAGTTCCAGGCCGTTGCCACGCGTTGCGTCTCGACGAATGGTGAGTTGAACGCCGGGCGCATCGTCGCCGGCATCGCGTACGAGCAGGGCCGCCCAGGACGTGTCCTTTTTCGAATCATCGAACCGAACGTCGGAGGTCAACGCAACGTCCCGCCAGTCGGGCGAGCCGAAAAAGACCGTGCTCTCGCCCTCCATCGCCGCACCGCGCAGGGCCTTGTCCGCCACGCTCCAGCCGGACCCGTCCGCGGACCAGCCCGCCGGCAGGGCACCGTCCGCCGTCTGCCCGAAGTCCTCGCGCAGCAGCACCTCGTCCGCCCCCGAGAGCACCGATGAGGCAACAAAAGCAGCCATGAACGCGATTCCTCTCATGGTATGACACTCCGTACCAGACAGACGACCCTGGGATGTCGAACCCGCGAGCGAAAAGCATCAAACGGCAACGGGTTCCCCCGCTCGGCGAAAGTACTCGGCACGCCAGTGTACAGGCGTGTGGAGGGACCACAAGCACACGCCGGCCGCTCGTCGAAAATCTCGTTTCTCCCGCCGGGTGTTTCGGGTAGAGTTGTCCCCGCCAGAGTAATGGCAGGATCATCTGCAGCATCAACATGGAGGCACGGTCATGACGATTCGCATGTGCATCCTGATGGGAATCGCTTGCACAACGGCCGGCTGCGCCAACTCTCGCGATGCCGGCCGATGGGACGCTCTGGACAGCCGAATTTCGGAAATCCGGCGAGATCGCCGGACGGCCCTCGCCTCAGCAGCACGCCACCGGCCGGCGCCGCCGACGTTCCGCCTGGCCGCGTATGGGCAGCCGGGAGAACCCTCCACGCCGAACGATGAGCCGACGTCGCCGGTCCGCGAATCCGACCTGGCTGCGACAACGTCCGGCGACATCGTGTCTGCGAATCGGCCCGGCCCTCTGCCCGGCCTGTGGGACACCCTCAAACGCGACGTGAAGGCCATGCCCGCCGACCTGTGGCGTGACACGAAGAAGGTCTACGGCTCCGTGCCCAACCTGCTGATTCTCGGCCTGACCTACGGCGGCTCGCTGGCCATCCAGGAAACCGGCCCGGACAAAACCGTGGAGGACGGCCTGCGCGGACACGACATGTTCAAAGACGACTTCAACGACGTTTTCGGCGCCCTGGGAAACCCGGGCACCCACTTCGCCCTGGCCGGCGCCTGGTACCTGGTTGGCCAGCAGACGCAGAACGACAAGACCTACAACGTGGGCAAGAAGCTCTTCAGCGCGCTGATCATCAACAGCGCCTCCACCATGCTCGGCCAGGCCGCCAGTTGGGACGACGGACCCAACGGCGAATGGGGGGCTTTTCCCAGCGGCCACACGTCCAGCACGTTCTGCCTTGCCTCGGTCATGCACGAGGAGTACGGCCCGCTGGTGGGCGTTCCGCTGTACGGCCTGGGGGCCTTGGTGGCCGTCGAACGACTCGATGATGACGAGCATTACCTGTCCGACGTGGTGATGGGGGCGGTGCTGGGGCTGGTCATCGGGCACTCCGTCGCGTCCGAGAAGGAACTGGAGATTTTCGGCGGCAAAGTGCTGCCGTACGCCGACCCCAATACCGGCAGCACGGGCATCGCGTGGGTCAAGCCGCTCGAATCATGGTGACCCATCGCGGGGACTGCAATGCCCGTTTCCGACGGGCCCCGGGGTGGGCATGGTGACGCACGAATACGTCCTTTGCGACGGATCTACGGTATGACAACCTCCTCCACGTGGCACTCCGTCTGCTCGGTGTCGTACTCGAACCAGCAGTACTCGACGATGTACGTTCCGGGGGCCAGGTTGACCACGATCGAATCCACGTCGTAGCAGCAGATGCAGTAGCACGGCTGAGTAAGGATTTCCGTTTCCGTCAGCCGCAACGTCGAGCCCTCCACCACCAGTGTCACCATGATGTCATCCGGGCAGCAGTTGTACTCTGCGCTGCGATGGTCGATGTGCAACATTCCGGGGCCGGGCGTGAGCACAAACGCGTCAGGATCGCACCAGGAGAACCGCAAGCCCTCGGATTCCGGCAGGCACCCGCTGTTTCCGTAGTCTGCCAGCAGCGGACCAATCTGGTTCCCATAGTACCGCTGGAAATCCATGTAATCGCGGAGGTCCACGTCGTCGTCACGGTCAAGGTCGGCCGCCAGGCACGCGTGTTCAGGCGGTGTTCCCGGCCCGCCGATGCACGCAGCAAAGGCACCGCAGTCATCTTCGTCCGCACCACCATCCAGATTCACGTCGCCGGAGACGCACGGGCCGGGATACGCCACGCTGGCGCCCTGGGCCGCCGCCACACAGTCGTTGCTGTATGTGACGCCGTCGCAGCCACAGATCGGGTCCCACGTGTCCGGACAATCCGTCGGCCGGAGCGTGCATACGCCCGTCTCCACCGCGCACGGGTCGAACAGGCAGTATGCGCTCTCGCCGCAGTCCGGGTTGCCCCAGCACCCGTTGCCCAGGCACGAACCCGGATAGTCGACGCTCATCCCGGCCAGCGCCGCGCGGCAGGCGTTGGAATAGGTCACGCCGTCGCAGCCGCAGACCGGTTCCCAGAAGTCAGGACAACCCCGCGGGCGGGGCATACACACGCCGGTCTCCACGGCGCACACGTGGAAGAAGCAGTACCAGAGCGGGTCGCAGTCCTGATTGGACCAGCAGTACGAACTGTCACACGGACCGGGGTAATCCACGGTGATGCCGGCCATCGCGGCGTAGCAGGCATTCGAATATGTCACGCCGTCGCAGCCGCAGACGGGGTCCCAGTCATCAAGGCACGAATCCGGCCGGGCGGTGCAAATGCCCGTCTCCGCGGCGCAGCCGTCGAACAGACAATACTCATCGTCAGGACACTCCTGGTTCGACCAGCAATAGGGGTCGGCGCATTCCCCCCGGTAGTCAACGCTCACGCCGAACCACGCCGCGACGCAGGCGTTTGAGTACGTCGTCCCATCGCAACCGCACACGGGATCCACGTAGGTCGGGCAGCTCTCCGGCCGGAAGGTGCAGATGCCCGAGCCGTCGCATTCGCCGATCGGCTTGGCGCAATACTCAACAAACAGCATGCAATCCAAGCTGGTCTGACACTCCTGTTCAGCCGCGTTCGCAAGGCCCGAGACCAGAAGCCCGGCCAATCCCACAGAAAGCAAGACCATTCGTACGGTGTGCGTGTACATGATCGCTCCTCCTCATTCTGACTTGCCGCATGGAGATGTCATTGCGGCCGGCATGCGGGTGTGCCCTGTGAGTCATCCCGGGCTCACCGCTTGTCATTCAAAATAAGGAAAACATTGCGGCCGGTCAATTCAGTTGGCCGGTTCAACGCTGGATTGTTGCCGCAGTCCAGTGCCACTGTCAGAGGATTCACCTGCGAAACGCCCGTCCGGCAGTTGAAGTCGAACGTCTGACCAAGTGGGGCGAGTCTTCCTCAGGCGGAACACATGCATCGTGGTTGCGATACTGCACCTTGTAGGCACTGGCATTCCAGCGTGGCAAAGTGGCCGAAAGAGTCGGTTTATCCGCCCCACCCGGGCCCGCGCGAGGTCGGATCGACAAGCCGCTCCGCTTGAATTGCCCGCGCGGCTGCGGGTACCATGAGGCGGCCCGCGGGGCCGGAGCCGGACGATATGTTGGCGGCTGGAGTTCGTTGCGCAGGGGCACCCGGACTGCGGCCTTGGCTTCCGTCGGCCGAGCGGCCCGGGGAGGATCCGGCACAATGGCGAAAGAGCCGATACCCAGCTTTGAGTGGATCATCACGGACAAATGCAACTATGACTGCGCATACTGCTACCAGCGCAAATATGCCGACAAGCGGCACAGCCCCGACGAAGTGACCGACGCCGTGTTTGCCTTGCTAGGCAGCCTGCCCGGGTCATGGCGCGTGAAACTGATCGGAGGCGAACCGTTCATCCACCCCCGTTTCATCGATCTCTGCCGGCGGATCGCCGGGGCCGGGCACTTCCTTTCCACGACCACCAATCTGTACGCTTCGGTTGCCCGGCTGCGCGAGTTTCTGGATGCCTGTGGCGGCAAACTGACCACGCTTACGGCCAGTCTGCATCTGACCCAGGTCAAGAACCTGGACGAGTTCATTGACAAGGCGGCGGAGTTCCATGCCGCGAAACGCCCGTCCACGAGGTTCTGTGTGACGTCGGTTCTTATCGAGGAGGACTTCGAAAGATTGCGACGGATCGAGGAGCGACTGGCCGAGCGCGGCGTGCCGTTTGAGTACCAGGTGCTCCGCGTCCGCGCCCGGTTTGTCCGGTACAGGCCGGAGATTGAGGCGTATCTGGCCGACCGAACGCTGAAGCGGACCGACGTCATCCGGAAAGGCAGCCTTTTCGGCACGTTGTGCCACACAGGCCACCTCTTCTTCAAGATCGATGTCAACGGCGATGTCACCCGCTGCTACAATCACCAGCCGCACTTCTACCTGGGCAACATCGCCCGGGGCACGTTCCGGCGATTCGACGGACCCCAGCCGTGCCTGTCGCCGCATTGCACCTGCGTGACCCCGGCTAATCGAAACATGATCCGCTTCGGCGAGAAGGCGACTGCCCACCGGATCATCCGCCGCTTGATTGGAGGTACTCCCGGCAGCGTTCCGTACGTTGCGGGCAAGGCCTGGAAGGCGTGGCGGAACCGACGGTAGCACTTGCCCGCGATTTCCCGTTTGCACACGGACCCTCGTCGCGAGTACCCTGACGCCTGCGCCCCGCGCTCGAGACGTATTGATGCACGCAGACCTGATCCACGATGTCGGGATGAACAACGGCGACGACACCGCCTATTACCTGTTCAAGGGCTACCGTGTCGTCGCCATCGAGGCCAATCCGGTGCTGGCCGACGCCGCACGTCGGCGCTTCGCCGACGCAATTGCCGACGGGCGCCTGACCCTGTTGCACTGCGGCATCGGCCCGCAGCCGGGATCGGCAACCTTCTGGGTGTGCGACGAGAACTCCGCCTGGAGTTCCTTCGACCCGAAGGCCGCCTGCCGCGCCGGCCGATCACACCCCGTGGAGGTGCCCTGCCGCACGTTTGACAGCGTGCTGCGCGAGCATGGCGTGCCGCTCTACCTCAAGGTGGATATTGAGGGATACGACGAGCTCTGTGTTCAGGCGATCGACCCGGCGGACCGACCGCAATACGTTTCCATCGAGATCACCGGCCTCTCCAGCCTGGTCGCCCTACAGGCCCGGGGCTACAACGCATTCAAGTGCATCTCTCAGCGTACACATCGCCAGGTGCGCTACGACCCGCGCGCATCCGCCGAGGCCGAATCGCCGAGCAGCATGGATTGGGAATATCGCCCGGATGCCACGGGCCGCCGCGCGTGGATGCGCGCACCCGGACCGGACGGCTGGTCTTTCCCGTTCGGGAGCACCGGTCCCTTCGGCGAAACCACCGACGGCGTCTGGCAGACGGCCGAGGACGCGGCTTTCGCGTACCTCGCGCGGCGGCTGGGCTACGCGACGCCCGGCGCGGGTGGGCCCAATGACTGGTATGATCTGCACGCGACGTGCCTCGACATTCCGCCTGTCGTGCGCGCAGCAGATCCCGCAGCGCGTGTTTGTCGCATCATGGATTCAGTGGGAAAGACGCTCGGTCGCCCCGCACGGATGTGGCTGTTCGGTGCGGGCCGGCACACAAATCGGCTTCTCGAGAAGCGGCAAAGCTGGGAGTCCGCCGGGCACCGCGTTGTCGGCCTGATTGATGATGATCCCGCTCTCACGGGCGTCGGCCTCCTCGGCCTGCCCGTCTGGCCGCGAGTCCGGTTCGAGTCCGCCGTCGCCGGTGGAGAGGTCGCCCCCGATGCCGTCATCCTGTCCTCCGACACGTTTGAGGATCACTTCTGGCAGATCACCGCCGCCATCCGCGACCACGGCGTGCCCGTCTATCGACTCTACGCACCCGGAGAGTCGGAGTGATTTCCACCGACATGCGGTGTTGGGCACGCGAGTCCTACTCCAGCAGCCTGCGCAGCACCGCGTGGAGAATGCCGCCGTGGCGGTAGTAATCCGCTTCCACCGGTGTGTCGATGCGGCAGAGGGTGGAGAACTCGCGTGTCTTCCCATCGGATGACGTGGCCGACACCACAATCGGCTGGGCCGGCTTCAGCGAATCTTCCAGGCCGGTGATGTCGAACGTCTCCTGCCCGGTCAGGCCCAACGACTCACGTGTTTCGCCCGGGCGGAACTGCAGCGGCAGGATACCCATACCAACGAGGTTACTGCGGTGAATGCGTTCGTAGCTTTCCGCAATCACCGCCCGGACGCCCAGCAGCAGTGTGCCCTTGGCCGCCCAATCGCGTGACGAGCCGGTGCCGTACTCCTTGCCCGCCAGCACCAGCAACGGCGTGCCGGACTCTGCGTACTCTGCCGCCGCATCGTAGATCGGCATTTGCCGCCCGGTCGGCAGGTACGTGGTCACGCCGCCCTCCGTTCCCGGGGCCAGCAGGTTTCGAAGGCGGATGTTCGCGAACGTGCCCCGCGTCATCACTCGGTCGTTGCCGCGGCGGGAGCCGTAGCTGTTGAAGTCCTTCGGCGTGACGGCCAGGCTCTGCAGGTACAATCCGGCCGGCGAGTCCGGCTTGATGGAGCCCGCCGGCGAAATGTGGTCCGTCGTGATCGAGTCGGCCACCATCACCAGGCAGCGCGCCGCGCGGATCGGCCGGATCGACGGTGCCGCGCGTGTCATGTCCGCAAAGAACGGCGGCTCCTGAATGTACGTGCTGGCCGGGTCCCAGGCATACAGGGCGCCCGTCGGGCTCTGGATCGCCTGCCACTGTTCCTCGCCGTCGAATACGTGTCCGTACTGCCGCGTGAACTGCTCGGCCGAGACACTGGTCGCAACGGCGTCGGCGATCTCGCGCTGCGTCGGCCAGATGTCCTTCAGGAACACATCCCTGCCGTCCTTGCCCTTGCCCAGCGGTTCGCGGGTCAGGTCGATGTCCGTGGTGCCGGCCAATGCGTACGCCACCACCAG
>JAFGJQ010000231.1 GCA_016929015.1 Phycisphaerae bacterium | reverse complement strand
GCCCCCCCACCGCACGTCGTGGAACATGACGCCCTGTTGCAGGCCCTTGGCTTTCAGCAGCCGTTTCATCAGCTCCATCGGCACTGCGTTGCCCTGGTCCCCTTCCGTACTGTCCACGATCGTGTCGCCGTCGCCTTCCGGCCGGCACGTCGAGTTGAAGAGCCCCTCGGCGAAGTCGCTCGGCGGCCGCAGCGGCTGCAGGCCGAGTTGGTATTGCCATCCGATGCAGTCCGCCTTGAACTCCCGCACCATGTCCAGCACGGTCAGGTAGTCGCGAAGCTGCTCCTTCGTCGCATTCTCGTCAAAATCTTCCGCCCCCTTCTGCCGGTAGTGGAAGGTGACACCCTTCTCCTTTACGAAGGCGAACGCATCGTCGATCCGCTTCTGGGCGATGTCCCGGCCCCGGGCAATGATCCAGGCCTGGTCCACCTTGTGCTCGGTGAAGCCGATGGGGTTCAGCAGCCGCGGTCCGAAGTACCCGTTGATCATGCCCATCGACGTGTCGCCCAGCATGAGCACCAGTGCCCGCCGACGACGGATCCCCCCCGCCACTGCCGTGGCAAACTTCACCGCAGACGGTGCCACTGGCGCAGAATACGAGATCTCGTCCTCCGCGTAGCCGATACGCCCGGTCGCACACCACTCGTCCAGACGCGTCATGAACGTGTCGTCTTGGGTCCAGTCCTCCGCGTCCGTCCAGACTCGCGAGAACCTCCGCCCGACGCTTTCCAGGCAGGCGCCCGTGTTCAGCAGTCCCACCAACCCCGGCCACTGGCCGGAAAAATTGCTGGCCAGCAGGAGCGGGTTTTCCTTGCCCACCACGCCGTCGGTCGTGTGGGGGCCGTAGACCCAGTGCGCGTAGATCCCGATCATCGGATCGTCGATGGGCCCAAGCTTCTCGATGGCCTCGTGCGGTCGTGTCAGATATCCCTCGACCCGGTAGAACGACCGTCCCAGCCGCCTCAGGGCCGCCTCAAGCTGGGCCGTGGCCGCCTGAACGCTGGGCAGAGCCTGCTCGTTGGGTTTGGAACGGTAATCACCCGGCCAGAAAACCGCGATCTTCCGCGTCATTGCTCAACGCTCCTTGCCCGTCTGCAACCCCGTGACTGGACCAAGCGGGCAGACGACCGGCCCAGACTCCACGCTGGTCCGCCACCGGTCTTATAACGCACCCTCCGGCGCAACTCAATCACAACGCGATAGTTCGGACCGAGCCACCGTGTTCTGGGATCTGTACAGCCTGGACACCACCGTTCGGTGGCCTGCCTGCGCATGAACCGGGCACGACCGGCGGGTCTGCCGGCCGTGCCCTGCTCCGCAACCCAGTCTCCGCTTGCGGGTTCCGGCTCCGGAACCCCTTCAGCGCCGCGGCCTCCCTCAGCCTCGCCAGGCGCTCTCCGCGCCCGGCATCGCCCCCAAGGCATCGTCACTCGCCGGCACTGGCAGCGGTGGTTCCCTTATCTGGGTCGGCGTGCCCTCCGACATTCGGCCGACCCTGTTCTACATCTACGTTGCGCAGAGATCCGGTTCCAGGGGCAATGTGTCCGCCAGGAAGCTCTCCACAACTCCCTTGACGTCGTGCCCGCGCCCCCCTACCACCACGCCGATGCCCCGAGATGTCAACCGGTCGGGCGTCAAGCCGGCCGTATCCGGGGTCAACAGCACGTCCGTGCCATAGTCCGCGAGCCATTGCGACAGTGCCGGTCCGCGATAGACCGGTGCGTGCACGATCTCCTCCCTCAGCACGTGCCCGCTTGATGGGTTAGCATCCAGGAATGCGAAATGAGAGGCCTTCTGAAATTCTGTTGCTACGTTCCGTCCTTCGCAGGGGATTGCAAAGCGCATGTGCCAGGTCTCCTACCCCCCGCCCCGGGGCCGACGACCTCTGTCGGTTCGCGAGCGGGCGTTCCTTTCGCACTT
The DNA here is from genome assembly GCA_016929015.1 of Phycisphaerae bacterium. Taxonomy (GTDB): domain Bacteria; phylum Planctomycetota; class Phycisphaerae; order UBA1845; family UBA1845; genus JAFGJQ01. Next base: position 19,239 of record JAFGJQ010000231.1, on the reverse strand, counting down.
CCATCCCCTCCGCCCGCGCTGACCTCTCAGATCCCCCTCCTGTGTGCCCGACAACCCTGTCACCCGGGAGCCCTCCGTGACCCCCTTCTGCCGAGCACACATCCGCAGTCAGCCGCTTCTCGCCTTCCACTCTCGCTCCGCCCCCGCTTGAAGCGCTGCCCAGTACGGCGTCCATTCTGTTTCGGGAACGCTGCGCCACGCGCTCCGCGAATGACGCGCCAGGACAGTGAACCTCCTTCAGTTCATACATCGGCCATCCAGCAAGATTCATGCCACAGAATTCAGCCTCAATTGTAACATTATTCATTTCATAAGCTAACAAGAAGAGGCAACCACGGACGCCATCGGCCAATTAGTTGCCAAATCGTAACTGGCACCTCTTGCACAGTATTATCCTTTTATTCTACAGATCGTTATCCGAATGCACAAAGCGAAACATGCAGTTCCTGAAATGCAGCGGTCAGTTTGAGATGCCTAGCCTACGCATCTTGCGCCAAAGAGTTGTTCGACTTACCCCCAGCTCGCGACTGGCGGCCACCTTGTTCCACGCAAGACGCTCCAGGACCATCTGAATCGCCCGCCGTTCGGACTCCTCCAGAATCGACCGAGCGCTCGGGGGGCCCCCCAGCCCCCGCCGGACGACGGCGCCCTGGATGACCTCTTCGGGGAGGTGTTCGATGCGAATGCTGTCCCCCTTCACCAGCACGAAGACGTGCTCGATCGCGTGTTCCAACTCACGGACGTTTCCGGGCCAGACGTACGCCAGCAGGGCTTGCATGGCATCCCCCGACACCCGGCGGACCATTTTGCCCGTCTGGGCGTTGAAGCGGTCCATGAAGTGCTCCACGAGCAGTGGAATGTCCTCCCGCCGCTCCCGCAGCGGTGGTACGTGGATGCAGATCGTGTTGACGCGGTAATACAGATCCTCTCGGAATCGACCCTCTGCGACAAGCGATTTCAGATCGTGATTGGTGGCGGCGATCACACGCGCATTGCTGTGTCGGGTTTCGCTGGATCCGACCGGTACAAACGTGCCGTCCTGGAGCACCCGCAACAGCTTCACCTGCATGGCGGCCGACGTGTCACCGATCTCATCGAGAAACAACGTCCCTCCGTCCGCCAGTTCAAACCGACCCGTGCGGTCGGTGCGAGCGTCTGTGAAGGCACCGGTCACGTGGCCGAACAGCTCCGATTCCAGCAGCGTGTCGGGCAGCGCACCGCAGTTCACCTCGATGAACGGACCTGCGCATCGCGGGCTGGCATTGTGGATGGCTCGAGCGAGCAATTCCTTTCCCGTCCCGGTCTCTCCCTGGATGAGAACCGCGGCGTTGCTGGCGGCGACGTCCGGGATCAAGGAGAACACGCGTTGCATCCGGTGATTCTTGCTGATGATGTCCGCCAGGGTGTGTCGGCCGCGAATCTCACGACGCAATCCCTCCAACGCCGTCAGATCGCGAAACGTCTCGATACCTCCCACGATCTCACCGGCATCGTTGCGAAGCACAGAGGCAGACACGCAGACCGTGCGGTCCTGGCCGTGACGATTCCGGATCGTCACCTCCTGCCCGATGACAGGCTCTCCCGTCTGCATAGTTTCGCTCAGGAGACAGCCGGACTGGCAATTGGTGCTGTGCAGGACCGTGTCGCATCGGTGCCCAATTGCCTCATCAGCACTGAAACCGGTCAGCCGCTCTGCCGCCCGATTGAAGCTCGTAATCAGGAATTCGCGATCGACCGTGAAAACCCCGTCGCTGAGAAAGTCAAGAATGGTGTCCAGCTCCCGTGTTGAAAGGGGCCGTCGTGGCGGCCGTCGGCTCTGGGTTTCCTGGGGCGACATGGCACCTGTCATTCTACCACACTTCCGCCAATCGGGGTACTAGATTCCCCGCTTTTCGTGTCTGCCCGGCCTGCGGGCTCACATGCCCTTTGCAGGGGGACTTGCAGACATCGGCCCTTTGGGGGGGCGCCCGGCCAGCACATACGTAATGACCACAGCCGAGATTGGAGGCGAAACGCCCTTGGCAGTACTGGCACGGAAGCCGGCCATTGGACATGAAGACCACACGCCGGCCGTCTGCCGCCCGTGCGCTTGCCATTCACCGACACGGGTTTTCCAATCCTGCTGAACAAGCGACTTCACAAGGAACCTGTCGCAGCGTGGCAGCGGCTGGTTTGCCACGTACCTACACACTCCACGAGAGGCGCCTTGCGAGCCTTTGCCCGACAAGCGGAAAAGGGAACCCGACCCCGAGAACGCGATTCTCCTGCCTCAGTTGCCGGGCGTGCCCGCCGGGCCGACCAACGTCGCCCCCACGATGGAAACCCCCGCCCACGTGGGCACCGGGTTTGCCGGATGGCGGCTCAGCGTAGCCGGGTCGACGATCGTGAGTGTCAGGCTGGCGAGCGTGCGCGACGTATCCAGATTCATGCTGGTCCAGAACATGTATCCGTCGTATTCGAAGCCAGAGTCGATCGTGGTGGGCGACGAGTACAAGATCGAGACAAGACTGTGTGGAACGCCGCCGATGTCAGTCTGGTGTTCCGGCCGCTCGTACGACCACTCGGCCGTGTTGGTTCCCATGATGAAGTCCAGTGTCGTCGGTGCTCCACCTTCCTCATACTGCGCCGTCAGCGTAGCAATCTGCTCGCCGCTGGCCAGGTCCGAGGCCCACGCACACGCCTGGGCCAGGTAGATGCGCTCCACGTATTGGAGACCGAGTTCACGAAGGTCGACGCTGACGCTTCCTGGGCGGTCGGCGGCGGGCGCATCCGGCGTATTGGTGTTCAGCACGCCCACAATCCCGTAGTCGACGCCGTTGTACGTCGCCGTCGGCGAAGCCGCGTCTCCTTCAGAATTGATGGGGATCTGTAGCTCCGTGCCAACGGGGGTGCCGCCTCCCCCCTGCTGCTCGGCTGTACACGTGAGTTGGTAGCCGTCCCAGGTGGCGGTGGCCGTGTACTCGGCCTGCTCCACCGTGGGGCAGGTTTCGGTGTCCAGGACGACACCGTTCCGGCCTGCCCGCAGAGTCACGGTGTCACCAATGCCGACGCCGCTGACCGTAGCGGAACGACTGCTCCCCGGGGTGATGCGGTTGGACGGGCCGAAACTCTCGTTCGGCAGCAAGATGTGGATGTTTTCGAAGTCGGTGTTTCGCAAAAGGAACGAGACGTCCGCGGCCCCCCCACTGCCGCCGCCGAACGTCAGCCCGAACTGATCGAGCGTAATGACGCCGTCGAAGTCGGACGCAATTTCGATGCAGAGCGTCACGTCATTTGTCGCGATGATGTCGAGGGCTTCGGCGGACAGTTCATACATCTCATCTGCGATGGACGGGACGCCGGCTGTGAGATTCAAGGTGTACTCGGAAAGCAGGGTAGCGGACTCGCACAGGTCCGCTGAACTGCCGGATGCCATCGAGAACCGGATGGTCGCCGTTCCATAGTAGGGCAGGGCCTGCTGGCGCACGATCTCTTTCGCGTTCAGCAACCGGGCCACGCCGACATCGCTGCTGCGCAACTCCATCTGCCCGCTGGGAGCAGTCTGCGGCGGGTTCTCCTCAAAGAGGCGGATGGCTGCCGCCTGCACAACAGTCTGGTCGGCCTGCGCCGTGATGACGCCTGCATCGCCGAACGAGAAGGTGAAGGATTTGCCGAGGATCGTGAAGGTGACAAACGCACCGCTTCCGGGCACCTGCCCGAGCTTTGCGGAGCAGCCGATGAGGATCACCAACGCAAGAACCGATACGAGAGCGATCCCGGTTTTCGCCTGACGCGACATGTGCTCATCCTCCTTCAATGTTTCTGACGTGTGAAGCGGATGGATTGTGGAAACACGCCGGAGCGGAGTTCACCACCTCCATCATTTTGCGACCGACGCAGTCCGCCGAATCCGCGGGCCGCGCCGGATGGCATCATTGCTCTGCTTCCATCCTAGGGGAGCGCGTGACCCGTCGCAACCCTTCGTCGGAAGAACGGTCCGACGGGAGAAAAGTGCCAACCGGTCCGGCTTTGGGCCGGGCGTCGTGCGGCCGTTCAGCCCACCTTCGCCACCAGCAGCGTCAGATCGTCCGTCTTGTCGGCCAGGCCGACAAAACGCCGAACGTCCCACAGGAGTTGCTTGGCCATGCCCGCCGCGTCGAGGTCCCGGTACCGCCGCGCCGATTCGATCAGCCGGTCACGCCCGAAAGGCTCGTCGTCGAAATTCATCGCCTCGGTAACACCGTCTGTCACCATGACGAGAATGTCGGCGCTTTCCAGATGCACGATGTCCGTCTGGTAGGCTTCGGCCGCGTCGATTCCCAGGGCCATGCCCCCGCTGCGCAGTCGGACGGCCCGGTCGCCGCGCAACAGCAGGGGCGGCTCATGGCCGGCATTGCAGTAGGTGAGTTGCGACCCGTCCGGCGCAAACACGCCGTAGAACAGCGTGACAAACTCATTGACCAGCGTGTCCCGGCACAGGCCCCGGTTGACCTTCTCCATGATGTCCTTGATGTGATACGTGTCGTGTGCGTGCGCCCGCAGCCCCGTTCGAACCGACGCCATCAGCAGCGCCGCCGGAATGCCTTTGCCCACCACGTCCGCGATGCACACTCCGAGCGTGCCGTAGGGCAGCTCGATGAAGTCATAGAAGTCGCCCCCCACCTCGAGCCGCGGATCGTACACCGCCCCGAAGGAAATCCGCGGATGCCGCGGCAGCGGAGAGATCATCCTCCGCTGGATCTCCGCTGCATATGTGAGTTGCCGGGCGTACCGCTCATTCTCCAACCGCTGTTCGTACAGCCGCGAGTGCGTCACCGCCGCCGCAATCTGCGCCCCGATCGCCCGCAGAAGGGTCGTCTCGATTCCCGTAAAGCGCTGCTGCCGGGCGCTGTAGATTCGGAGCACGCCCACCACTTCCCCGCGGTAGGCCATGGGGGCGCACAGGCCGCTTACCAGGCCCTCTCGTCGGGCCGCCTCCGGGTACCGGAACCGCGGGTCCTTTGTGGCGTCTTCGATGTAAACGGTTTCCCCGCGAAACGCCGCCTGGTCAATCGGGTTTTCCGAGAGCGTCACCGCGCCCTTTTCCAGGTACTCGCGAGACAGGTTGTGCGACGCATACAAGACCAGCTCGCCCCGCTCCTGATCCACCAGCCGGATGGTGGACGCCTTGACCCGCATCACCTCGGTCACCCGGGCGGCGGCCGACGCCATCGCATCCTTGAGCCGGGCGTCCCCGGACAGCATCTGCGTCACGTCGCAAACCGTGCTCAACTCCTCCAGGCGGCGGCGAACCTCAAACCGTTGCTCACAAAGCGTCGCGATCACACGGGCCAGCACCGACGGCAGCCGAGCCGTGGACCCCAACCGGTCCTCCGCGCCTCGCCGGACGGCCTCACGCAGTGTGTCGAGCTCCAGCGCGTACCGCTCCGCAGCCGCGCGAAGCTCCTCCTCCGGAACGGTGTCTTCCGGAGCGCTACCCGCCACAACGACGCCCAGCCGACATCCGAATGCCTGGATGGGGGAGGCATAGTGCCGCATTCCCCCTTCGTCGCACACAAGGGCTTCTCCCGTCTCCGCGACGCGAGCCGCCAGGCCCACCGCGCTTCGCGCACAGGCGCGGCAACCGCCCTCACCACCTTCGCGCCGTTCACAGGCCGGCGCCGCGCAGGACGGGCTCGTGATCAACTCGCCGTCGCCATCGCAGATCTGGATCGAAAGACGGCCCAGCGACGCAAAGCTGTCCTGCAGATCCTGCAGAAGCCCAACGTCCACAAAGTCGACCAACCGGAACGGCCCGCTGATTCCGGGGCTTGAAGCCGGAGAATCGTCGCAAGGGAAGGTCGGTTTGGGCGTGGTCACTGCCGGGTCTCGCGAGTGTGCAAGTCACCGCTCTACCGGGCGGGCACGATCCGACCGGCATCGTAACTCACGATACAGGACCGAGTTGTGGCGTGCAAGTCCGGCCGTGCGCACGCGACGGGTTCACTTCATCTTCTGGAGCAGCGATGCGTATTCCGGCGAACGGACTTTTACCAGCCACTCTTCCATGGAAAGCGACACAAGCTGGCCAGCCGAATCGAGCCGAGTTGCGCTGCGCACCTCCAGCTCCAGCATCCGCTCCTGGGGCGCCAAGCTTGTGTGCTGGAGAGCGACCTCCCACAGTGTCAGCACACCATCAGCAGTCCAGGAGAGAACATGGGACTCGTCGCGTGTGAAGACCGCACCACTGACCGGGCCGGCGTGCTTCCAGACCTGGAGGGGGTCGGCTTTGGTCACATCCCACAGCTTCATCGTGCCGTCTTCGCTGCAGGACAAGACACAGGACTCGTCGCGCATGAAAGCCGCGCCACTGACTGGACCCGCGTGCTTCCAGACCTGGAGCGGGTCAGCTTTGGTCACATCCCACAGCCCGACCGTGCAGTCATCACTCCAAGACAACACATGGGACCCGTCCTGCGCGAAGACCACGCCGTTGATCCCAAGCCGGTGCTCCCAGACCTGGAGCGGCTCAGCCTTGGCCACATCCAACAGGTAAACAACGTTGTACTCAAACTTTTTAGGCGGTTGACGGTCCCTCTCCCACCATGCGAGAACACGAGATCCATCACGTGCGAAAACTGCGTTTGTGACCCCTCCAAACACCGTCCAGACCTGGAGCGGTTCGGCTTTGGTCATATCCCATAGCCTGACCGTGCCACCGTCGCTCGTGGACAGAGCACGAACCTTTTCGTTTGTGAAAGCTGCAGCTATCACCTTATCATCGTACTGCCTGATCTGAACTGGGTCGGTTACTGTATCATCCCACAGCTTGACGGTCCCATCAGCGCTCCAGGACAGAACACGAGATCCATTGTTTGAGAGGACCACGCCTGTGACACTTCCTGTGTGGCTCCAGACCTTGAGCGGTTCGGTTCTATGCACATCCCATGCATCCCAGAGTTTGAGTGTGCCATCAGCACTCCAGGAGAGAACACGAGATCCGTTGCTTGAGAAGACCGCACCTGTGACCTCTCGGCTGTGGCTCCAGACCTTGAGCGGTTCGGTTCCATTCACATCCCACAGCGTAACCTCACCATGATCGCCACAGGAGAGAGCACGGACCCCGTCGTGTGCGAAAACCGCACCTTGGGCCAAGTCGCCCTGTTGCCAGTTTCGAAGCGGCTTGGCGCTGGTCATGTCGAACACTTCGGCATTGCCGTCGCGGTTCCAACAGAGAACACGGGACGCGTCGCATGTGAGAACCGCAGACTCGGCCCAAAAGTGGAGTGTCCAGACCTGGACTGGTTCAGCTTTGTTCATGCCCTGTAACACGAGCATTCCACGGGAATCCTCGAGGAGAACATGAACTCCGTCGCCTGTAACCACCGCAGCCATCACGGGACGATCGTACTGCCTGATCTGAAGTGGTTTGGTCTCGGTCTCATCCCACAGTCTGACGCTCCCATCAGCGCTCCAGGAGACAACACGGGACCCATTGCCCGTCGAGGTTGCAGCATTGACCGAGTCGTTGTCTTTCCAGACATGGAGCGGCTCAGTCCTGCTCAGATCCCACACATCCCACAGCATAATCGCGCCATCGTCGTTCCACGAGATAACACGGGACTCGTCGCGCGTGAAGGCCGCACCGTTCACCCTGCCATCATGCGTCCAGGATCGAAGTGGTTCATTACGGGTCACATCCCACAACTCCAGCGTGCGGTCACGGCCCCAGGAGAGAACATGTGTCCCGCCGCGGTTGAGGACTGCATCGTCAGCCCAGTCATCGTTCTTCCAGACCTTGATCGGTTTGGGTTTGCCCACTTCCCACAACTCCGCGGTACCATCATAGCTCAAGGAAAGCACCCGCGACTCGTCGTGGATGAAGACGGCAGTACGCGTTGCGCCTCCATTTTCCCAGATCTGAACTGGTTCGGCCTTGGCCAGATTCCACAACATGAGATCGTTGCACCACAAGAGAACATGATCGCTTTGCTCGCTCATTTGGGCACCGAGTGCCTCAGGACATCTCACTGGAAACGATCGAACATGGATCGAACTGGCGCACTGCCCGGCGAATTCGAGGTTTCGCCGCTGCGGCTCGTCGCCGGCCGCGGAGGAAGCCGCTGCCGCGTGCAGAAAGTAGTGAGCAGCTCCAAGCTGTGAACCGCTGTCGCGGGCGCCCACTCCCACCTGCCACAGGGCATTGGAAGCTTCACGGTACGACTGCCTCCTTGATTCAGTGGCCTCCAGAGTCCTGGCCTCTGCTTCCAATTTCCTGGACTCCGCGATCGTCCGCTGCCACCACGCGACACCGGCCGATGCCGCCACCATCAACGCCACAATGGCCGCCGCCGCCTTGAAGAAACGAACGCGGCGGATCGCTTTTTGAATCCATCCAATCTCGTCGCTGTCGAGCTCCGCGCGGCGCGTTCTCGGCCAGTCCCGGGCCACGGCAAGCTGAGTGCGACTCAGGCCGGTCCATTTTCGCTCGGAATCCTTGGCGCTCTGCCGGTCGCGGCGAACGTCACGGCGCCAACACAGGATCCCGGCCGATTCGTGCAGCCACCTCTTGAGCGGCTCCCAGCAACGAAAGATCGCCTCGTGCGCCACCTCGACGAACACGTCGCCGTCACGCTCCGTCTTCACCAGCAGCCGCGACGAGACAAATCGTTCCAGAATCGGATGAGCGGCCTCGTCCAGGTCGCTCCAACGGACCGTGAGGCGGACGAATTCACCCTTGTCGTTCACCTGAGCCAGGTGCCTGGTGAAGCTCATCCGGACGGCGGACATCGTGGCCGGCGGCAGGGAATCTTCCGACTCGGCCGGCAGGATCTGTTCGGCCGTCCGCCGAATGGCACCCTCCATGCCGCCCAGCTCCTGGTACTCCTCCAGCTCCAGCAGCATATCCCCGGCGCAACGGCGATACAGCTTCTCCAGCGTGAAGGCCAGCAACGGCAGCGCATCGGTTGTTTGCTCGCCGGACTTCCAGGTGTCGAACTTCAGCCGTTCCACCAGCTCCGGGGTGACTCTCACATGCGCTCGCTCGGCCGGTTTGACGATGACGTTCTCGATCTGCTCACGCGGGAACGGTTCCAGCCGCCACGGGTGGAACTTCGGAGCCTTCAACGCCGCCGGGTGATGCTCGTAGACGTCCAGGTAATCGGAACGCATCGTCCCGATGACGAGCAGGCGATCGTCGCGGTGCCGACAGAGTTGCTCCAGAAACGTCAGAAACTTGTCCGCCCGCGATCCCGCCGCGGGGGCGAGGAACTCCTCGAACTGGTCCATCGGCAGCAGGACGGTTGCCTTCTCCACGCCTCGCGCGATCGCCAACCCGCGCGCGGCGTCCAGAAACGCCCGGGCCGCTTCGGCCGCGTCCACGGCGACGAACTGCTCGCGCAGCGCTCTCCGGTCGGGAACCGGATGGCCCCGGGTAGCGGCATCCGGCGGATATCGCGCGACGATGTCGTCGCCCAGCGTCTCGAACAGTGCATCATCCCGATTGCGGCGACTCAACCGCAGCATCGGCAGCACAAGCCATTCGGAAGCGGACGTGACGTGCTTCAGCCGCGGCAGCACGCCGGCCATGAGCAGGGATGATTTGCCGCTGCCGGAACTCCCGACGATCATCAGCAGCCGCGGCTCACCGGCGCTGCGCATCTGCCGCAACTCCTCCAGGACGATGCGCGCCTCGCGTTCCCGGCCGTAGTAGACGGCGGCATAGCGTTCATCGAAGGCCGGCAACCCGGGAAACGGACAGCCGTCCACCTGGCCGGCGAGGTCTTTCAAGTCCGGGTTCGGCCAGGGCAGTTGGTCCGCGGGCCCCAGGCCCTGCGCGTTCAGTTCGTCAAGCAGCCGCGCGAACGCCTGTTGACGAGCCGCCGGGTCGGCCTGGTTGACGAAGACGGCCTGGTATTCGCTGAGCGCACTGCGATCGCACTCCTCCAGCACAAGCGGGAAGATCTTCTTCCCGGCCATCTTGGCACCGGCGAGTTCTGCGAAGCACCACTTGGATTGCGCCCAGCGGGGGGAACAGAGCACGAGCAGCGCCTGGCAGTCGCGCAGGTTGTCGTAGATCACTTTCTCCCATTTCTCGCCGAGCCTGATCCCCGATCGCTGGTCGCTGTCCAGGAAGTGCTGTTCGCAGGCGTATCCCGCCGCGCGCAGACGATCCTGAAGTCTGAGCGCGTGTTCCTTGTCTTTCGAGCTGTGGCTGATGAAAAGCATGCTTCGACGCCGCGATGATCAAGAGGGTCTGAGGCCCGACAGCGTGCGTCGCACGTCTTCAGGCACAAGCGTACCCCCGCACCGCGATCGCGTCCACGCGCAAATCCGCGTGTGTCGTGCTTCGTCGATGTGAGGGCGCTTCTGTCCGTGAGCAACCTATCCCCGCGCGAATCCGGCACGTTCCCGCTGCGCTGCAAAGGGCTTCTCATGTTCATCGCTTATTCAGATTGTGCTGGCACTTTAGAGACCGTACGACACAGCATGGGATCAGTACTACTGCAAAGGTGCCGCGCGGGGTATTTGTCCCACTCCATGAGCACGCCAACCGACACGAGAGCGAGATGTTATCGCGAGATTGCACAAGGCCCTGCGGAGACTTGGTATGCTCTCAGAAGAACCGAAGGAGGTTCGCCATGCCGGTCGTCATCCTGTGCGTGTGTGTTGCGGTGACGGCATTCTATTGGGCGGAAGGCGGAGCGTCCCGCGCAACCGCGGAAATCGGCGTGCGGGCACGGGCTCGACGAATGATGGTTGTGACGACGAGCACAAGTCCACCAACGAAACCCGAGAGGTATGAAGCCGAGTGGGCCCAGAGCGCAGCGAGAAACGCAGCCTGCTTCTCCTGCGGTACACGAGAGGCAAGGTGGCCGGCGAGACGCACGTCGCCGCGGGCCCCAAGCACATACCCAACGATTCCGCCGACAAACGCCAGGACACCCATTAGGATCAAGAGCCCGGCGACCGGGCGTATGAGCGACCGAGCCGTCATCCGGTGTCTGCCGCCGATGCATGCCGCAAGCGCCAACGGGACGCCGATGACCAGGCCGGCCCACCACGTGGCGATGACACCCCACGTAATCGCGAGGACAGTCGGCGATTCGGAGGCAAGGATGCGGGGATGCCCAATAGTGAAATACTCAACGCAAAGGCGCGCGGTGACCTGGTCGTGTACGATGCCATACGCCACCGCCGAGACCACACAAAGCCCGATGATTCGCAGGTACTCCATTCGCGGCAGTGTACCGGCCCGCTGCAACAAAGGCACGGTGGCACATACCGTCATGCGGGAGGGGAAAAGCGGAACATCATCAATGCGGCTCGGCGTGCAGTCTGCGTGGAGCGGAACCGGGGCCGCGCAGGGTGAATTCCAGGACTCCGGGCAATGGACCACCATCTCTGCGAGGATTCCAGCCCTGGCACCATCCCGGACGTGATACGCGGCATACCATGCCCCACCAACAGGTCGCAACATGAGAGAAGGTCCAATGGGTCCTCGAAGCGCAGGCTTCGGCAGAGGGGAACGTGTTGTGAGAGAGCGTGTTGCGTGTCTGCCCTTCTGACGGACGAGGCTGTTCCGTTGAGCCACGTGTGCAGCGAGAGAACGACGATCCGGCGAGCTCGCGCGATCGTGGCCGGGCGGTGTGAAGCGGTTCGCGGTCCGATCAAACCACCCGCCGGAAGCCGTTCTGACGCCCGTCGCAAGCGATCAGGCCGGTTTCTCGAATGTCTGCATGTAGAAGTACTCTCCCGCGCGCACGACGGCGACAGGGGTCAGGGGCAAACACCGCCGCAGTTCCTCTGGGGAAAGCCGTATGTCCAGAGGCGGCCCGAACGGCGTGGGGCGCTTGTCGATCTCGACGATGGCCAGCCTTCCGCGCGCTTTGAGGATGCGAACCACCTCGTTGCGAAAACCGTTCATCTGCGACGGCGCAAAGCCGTGGACGACGGTGGCCAGATAGATCAGATCGACGGATGCATCCGCCAGGAGCGTTGTGGCAGTGATGTCGCCCACGATCGCATGAATGATGCCGGCGCCGCTTTCGTTGCGTAGCGCGGCAATCGCCGTCTCGTCGGGGTCAAGCGCATACACAACGCCGGTGTTGTGCATGGCCCCCGCGAACGCCCTGGACATGTATCCGTCGCCGCAGCCGGCATCCAGGATCGTCTGACCGGGGCGGATGTCCAGCGCCCCCAGCACAGCCGTCTTGTCCAGCAGGCTCTCGGAGGACTTGCCGCGATGATGGTGGTGCTTCGCCGCTTGCCTTCCGACAGCGACCTCTCCGGCGTGTGCGGGTTCGTCGAACGGTCTGTTGTTCATGCAAATCCCTCTCGCAGCTTGCGTTTCTGCCTGACGTGAACGCGGCGTTCCTGTGTTGGAGCGCCGGGGCCGTAACGTCAGTCCGCGCACCGCGGGTCGGCGTATTGCGCCGGTCCGCGGAGGCATCCCTCGAAACGGGTGAAATCGTCCGGATCCACGTCGTCATCCCCGTCCAGGTCGGCGTCCTGATAGGCCGGATCGGATTGCGGGATGCCCGCGCCGGTGAAACCGATCTGAAGGTGTGCGTAGTCCGCCAGATCGATGTGTGCGTTCCTGTTGAAGTCACCGGGGACCTCCCGGTTCAGTACCACCCAGAAATCGTCGGACGCATCGTACTGCTCTCCGTCATCCAGATCGTCCACGACCCGGTAGACCACGTAAATCAACTCATCCGCCGACCAGTCGGCCGCGTAGACGTGGTATGTCAGGTGCAGGTGGTGCCACGCCTCGCCGCTCAGATGAAACCGCCCGCCGGCGGCGTTGTACCAGTTACCGCCGTAGCCCACCCACAGGCCGTTCGTCGATATGTCGACGATCTCCAGCCAGAGGTCGAAGTCAACCAGTCGCTCGCCGGCGAGTCCGTGCTCCGAATCATTCTCGACTTCCTCCGAGCCCGGCTCGCCGTTGCGATAGGCGTTGTAGTAGGCACTGTAGTTCAGGGAATAGTGGCTGGCGTACGGTTTCTCCAAATGGGTCAGGTACAGTTCGGTCACGTCGGCGAACAGTCGCCCCGTGTGCGAGCCCTCTCCGCCCGACTGGCCGATCGCGAAATGATCGAGCGGGCACCCGTGGCCGGCGTGGGCTGTGCCGGTCCACGCCGACAGGATCATTCCCGCCAGCAGCGTTACTGAAAATCGGGTCGTCATCGAGTATTCTCCTGGATGGCCTGCCGCGAGAGCATTCGCGCTGCCCGACGCAGGCGTATGGGTCTTTTCCTCTACGAGCCGGGAGGCGGTGGTGCATCCTCCATCGCCTGGCTCCACGCCGGCGCCGTGCCGGGGTCCCACAGGCACATCTCGCGGGGCTTCAGCGTGCGTGCATAATGCAAGGTGTCCGCGTGGCTGTCGGCAAACAGGTAATTGGACCGGCCCTTGTGGCGGTCGGCGGCAAGCAGCCGCTTCGGCAGCGCCGGCCACGTGTCCAGAAACTTCTCCGGGTGCGTATGGTCCGCCCCGATGGTGTCGTCGGGCGACTCGGAAACGATGATGACGCTTTGTGGGCAGCGGATCCGCAACAGGTGGTCACAGTACGGGTCCGGCGGCTTGACGAAGAGATAGTTGAGGGCGTAGCTGGTCCAGCGCCGCTGGTTGTACTCGTCGGCGTGCTCGTCCCACGTATTCCAGTCGATAGCGTTCCAATCCAGGAACTGCTTGGATCGATCGCTCGGACAACGGTACAGCAGCGACTGCCTGGTGTAGCCGGCCAGGATGTTCAGCCACCAGCCCTTCGGGTTCTCGCTGGGGTTGCCGTGGCCGCCGCTGGATGGAAAGCGGTCCTGGTACTCCGTCCCGTAGGCCGTCATCGCAGCCCCCATCTGTTTGCAGTTGTTCAGGCACACCACCAGCTTGGCCTGTTCCCGAGCGCTTCGCAGCGAAGGCAGCAAAATCGAGATCAACAGCGCGATGATCGACACAACGACCAGCAGTTCGATTAACGTGAATGCTCGGTTGGTTCGCATGGCTGTCTCGCTGTCGGTGCCGACGGGACAGGGGCGGACCGCGACCGGGCGCGGCCCGCCCCACAATACGCTGTCCTCAACTGTCCGATCGCCTTCGCCGAACCGCGGTCGCGGCGCCCAACACCAGCAACCCCAGCGTCATGGGCTCCGGCACCGTTACAAAACGCATCTCGAACGCGTCGGACGGGGTATACACCAGACCGTCGTCAAACGCGGAAAAGGTCACGCTCACCTCCTGGCCCACCGTATCCGGCAGGTAGAAGTAGAACCCCATGTGCGAGTGAATGCCCCACGCCTGCTTGTCCTCCAGCCACACCTTCTCACCATAGTCAGAGAACTTGTAGCTGTCCCCGTCGGCCACGAGGACCTCCGGGGTTATGCCGGTCGGCCGAATCATCAGGAAGTCCGTCTGATCGGCCAGCGATGTGGACTCGCGTTTGACCCCGATGTCCCATGCCGGCTCGGTGGACTCATCGACGCTTTCGAGGTTCCACGCGCCCTGCGGCCCGTGGGCCGAATGCCACCCATCCAGATGCTCCACCGTGTCCGGATGATTCTCGTCGTATCCGCCAGCCATGCTGTAATGGAACTCGCAGGTCCAGCGGATTTTGCCGGTGCCCGGATCGTTGTTCTTCCAGTACACCTCGCCCATTGGGCCAAGATCGGGCACCAGCTTGAGGAACGGCGTGCCCGGCGCCGCGTACGGATCATCACCCCATGCCGGCCAGCCGGGCGTCGCCGCCGCGTGGACCGGCGGCAACGAGAAAAACCACAACTGGTTGTCATCCGTCAGGTCGGAATCCGTGGCCAGGCCGGGGTCGCCCGGGGCGCTCCAGTCCGGCCGCCAGGTCGGATTCTTGCCAATGTGCGTGTGAGCGAGCGGACAATCCGCCCAGAGCGGGCTCGTCACAAGCCCGAAAAAGCAAACTGCGAAAATCGCAATCAGAGCGGTTCGATTCATAGTACGTGTACTCTCCGTTGTGTAATCAGTGGGCTGACGCGGAAGGTCTTGGGGGACGGGCAGCAGCCCACCTCCAACAGCCCGCGACGCCTCAGTAAGATGTCAGAACCGGTCGCCACGAGGGACCACCGCGGTTCATCGCCCGGCCCCCCGCCGTCAAGTCACGGCGGACGCCCGGTTCTCGCGAGAACGGCGGCCTTGCGCAGCTCACCGGCACGCACACAGCCGCAACGGCGGCTGTCCTATGCTGCCAGAACAGGAAACAGGGATATCGCTTGACATTGACGGCGGACCGGCCGTCCAAGGGAAACGGCGGGCGGTGCCCGCGGCTCGATGGGCTGAACGGGACGAATCAGCCGCGGCGTGTGCTGGGCGGGTCCGGTGTCCCGGACCCACAAATCGGCCTCGGCAACGAGAGCCGGACCGCTGTCGACCTCGGTCTGCGATGCGGTAACCATCGCCTGGAAGACCGGGCAACTGTGGTTGTCGTGATGAGAGTCGTCCCCGCACTCGTTGTGCCAGCAGTGCAGGTGTATGGCGTAGGCCAGCCCCGTCGCGGACGGGAAGAGAAAGACGAGCACGAGGATGGCAACGAACCGTCGCACCAGACCCAACCTCACGTTCCAGGCTGCGGTATTATCTCGTAATACCACCTGGCCCATTATGCGCGTCCTCTCGGCGGGTTGTCAAGGCGCGAAAACCCAACTCACTGCCGGTTTCGTCGCTCCGCCGGCTGGATGTCCCAACGGATGCCGCGTTGGTTTGTGGCAATGGGGCTACGGTTGGGGATTCCGGCCCTCGGGTTTGCCCAGGAACCCCGCCCAGACCTACGCCTCCAGGCCGGCCCGGTCCGGCTGGCCGTACCACTTCTGGTCCAGCACGGGGGGCTGATACGCGGCGATATGATCGAGCGCGTCCGCCGCGGTATCTGCCACGTGGTACAGCTTGCGATACACGGGCTTGGCGAATTGCAGGGCGTACATGCGCTCGAACACCTCCAGCAGCCCGTCGTAAAAACCGGCTGTGTTCAGAAGCACCATGGCCTTCGAGTGGAACGAAAGCTGCTTGAGCGTCACGATCTCGACCAGTTCCTCCAGGGTGCCAAAACCGCCCGGCAATGCGATGAACGCATCCGCCCGCGCTTCCATCGTCGCCTTCCGCTCCCGCAGATCCCGCGTGATGATCATCTCGTCGGCGGCGGCATACGCCAGCCCCTTGTCGGCCAGTGTCCGCGGGATCACCCCCACCACCCGGCCACCCTCCGCATGAACAGCCTCGGCCACAGCGCCCATCAGCCCGACGTTCCCCCCGCCGTAGACGAGCGACCAGCCGCGGACGGCAAGCTGTCGGCCCAACTCGGCGGCCGCCTCAAAGTACACACGGTCAATCGCGTCGCTCGACGAGCAGTACACGCAAATGGTCTTCGACATATTCAGCCCAACCCGAATTCCAGGTTCCAGCGACCCGTCAAGCGGCCTCCCCGTGGGCCGGCCGCGGGTTGCGAAAGGGGGATAGGAATACCGGCCTGGCGGCATCCTGTCCAACCGGCTCACCTTCCCGACCTATTGAGCATGGCGGCCGGTCGCGTACAGTGGCCCGCATGACGATCCACGCGGTGATTGCGGGAGCTCTGGGCATGCTGCTGGCGGTCGGCTTGGTCGCACTGGCGGTTCGCTGGTGCAGCCGGCCCATGCTGCCCCAACTGGCATTCTGGTGCGACCTGAACTGGCTCGTCTCACGGGTCTGGTACCGGCTCCGCCGCGAGGGCCCCTGCACGGTACCTGCCTCCGGCCCGGTCATCCTGGTGGCCAATCACACCTGTGCGGCCGACCCGCTCATGATTATCGCGGCCTGCCCAACGCGCGTGCCGGCCTTCCTGGTCGCCCGTGAGTTCTCCGCCCTGCCGCTGTTCCGGAGGGCAACCGACCTGATCCATTGCATCCCCGTGCGGCGGGATGGTCGGGACGTGGAGGCGACGAAGGCGGCCATTCGCCGACTGCGGGCCGGTGGCGCACTGGCCGTCTTCATCGAAGGCCGTATTCCCCCGCGCGGTCAGACACTCCCGCCCAAGGAGGGCCCCGCCCTGATCGCTTTGCGCACCGGGGCCACCGTCATCCCCGTTCACATCCGCGGGACGAAGTACTCCGAAAGTGTGGCCTGGTCGTTCTTCCAGCGGCACCGCATCCGCGTCCGGTTCGGCCTGCCGGTGGACCTTTCGGACCTGGCCGGTACCCGGCATCGCTTTGCCGTCCGCGAAGCCACCCACCGAATCCAGGCCGCCATCCAATGTCTTGCCCCACCGTCCTGAGCGGTACGGCAGGACACGCCCTGCCGCCACCTTTCCCGTCTTCTCAGGTCTGGGTTTTTCCCCTATAACTGCCGCCCATGTCGACCAAAACCACCATCGATCGGCTTTGTGAGCACGTCGGCCAGAGCGTCACCCTGCAGGGATGGGTCCACAAGACCCGCAGCAGTGGGAAGATCGCGTTTGTCATCGTTCGCGACGGTACCGGCCTGTGTCAGTGCGTCATCGAGAAGAACGAGCACACCGAACCCTTCTTCGAGACGGCCACCCACCTCAGCCAGGAAACAGCCCTGGAGATCGCCGGCACGGTCCGGGCGGACGAGAGGGCGGTTGGCGGGCACGAGCTGGACACCATCGGGCTGGCCGTCATCCATGCCGCGCAGGACTACCCCATCACCCCCAAGCCGCACGGCATCGACTTTTTGTTAAAGCAGCGGCACCTCTGGTTCCGGTCCGAGCGGCAGTACCGCATTCTTCGCATTCGCCACACGCTGGTGAACGCGATCCGCAGTTTCTTCAACGACAACGGCTACATTCTGATCGACACGCCGATTTTTTCGCCGTCGGCCGGCGAGGGCACGTCCACGCTGTTTGCGGTGGACTACTTCGGCGAGCCGGTCTACCTGGCCCAAACGGGGCAGCTATACGTGGAGGCGGCCTGCCTGGCCCACCGAAAGGTTTATTGCTTTGGCCCGACCTTCCGGGCGGAGAAATCCAAGACCCGCCGGCACCTCACCGAGTTCTGGATGGTCGAGCCAGAGATCGCCTATGCCTATCTCGATGATGTGATCGGCGTGGCGGAGGATTTCATTTGCAGCGTGGTTCAGCGCGTGCTGTCGCAGCACCGCGCCGACCTTGTTGAGCTTGGCCGGGACCTTGCCCCGCTGGAGGCCATCCGCAAACCGTTCTGCCGGCTGACGTACGACGAGGCCGTCGAGATCCTGCACGGCCCCAAGGCACGCGAGTTGCTTGAGGCTGACCTGACCCAGAAAAACGCCCGCATCGCCGAGTTGATCGCTCAGATCGAGCAGCTTACCGAAACACAGAGGACCGCGAAGAAGAAGTGGCAGCAGGAGAAGGCGGCCCAGGACATCCAGGCCGCCCGGGAGGAACGTGCCGAGCTGGAGGAGCAGGTTGCCAATATCCCGCACCACATCGAACTGGCCGCGAACTTCCAGTGGGGCAGCGACCTCGGCGGCTCGGACGAGACGATTATCTCCCGGCTGCACGACCGGCCGGTCTTCGTCACGCACTATCCCAAGGAGGTCAAGGCCTTCTACATGCGGATCGACCGGACGAACCCCAAGCGGGTGGAGAACTTTGACATGCTCGCGCCCGAGGGGTTCGGCGAGGTGATCGGCGGCTCCGCTCGCGAGGAGGACTACGACCGACTGCTCGAGCGCATCCGCGAGGACGGCCTGCCCCAGGAGCCGTACGAGTGGTACCTGGACCTGCGCCGCTACGGCAGCGTTCCGCACGGCGGCTTCGGCCTGGGCGTGGAGCGCACGCTTGCCTGGCTCTGCAGCCTCAAGCATATCCGGGAGACGATCCCGTACCCGAGGATGATGGGGAAGATTTATCCGTAGGCACGAAGGCACCCGCCGCGGCGGGCAGCCTTTGGCACGAAGGGGTGGACGCCGGCGGGGATTGCAGGAGGTCGTGCGCCAGGGCATGGGACCCGGGCGGTGGCTTGTCATCCACGCCGCGCGGAAACCACGCATCACACCTGCATGCCGTAACCACGCGTTCGCTTGCGGGCTCGCACTGCATGAGCCCCCATGATTATGCATTCTTATGCAGCAGGAAACGGGTTGCCCAGTTTGCCTGGGTGGCCGGTCTTGCCCGAAATTTCGGGGCTAATTGTTGAAATGTCGGGGTTTGGAGGGCAGATGCTCGGGCAAGAAGTTAAAAGAAAACAGGAAAACAGGCACGAAGGCACTCAGGCACGGAGGCACGAAGGGAGGCTGGGGACTGTGGGCTGTAGGAAGAGGTGAGGGGGATTGTAACGTTTG
>JAFGJQ010000230.1 GCA_016929015.1 Phycisphaerae bacterium | reverse complement strand
CTCGACTTGAGCGGCATGACCGACCCGGTGGTGCGGTATGTTCGGTGGGTCGCGTGCGATGACGCGGGCGTCGAGGACGTGGAGGACTTCCTGTATGTGGAGCTGTCGGACGACGACGGTGCCACGTGGGTGACGGTCGAGATCGTCCCGGACAACCAGATGTGGACGCCGGTGGAGCTGTACATCTCGGACTTCGTGGGTCTGACGTCGCAGGTTCGCCTGCGTTTCTGGACGGACGACACGCCGAACAACTCGCGGACGGAGGCGGCGGTTGACGCAGTCCAGATTTTTGACGTTTCGTGCCCGTAATCAAGGAACCAGGAATCAACAATGATTTCCGGAGGACGGATAACCATGAAGAAGATTGCTTTGCTTGGAATCGTGCTGGTGGTTACGGCGGGCGTCTGGGCGGATGCCCGGCCGCCGGTTCCGCAGACGCCGGCCGCGGTGGATGAGATCGTGTACGCCCGGCCGTTCAGTTTGGAGACGGGCTACCAGTTCCAGTGGAACGCGGAGAAGCCGCTGGTGCGCGAGGGCTACGTGCTGGTGCTGAAGGTGGATCCGGCGTTGGCGGTGACGCGCCAGGCGTTGGAGCCGGTGTTGTACGTGGGCCAGCAGACGGCGGAGCGTGTCAGTGTGAGCGAGGCGTCGGGTCACATTGTGGCGATCGTTCCGGGCCCGGTGGACAAGCTGGACCTGACGCAGACGCCGGTGTGGTTCGGGACGCCGGCGTTGCCGGAGCAGGTGAATTCGACGCAGATCGCGGCGGAGAACGTGCAGGCCGCGAAGGCCGGGATCGTTCCGTTTGACAAGCCGGTCGTGGAGCGCGCGTTAGCGAACGGCGGCGCGCGGCTGCGGGTGGCGGACTACAGCGAATTGCGTCGGCAGTTGGCGGACGTGATAGAGCAGTATTCGCCGCAAGAGAAGGATTTGATTAACGGTCTGCGGGCGCCGCGCGTCGAGTAAACTGGCGTATTGTGCGCATTTGTCCGAGTGCCTGGTACTCGCGGGTGGGCCGCCTTGCCCGCGAGTGCCGGGGCTCCGGATTCGGCGAGCGCGAGGAGCGCGTTGGACGCGGATGCGAGCCGAGTTTGGAGGTAAGGAAGCCTGCGTGTTGGACACAAATTGGAGAGGGCCGCGAATGAAACCTTTCGGTGCGCTGATCCTAATCAGCTTGCTGTCGCCTGCGCTGGTGTTGGGAGCGTCTGGGCCGGGCGATCTAACGTGTGATGGCATTGTCGATTTTGACGACATTGATCCGTTTGTCGCGGCTTTGGGTTGCCCTGGGGGTGATCCGAACTGCTGGCCGGGGCCGTGCCCCTGGATCAACGGGGACTGCAACGACGATGGGACGGTCGATTTTGACGACATCGATCCGTTCGTGGCCCTGATCGGCACGACCTATCCGGACCCGGAGGGGGCCTGCTGCTTCGCGGACGGATCGTGCGCGATCATGACGGTGGACGGCTGCGCCGACGACGGTGGGGTCTATGAGGGCGACGGCACCGCATGTGATCCGAACCCCTGCCCGCAACCCGAGGGTGCGTGCTGCTATCCGGACGGATTCTGCGCCGTGACCGAGGAAGCGGATTGCGCGGGTGACTGGCTGGGCGCGGGGACGGATTGTGATCCGAACCCCTGTCCACAGCCTGAGGGCGCGTGCTGCTATTCGAGCGGCTCCTGCGCCGTGACGACGGAGGTGGACTGCACGGGCGATTGGCAGGGTGCGGATACCGACTGCGACCCGAATCCCTGTCCGCAGCCGATCGGTGCGTGTTGCTACCCCGATGGCTCGTGCGCCTTGACCACTGCGGGGGTTTGCACCGGTGACTGGTTGGGAATGGGCTCCGACTGTGATCCGAATCCCTGTCCGCAACCCCTCGGCGCCTGCTGCTATTCCGACGGCTCGTGTGCCGTGACCGAGGCGATGGACTGCACCGGCGATTGGCAGGGTATGGGCACGGATTGCGACCCGAATCCCTGTCCGCAGCCGGGCACGCCGACGAAGGCCGAGATCGCGGGGAACTCACTCAGTGCGTACCCCTATTTCGAGTACGTCCGGGCCTTTAACGAGGATGCGCCGCTGAAGATCGCGCTCGATCCGACGCGGTATCCCGGCATCGTCGGCCAGACCGCCGACGTCTACGTCGTCGAGGCGCAGACCGAGTCGGAGTGGCAACTGAGCCCGACGCTGAACGACGTCACGTCCGACGGGCCGCTGACGGTGACATTCAGCGGCGGCACGATTCAGGCCAACACGTTCACGGTCGCGTCGGCCTATGAGCTTGACAGCAGTGTGTTCCAGTCGCACACCGGCGCGTACACGGGGCTGGGCCACGGCTACGACGTTGTTGTAGACATCGACCAGGACGGCCAGCTCAGCGGCGCGGACTACATCGACGGGCTGAGCGAAGAGGCGGGGCTGTACATCGTGCACGACACGGCCCAGGGCGGACCGCTGGCGGTGACCGAGACGATCTACAGCGGCGGTTCGTGGCTGAATCAGGACCTGTACTATCCGAGCAACATCGGCACCATGGGGCAGCTTCCGCTGATCATCGTCAGTCACGGCAACGGCCATAACTACCAGTGGTACGACCACATCGGCTATCACATGGCCTCGTATGGCTACATCGTGATGAGCCACTCCAACGAGACCGGCCCGGGGATCGAGACGGCGTCCACGACCACGTTGACGAACACCGATTACCTGCTGGGCCATCTGGGTTCGATCGCCGGCGGAGCGCTCAACGGGCACGTCGACGGCCACCGCATCATGTGGATCGGCCACAGCCGCGGCGCGGAGGGCATCGCCCGGGCGTACGACCGGCTGTACGACGGCAGCTATTCGCCGAGCCACTTCACGCTCGACGACGTGATTCTGCTCAGCAGCATGTTGCCGACCGATTTCCTCAAGACGTCCAGCTCCAATCCGCACGACGCGAACTACCACCTGTGGACCGCGTCCGGCGACGCCGACGTCAACGGCTCGGCGAGTTGCGACCTGTGTCAGACGTTCCACCTGCACGACCGTGCGACCCGCTATCGTCAGTCCACGGTCGTGCAAGGCACGGGGCACGGCGACTTCCACGCATCCAGTGGATCGGTGTTCAGTGGGCCGTGCCACATCGAGCCCAAGTCGGTCGTGCATGCGATCATGAACGGCTATTTCCTGCCGCTGGCCGCGCATTACATGCAGGGCAACGTCCCCGGCCAGGATTTCCTCTGGCGTCAGTACGAGCGCTTCCACCCAATCGGTGTGGATAT
>JAFGJQ010000229.1 GCA_016929015.1 Phycisphaerae bacterium | reverse complement strand
GGGGCACCGGCGCCGCACCGTTTGTCTGGCGGAATGCAATTGTGCAGGCCGCGTACGGGGTCACGGCGGCAGAGTGTGAAGATTGTCCCCCGGCAGCACGTTTGCTGGTGCGCCCGGCGCTCGATGGAGTGCATGGCGTCGACCCCGTTCACAAGCCGGACGTTGCGGACCGGACCTGGAGAGCCTGCCATGGTATCGCTCGCCCTGAAGCTGTTGACGGCCGCCGTTCTTCTGCCGGCGACGGCCGGCGGATCGGCGGACGAGAAACCACCCGCAGTCGCAGGCTCGTCCGAACGCCGGGAGGCGGAGCCGGTGCGGCTTGACGCCACAGTGGAGGTCCATGCAACGGAGGTCCTCGTCGACGGTTTTGGGGGCGTGGGCGTCGAGTGGAGCGCCTATCCCTGGTGGGACGTGTCGGACGAGGACTGGCAGAAGGTTTTCCGCCGGCTGGAGTTCATGCGGCTTCCGCTGGCCCGCGTGATGCTGGATGCCTTCTGGTACTGCCAGGGTTTCGACGCTCAGGGCGAGCCCATCTACACCTGGGACACGCCGTTCATGCAGAAGCTGTATCGCCTTCTGGATTGGTGCCAGCGGAACAACACGGTGGTGATTATCGGGGAATGGGGCCGACCCAACGGCCGGGACCTGGACCTCGCCGCGGACGATCTCAGGTGGACGAGAATCATCGCCGACTTCGTCGAGCACATGGTTCGCCGCAAGGGCTACACGTGCCTGAAGCACTACAACATCATCAACGAACCGCACGGCTCGTGGACGGGCGTAAGCTGGGACGAGTGGTACGCGGCCATCACCGGCCTTCACGGTGAATTCAAACGGCGGGGACTTCTGGACCAGATCACGATTGCCGCTCCGGACGGCGACCGATCGTTCACCACACGATGCCTCCGGCACGAGGCCCTGCGCGAGCTGACGGGCGTCTATGACGAACACTGGTACCTGCTGGCCCTGGAGGTCGAACGGGGCCTGCCGGAACTCTACACGCGTGAGCAGCTTCGGCAGATTCACCGGCGCGACCCGGGCAAACGCCTGATTCTCGGCGAAGTCGGTCTGGCCGATGGCAAGACGGAGAAGGACCAGCAGCCGAACGTGTACAAGTTCTGGTACGGGGTTTCCATGGCGGACGCGGCCATCCAGATGATCCGCGGCGGCATGTCGGGCTTCATTGCGTGGGACCTGGACGATTCCATGCACTTTCTCGGCGACGGCGGGGAGTCCATGAACGCCCTGTCGGACGTGCGGCCGGACGACGCGTACGAGCGGCGGAAGATCTGGGGGTTCTGGAGCATCCTGGGCGCCGAGCACGGCGCGCCGGAAGACGAGAACATGCGGCCCTGGTTCTTCCCGTGGGCGGTGTTGTCGCGGGCCTTCCCGCCCGGCTGCCAGACGCTGGAGACCGACGCCAGCGGCATCCCGGACCTGCGCGTGACCGCCGCCCGCATTCCCGCCGGGGCTGCATACCACCTGTCGTTCGCGGTGGCGAACAACTCGCCGTGGCCGCGGCATCTGCGGGTCCGCGTGCCTGAAATGGCCGGCCGGGCCACGCTGGGTGTGTACGAGTACTTCGATTCCAACGCGGACAACGTGGTGGACTCCTGGCCGCGGGTGGTCGACGATCAGGGTCGTGACGTTTTTCCCCGTTCCTCCCGGACCCTGACGGACGTGGCGCTCGGCCGCGGGCTTGTGTTGAGTTTGCCGACCAAAGGCGTTCTCATCCTGACCACTCTGGAACACGGTGACCCGGTCCCGCTTGAAGGCAGCGTGAAATCGGAGAACCGGCCGTCGGGTTCCGGCATGTGATCGGTGGAGACGGTGGGGCCCTGTTAAGCGAGTATAGCCGTGGAATATCTCAGCAAGCTGGATTACGGAATCATCGCGGCCTATTTCGTCGTGCTGATCGGGCTTGGCTTCTACCTGCAAAGACTGGCCTCTCAGAGCATGGAATCGTATTTCCTTGCCGGCCGGCGGCTGCCCTGGTGGATGCTGGGCGTCTCCGGCATGGGCTACTCGCTGGACATTGCGGGTACGATGCTGATCGTTTCGCTGCTGTACCTGCTGGGGCCGCGCGGGTTGTTCATCGAGTTTCGCGGCGGTTTGTCGCTGGCCCTGATCTGCCAAATGATCTGGACGGGGAAATGGCATCGTCGCTCCGGCTGCATGACGGTGGCCGAGTGGATGTCGTTCCGCTTCGGGAAGGGGCGGACGGCGGATTTCGCCCGCATCGCCACTGCGCTTTCGTTCATTACGTTCACGATCGCCATGCTGACGTACATGGCGGTCGGCGTCGGCCAGTTTCTGTCATTGTTCATCCCGCTGCCGCCGTCTCAGTGCGCCCTGATCCTGCTCGGGGTGGCCACGCTGTATACGGCGTTGTCCGGCCTGTACGGCGTCGTGTACTCAGACCTGTTTCAGTGCGGGCTGATCCTGTTCGGCGTGGTCGTCGTCATCGTGCTGGCGGTGAGCCGGGTGCCGGACGCCGACAGCTTTGCAGCCATGGCAGAGAAGGTTTCCCACATGGCGAACTGGACGACGTCGTTCCCGCAGGCTGAGGCCGCCATGCCGAAGGGCTACGAGCAGTACAAGCAGTTGCTGCTGTATACGATGTTCTTCCTGGTGCTCAACAAGCTGATCATCGGGGGTTTTGGCACGGGGCACGAGCCGCAGTTTTTCGCCGCCCGCAACGAGCGGGAGTGCGGCAAGCTGTCGTGCCTGTGGGCGATCCTGATGACGTTTCGATGGCCGATGATGATCGGCTACGCCATTCTGGGCATTTACCTGGTCCAGGATTTCTTCCCCGACCAGCACGTGCTCAGCCAGGCGGCCGTTCTCATCAAGGAGCACGTGGCGGTGGGCGAGGCGCAGTGGCGGGAGGTTCTGGCTCAGATCAAGCAAAGCCCGGGCAACTACCCGGCGGAACTGGTGTTCGGCCTGAAGAGCCTGATGGGCGAGAACTGGTACCAGAAGCTGGATTTGGTGAGCTTTGCGGGAACGGTGAACGCGGAGCGAATCATGCCGTCTGTACTGCTCTACCGGATTCCCACCGGGTTCCGCGGGCTGATCCTGGTCACGCTGATCGCCGCCTGCATGTCCACGTTCGACATGACCATGAACAAGTCCTCCGCCATGTTCACCAACGACATCTACCGCCGCTACCTTCGGCCCGCCGCGAAGAACCGCGAGCTGCTGACGGCCACGTACGCCTTCTGCGTGATTGTCGTGGCGGTCGGGTTTGTGCTGGCTTACTGCACCCGGGATATCAACTCGATCTGGGGGTGGATCACCATGGGGCTCTGGTCGGGCATCGGCATGCCGCTGCTGCTGCGGTTTTATTGGTGGCGCTTCAACGGGGCCGGGTACGCGGCGGGCATGGCCGGCGGGCTTCTCGCCGCCATTGTCGTGCTGGTGATCGACACGTTCCACGTGGACCTGAGCGAGGTGACTCAGTTCCTGATCCTGACGCCGATCAGCTTGTTGTGCGCGATTGTGGGGACCTACTTGGGCCCGCCGTGCCGGCCGGAGGTGCTGGAGAATTTCTACAGGACGACGCGCCCCTTCGGATTCTGGGGTCCGCTGAGGAACACGCTGTCGGAGAAGGCCCGGCATGCGATGGAAATCGAGCACCTGAACGACTACCTGGCCCTGCCGTGCGCGTTTGTCTGGATGGTGACGATGTACCTGCTGCCCATGCAACTGATGCTCAGGCAATACCAAGCGTTTGGGGTTACCCTGGTGCTGTTCTTGACCAGTCTGGCGGGCATGTATAGATTCTGGTACAAGAACCTGCCGTCGCAGAGTGAGGCAGCGGACTTGCCCGATGCGCGTCGCCAGACTGACGTGCAGAGTCCAGACCCAGGTAGAGCCGACAGATGAAGCTGACTCGGTACGAGAAGAACCCTATTATTGCTCCGGATCCCAAGCATGCCTGGGAGTGTCAGGTGACGACCAATCCCGGGACATGGTACGACGAGCAGCGGCGCGAGGTGACGCTTCTGTACCGGGCGGCGGGCGACGATGCCGAGCACGTCATTCACCTGGCCCGGGCGATCAGCCGGGACGGGTATTCCTTCGAACGTTTCGAGCAGCCGGCGTTCTCCCCGAGCAAGGACGGATTTGACGCGGGTTGCGTGGAAGACCCCCGCATTGTCAAGATGGGGGAGTACTTCTTCATCACGTACGCGGCACGCTTCTTTCCGCCGGGGGAGTATTGGCGGAACGACAAGGCCCGATTCAAGGCGCCGACCTGCCCGCCGGATTTCCCACGCGTGCTGAGGCAGAACACCACGAGCACCGGACTGCTCCTCACGCGGGATTTCAAGACCTACATCCGCGCCGGCCGTCTGACCGATCCGACCATCGATGATCGGGACGTGATCCTCTTTCCGGAGAAAGTCGGCGGCAAGTACGTGATGCTGCACCGGCCGATGGCCTGGACCGGCCCGGAGTACGGCACGGAGTTTCCTGCCATTTGGATTGCCACCGGGGACGACCTTCTGAAAATGGGGCCGAGCCGGCTGCTGGCCAAGGCGAAGTATGACTGGGAACGCAAGGTCGGGGGCAACACGCCGCCCCTCAAGACGAAGCACGGCTGGTTGACCCTCTATCACGCCGTGGGTGATGACAAGCGCTATCGTCTGGGCGCCATGCTGCTGGATCTGGAAGACCCGACGAGGGTGCTGCACCGGACCCCCGACTGGATCATCCAGCCTGAAGCGGAATACGAGTTCGACGGCCCGTACGAAGGCTGTATCTTCCCCTGCGGCAAGACCGTCATCGATGGGACCTTGTTCGTCTATTACG
>JAFGJQ010000228.1 GCA_016929015.1 Phycisphaerae bacterium | reverse complement strand
GTTTGCTTCGTACAGGTAGTTCGGCTGGACGAGGGTGACGCCCGGCTGCGCAGCATAGCGGCCGGCCACGGCCTGCAAGTCGGCCCCCTTGGGCAGCTTGACCACGTCGGCGTGGATGATCCGAAGCTCCTTGCGGAGGGTCGTGCCCATGCGGGAGTGAAGGGCGTTCATCTGTCGGCGAGTGGCCGGTGCGGGCTGAAGCTTCGCTTTACCGCCGATCCATTGCGGATCGTAGCAGACGATCAGCTCGTCCGGTGCGTGAGGCGCGTTCCAGTTCACCGCCTGGGTGCTCCGCACAACCGCGGGCGCGGGGCGCATCCGCGGGGCTGGCGCCATGGCCTTCGCGGGGCCGGGCAGTCCGTCCGGGCGGCCGACGATTCCGTAGACCGCGGCGTTGGGGCCGAGCGAATCGAGATGGATGTACACCACCGGGTTGCCCGAGTGGTCGGCCGTCACGTTCAGGCCGGTTTCCTGGAGCGAGAGCTGGGTTTGAGCCAGGGCGGCGCCGGCAAAGAGCGCAACCCAGATCCCCGCGCCCCGAACGGCGCGGACCGACATCTTACGTGGTTCGTGCGACATTGACATTCCCCTTCGAAAACAAGAGTCAGAACATCGACAACGACACTCTTATCCTACCAGACCTCAGCCGCTGCAGAGCGGGCGGCTTGCGGGTCGTACAGCGTGCGAGGCGAATCGGACACACGCAAACCCCGAACCGCAAGCAGTGGCGTGTCTGACGAGAACGAACGAATCAGAAAGGCCGGGGCACGCAAGCACGTGCGAGACGACGCGACGGCGTGGACGGACTGGCCGCGGAATACGGCCGACACCCGCAATCATACTCCACCGCCTGTATCCGAAACCGTAGACAAGCTGGAGCACACTGACGCCAAGTGGGCGTAATGGTAACAGCGTCTGAAACGGTCTTCAAGGCTCCCCCGCTCCAGAGAGGGAGACTGCCGCACAGCGTGTTCGGGCATCATGGTCCCTGAGGGGACTTGGGCATACACGGGCGAATCCGCCGTCCGGGTGTGCATTCCTGGCCGCACTCCCAGCTTCCGGGCAGAAAACGATCGGCAAGGGGTAGGCGCGCGGGGGGGGGATGCATGGTAGAATGATGTCTTGCATCTCAGTGGTGTCTTGAGACGAGTAGAAAGGCATGGCGACGGCTGCCCTGCCCTCCATCGAGCGGATGGAGTCAGGGAAAGCCTCCCGCCGGACACTTCGCAGTGAGGAGGACAAGCATGAACACGTCCAGATCTTCCGTGTCAATCGTTCTTCTTGCAGGATTGTCGGCTGCGTCGGCCAGCGCAGCGATAAACATCGAAACCGTCACCGTGAGCAATGCCGGAAATGTCCCGGATGCACGCTACGGGACGCCGGGCTGCGGTGCCGTGGACTACGTCTACGACATCGGCAGGTACGAGGTGACCGCGGGGCAATACACGGCGTTTCTGAACGCCGTG
This sequence comes from Phycisphaerae bacterium, assembly GCA_016929015.1. Lineage (GTDB taxonomy): Bacteria > Planctomycetota > Phycisphaerae > UBA1845 > UBA1845 > JAFGJQ01. The sequence goes on along the minus strand of JAFGJQ010000228.1, from coordinate 5,232 downwards.
GCCGCGTCGGACACCCACGGCTTGTACGATCCGTACATGGTGTCCAGCGCCTACGGTTGCCAGATTCAGCGGTTTGGTTCTCCGGGCAATTACACATACTCCGTAGAACCGGATTGGGCGGATAGACCCGTGAACCACGTTTCGTGGGGCGACGCGGCCCGGTTTTCGAACTGGCTGGCAAACGGCCAGCCCAGCGGTGGGCAGGACCTGACCACGACCGAGGATGGTTCGTACTACCTTGGTGGTGCGACGAGCCGTGCAGCACTGATGGCGGTTACACGGAAGGCGAGCGTCACGTGGGTGATCCCCAGCGAGGATGAGTGGTACAAGGCGGCGTATCACAAGAACGATCCCGGCGCGCCGGGAGGGAACTACTGGGATTATCCTACCGGCAGCGACAGCTTGCCGAGCAATGGGTTGATCGATCCCGACCCGGGAAGCAACGCGGCGTTCTGCGACGGGGCCTACACCATAGGAAGCCCATACTGGCGGACAGAGGTCGGCGAGTTCGAGAACAGCGAGAGCCCCTACGGCACGTTCGATCAGGGGGGGAACGTTTGGGAATGGAACGAGACCACGATTTCCGGGTCGTATCGCGGCTTGCGGGGCGGGTCGTTCAACGGTGACGGCGATTACCTGCACGCGTCGCATCAAAACTACGGCCAGCCGACGTACGAGCTGTTCTACGTCGGGTTTCGCGTTGCCCTGATTCCTGAGCCCGCAACGATCGCAGTACTGGCTGTGGCCGGCGTGGCAAGTCTGGGCAGAAAGCGGAGTTGTTGGCCGCAGTGATCGCATCCACCGGCGGTTCAGTGACGCCTCTGATCGTCAACCGAAACGCGGTTCAGCAGGGTCGCGGCAGATCGAGCGGCGACTCATTCGGCTTCCGCGGCTGTCGGCGGGGCGCCTTCGCCTGCCGGCCTTGTGGCGGGAGTGGCCGGGCGGAGGCGGACGGCCGTCCCGCCCCCGGGAGCCAGGCGCAGGGGGAGTTTTGTGGTTGAACTCACCCGCTTCTCTTCAATGACGATGGCGTACGGGTTCTTCTCCCAGTCGGCATCGCTGCCGTCGCGATAGATTTCCGCGATGTACTCGCGGCCGGCGTCCAGGAAGCCCAGGTTCGCCTCCAGCGTCCGCGGAGCCTCGTCGGTGATGCTCCCGATGTACCAGTCGTCACTGTTGCGGTCCTTGCGGGCGATCGTGACGAAATCGCCGATGCGGGCGTGGAGCACGATCGTCTCGTCCCAGTCGGTGGGGACGTCCTTGATGAACTGGAACGGCTCCGGCTTCGCCTCGTAGTTCTGCGGCAGGTCGGCCGCCATGTTCAGCGGGCTGTAGAGCACCACGTACAGGGCCAGTTGCTTGGCGAGCGTCGTACTGACGCGGTCGTTCGGGCGGTGCTCCTCGTACGTCAGGTCGAAGATGCCCGGGGTGAAATCCATGGGGCCCGCCAGGAGTCGCGTGAACGGCAGAATGGTGGTGTGGTCCGGGTGGTTTCGGTTCTCCCCGCCCCAGGCGTCGAATTCCATCCCGCAGGCCCCTTCCCGGGTCATCATGTTGGGCCAGGTGCGGCGCAGGCCGGTGTCCTTGATCGGTTCGTGGACGTCCAGCATCACCTGATGCCGGGCGGCCGTTTCCACAACCTTCTGATAGTGGCGCACCATGTGCTGGCCGTGGTGCCATTCCTTGTGCGTTTGGCCGGCCTCGTCCGTGCGTTGGATGTTCTGGCCGTGGGCCACGTAGCCGGTCTTGACGGCTCGGATGCCGAGCTTTTGACACAGAGCAAAGGCGTCCTCCATCTGCCGCTCGTAGTTCTCGACGCCGCCGCCGGTCTCGTGATGGCCTATGAGGCGGACGCCGCGTTGCCGTGCGTAATCGGCGAGGCCGACGAGGTCGTAGTCCGGATAGGGCTTCGTGAAGCTGAAGTTCGTTTTGGCGGCCCACCACTCGCCGTCCCAGCCGACGTTCCAGCCCTCCACCAGGACGCCGTCAAAGCCGTGCTTCGCGGCGAAGTCAATGTGGCGTTTGGTGTTCTCCGTGGTGGCGCCGTGTTTGGGGCCTGAGCTCCATGCCGAGATTCCCAGGTGCATCTCCCACCAGATGCCGACATACTTGCCGGGTTTGATCCAGGAAACGTCGCTCAACTTGTTTGGCTCATTGAGGTTGAGGATGAGGTAGTTGTCGATAAGGCCGCCGGGCGAGTCGGCGATCTGGATCGTGCGCCAGGGTGAGGTCATCGGCACCGGGCCGCGGACCTTCACGCCGTCCGACCAGGGGACGAGTTCCACATCGAACGTGTTTCCCTGTTTGCGCCAGAGCGTCATGCTGGCGAAGTCCACGAGCGCCGCCTCGTGGATGCTTAAATAGAGGCCGTCGGCCGTCTCGAACGTGACCGGCGTATGCACCTTGTCGGACTTGCTCAGCGGCGAGTCCGTGTAGCGATACTCATACCGATTGGGTTCGAATGCGGGGATCCACCAGGCGCGATGGTCGCCGGTGAAGGCGAATTGCGTTGCCTCTTCGGCGATCTCGATGTTGTCCAGCCCGGCCTGCGCCGGGATGTGGTAGCGAAACCCAACGCCGTCATCGAAGACGCGGAAGATGATCTGGAGACGGCGAGGGTCGCCGGAGCTCTCGGTCAGCTCAATGACAAGCTCGTTATGCCGATCCCGGATGCGCCTTTCTTCGCCCCAGACCTGGGTCCAGATTTCGTCGACGCTCGACGTCTGCGTCGAGGCGATCTTGAAACCGCGGTCCAATGGCGGCCCCTGCCGGAGAACAAATCCCAGCCTGGAAGTCTCGATCACGGGCCGGCCGAGCCGGCTCACGCGGTACGTGGGAACGCCATCCCGCAACTCGAAGGTGACCTTCAGTACCTTGCCCGGCGATTGGACCTCGACAGGCGGCGCGGACGCCGCAAGCACGGCCTGTGTCGAGAGAACGCACATCGCGGTTTGAAGGATCAACGCCAAAGGAGTCCGGGACATGGGGCTTGCTCCAGAGTGGCCGGGATTAATCGCGCAAGCGATCGGCCGCCGACGCAGCGCTGACCCATGCGCGACGATGATGATAGCACTTGCTGCGCTGCCTGAACACGGTCCGGATCCTCGATCTGCGGCATCCTCGCCGGCACGGTTGGGCGGTTGCAGGGAATGCCGGCTGGGTGGGATCTTACAGACACAAGAGAACTGGAGACTGGAGGGAGCAGAGGCCGGCTGGAAAGCCGGTCCCACACCGAAAGCCGGTCCCATGCAGGTGGGCAGGTCGCGTGGTTGGGATACAGCGTCACTCTGTGCGATCGTCGTCGGGCGGGGGGATCTCGGTGGCTTCCACATCGATGAAGCGACCGTCGCCATGGGGGGCGGCACCGGGTGGCGTGAACGGACCGGGGTGGATGATCGTCACACGACGTGCGAAGTAATCCGCCAATCGGCGGCGGATCAGGCGGCGTGCGGGAGGGATCAGCAGGGCGAACCCGACGGCGTCGGTCAGTATGCCCGGGGTGATCAGCAGCAGGCCGGCCACAAGAATCAGCAGCCCGTCGACCATCGGGCCCGTGGGCATCCGGCCACCGGCCAACTCGGCCTGGATGCGAGCGAGCGTACGGACACCCTGGTGCCTGGCGAGGGCGGCACCCACCATGCCGGTCAGAAGAACGAGGGCAATGGTCGGGCCGACGGAAATCGCCCGCCCGATACGGATCAGCAGGGCCAGTTCTACAACGGGGACTGCCGCGAAAAGGATGAGGAGGTAAAGAAACATCGTTCTGGCGTGACATCCTCGCAGCGGAGGCAGCGGGGGTCAATGAGTGCGGCAGAGACCGGCTGTTCCGGAGCGGCTGGGCGGTCACACGAAAACGGAAGACCGGCTGGAAAGCCGGTCCCACATGGAGGCCGGTCCCACACGGAGGCTGGTCCCACAGGATGGGAGCCGGCGGGAGTTTCAGCGGGTGTCGGCGGACGCGCGGGCCCAGAGGTTGAGATTCCGGTCGAACGGGATGGCCGCGATTCGGTACCCGACGGCGGTGTTCAGCCAATCCCGCCGCGGGCCCTCCGCCAGTTGGAGCAGCGCGCCGAGCAGGCTGTTTGTTCGCGACCCGGTCTGCCGAGCGTAGAATTCGAGGAACTCCGGCTGATGGAGGAAGACTGCGCGGGACACGAGCAACTCGCGCCGCTCGTGGTCGATGCGGACCTGCCGGCCGTTGGCCATGGCGGCAACCGCCAGCTCCCGCAAGTCGCGCCGCAACGTGTCCGGGCGGATCGGCTGGCCCGCCAGCGGCGGCGAGCCCAGGGCCGCATCGCACAACGCAAACTCCACGCGGGCGTCGGCACTGCTGTTGGCCCAAACAAGCTGCCGCAGCACGGCCAGCGTGCGCGGGGCGCCGTCCACCATAATGGCGTGGCTCTTGTCGAAGGGCAGCAGGCGCACGTCGTGCACCGTCTCCGGAATGCCGCGATAGAGCACGGCCTGCAGCACGCCGGCGTTGTACGCGTTGATGAAATAGGCCAGGTGGCTGCTTCGGGAGGGGAACTCGCCGGGCTGGGTAGCCGGCCCGACCACGGCAATCAGCCCCAGGTATTGCTGGAGCGGTTCCGGATGGGCCTTCAGATGTTTGTAATCCACCAGCCCGTCCTTGACGTTCTCGCGCAGAACGGTGGCGAAAGCCCGGTCGTCATACTTCGCCGGCACGGGCGAAGGCACCCAGGCGGCGTTCGTCAGGTTGACCACCGTCGGGCCGCATCCGAAAGCCCAGGCCGGTGCGGTCAGCAGGAGGATTCGCAGTCCCCAGCCGGACCAGCGCGTTGTCGTTGCGGGCGCCTTGTGGAACACGGGAATCACTCCAGCGGGTTGATGGTCAGCCCGGTCGCCAGTTTCGGGTAGAAGTACGTGCTCTTCTGCGGCATGAGGTCGCCGGCCTCGCTGACGGCGCGAAGCTGGGCCATGGGGGTCGCCTTGGCCAGCAGGGCCACGCCCGCCTCATCGCGTGCGGTGGCGCGGGCAACGTCCTCCGACTTCACGTAGTGGATCTTCGGCTCACCGATCGGCGACGGCACGGTCAGCTCGTCCAGCAGGTAGCGGTGCAGATAGGCCAGGTCCAGCGCCCGCCAGGCGTCGGTTCGGTCGGGGGCCAGCGTTTTGAGCTTGCCGCGCTCTGTAAAACGCACGCCGACGGTCCGCCCGGTTCGGCCCTCGAACAGGTCCATGTCTCCCTGTCCGGCGGGGGTCTCAACGGCG
>JAFGJQ010000227.1 GCA_016929015.1 Phycisphaerae bacterium | reverse complement strand
TGGCCCACTTCCGCGTCATCGATGATGGTGGGATGGTTTGTGGCGACCTGATCACGCGTTCCGAGCACGGGCTCCCGGACGATGCGAAGACGATGCCCGACGGGAATCTCGATCGCATTGCCCTGCACTTCGAGCAGTCGGATCTTCGGCCCGCACAGGTCGCCCATCAGGGCAATGGGCCGCCCGAGCGAGGCCGCGACCGACCGCACCAGGGCCACCGCCTTTGCGTGATCGTCCGGCGTGCCGTGCGAGAAGTTCAACCGCGCCACGTCCACGCCGGCCGCAAGCAGCCGGCCCAGCGCCTCCGCGGTGTTCGTGGCGGGCCCCAGCGTGGCGACAATCTTCGTCCCGGCTTTCTTGTGCGTGCTCATGCCGGGATTCTAACGCACCGCCCGCGGGCCGGACAGGGCCGGCATCGCCTTCTCACTCCGCGGTGAATTCCCGCTGCAAGTGACCGAAATCGGCCAGGTCCACATCCCCATCCCCGTCAAGGTCGGCGCAATCGCAGCCGAAAAGCAAATTGGCCTCCGGGCCGACCAGGCACGTTTCCAGCACACGATAGTCAAAGCCGTCGACCGTGTTGCTGCCGTCAAAATCGCTCGGCCACGCGGCGATTCCCCAGATTTCAACGTCGTCGATGTTCCATCCCGGATAGGTTGTGGACGAATTCGTGGGACCCAGACCCCAGCGGACACGCACGGTCGCGCCCCCGTCGGCCAGGTACGAAATGTCCTGGATAATCTGCGTCCAACTCGTGTCGGCAATGATGCCCAGCACGTGCGCCCAAACGGTCTGCCACTCCTGCCCGTCGGTGGAAACCTCGACAACCGCGAGATCGCCGGACACCAGCGTCGACTCGATCCCCAGCCATCGCCAGAAGCGCAGTTCGGCGCCGGTCAGGTTCGAGAAATCCATCAGCGGCATGGTCACGTACTCCGTGACCGCAAGGTCGTTCGGGTAATCCCCATCAAGGTTGTACCCGTAGACGTACGGACCCGCATGGCCGCCGGTTGGGTCGCCGTTGTACGAGCCGCCGCCGGTGGGCTGCCCGAACGCCCATTGCCCCTCCGTGGACCAGCCGGGATCGCTGTCCAACGGAAAGCTGTAGATGCGTCGGGCCGGGCCTGGCGTGCCGCCGGTCACGGCGACCGTGATGGTGGCCTCGTTGGAATCCCCGCCTTCGGGCGGCGTGCCGCCATCGTTCGCGCGGAACGTGAACGAATCCTGGCCGTAAAAACACGGACCCGGCTGGTACTGGACAACACTTCCGCCATCGGCCAGCACGTGGGGCACCGTCTCGACCAGACCCGAACCCGGGTCTGCCAGTTGCCCGCCGTCGGGCAACCGCGTGAGAACGTAGACCAGCGGGGCGGGCTGACCGTCGTCGGTGGCCTGCAGCACGATCGGCACCGTTGTGAGCATGTCAATCGTCAACGATTCGCCATATGCGGCGGGCGGAATCGGACCACAACCATCGGATTCGGACAGATCCACAGGGGCGAACCCCACGGGGATCCCGCCACCGGGCGAAAGGCCGGCCAGTCCATCCGCGGCCGAGAGGCCCAGGTAGCTGATGGCGATGCGCCCGTCGAAGAACAGTTCGATCTGGAACGTATTCGAGCCTGTGTTGGTGAACTCGGGCAAACTCTCGCACGTGACGGCCACCCGATCGGCCAGTTGCTTCCAACTGATCGTTCCGCCGCCGGTCGGGCCTGGGTTCAGGTTGTCGTAGAGGGCGGCCACGCAGGGCTGGGCGAACAGGGCTGCAAAGGACTCACCGGAGGCGCTCGAGCCGGACTGGAAGGTGATGTACCCGTTGCTGCCGGGGTAGAACGTCGTGTAACTCTGATCGTAGAGCCGGACCGCAGCCCCGCCGGTCAGGTTGACGGTGCCAAAACTCTCGTCGGTGAAGGCGAGCGCGGTGCCGCCCGCGGGATCGGTCGGCAAGGCCGCGATGGACTCGGCGCACACGACGTAGAAATCCAGGGAGCCGTTCGGACGGAACGTCAAACGCGTGTAGTCGAGGTCGTTGTTTGTCGTAAAGAGTTCGGCGAAGTATGCCGGGATGTCCGTCGTGGTGAAGAAGTGACACGTTCCTTCGTTGTCGTCCGTTGCCACGTTGCCCGCCTCGTCCTCGGCATCCACGACGTAGGCGTACGTGGTGTCCTCGTTCAGGTCCGCGATCTTCACGGAGTGGTCCAGACGGTAGGCCGTCCAGGATGAGGACTCGTCGAGGGCAAGGCAGGACTCGCCGAAGCGGACCCGCCCGCGAGTCAACTCGTCCGTATCGAACGTAACGACGGCCTCGAACGGACCGATGTCCGCGACCTGCACATCGCTGATAATCGGCGGCGTACAGTCCACGATGGCCGTTGCGGTTACGGGAACGTTTGTGCCGCCCTGGCCGTCGTCGGCATCGATGTACGTAGCCGTCACCGTGTCGCCGGCAAGAACGTGAAGGACCCCCGCGGCATCCGTGCCGCTCAATGCCAGCGTGCCCAGGAATCGCGCGGAGGTCGCGCTGGCCTCCGTGAGGACCACCGTCTCGCCCGCGGGCTCCGAGTCGGAAGCGACGACGACGGGCACCGTCTCGGCCACGTTGTCATTCTGATTCAACCCGCAGTCAAGCACCTCGACAAGGGCCTCGCTTTCACATGCGTACGTCGGGCGGTCCAGCGTGAGTCGGCCGGCGTCCATGCAATGGGGGTCGCCGATGCGAATGTAGTACACGTCCTGCTCGCCGTTGAAGGTGGCCGCATAGGCCACGTCCGCCCCGAACGCGTCCGACGTCATGTCGAAGTAGTCGCCCATCTTGTTCTGCTGCGGCCAGCCGACGTGCGGGTCAAACGGCGGGGTGAGAGCTTGGCCGGGCGCCCAGGTCTGCCCGGCGTTCGTGGAGTACGAGTAATACAGCTCCGAGTCGTACCCGCCGGGGTCGTTGCGCGTGTCGAGCCAGATCACGTCGATCCGGCCGTTCGGCGCGACCGACATCGTGCCGAACCACTGCCAGGCGTTCGTGCCCGACGGATCGTCGTTCACGCGGACCGGTGCGCTCCAGTTGTACCCGCCGTTGGTGCTGCGGGCGAACATGACGTCCAGCGGGTCCGGGCCGGACGGGTCGACGGACGCCAGGAGATAGACGTTGCCCCGCGTGGCTCCGCCGGACCGGTCCACGTCCACCCAAGCCTGGCCGAGAAGCCCACCCGGGTTCGGTCCGCCCGAGGCGACCACGCTGCCGCCCAGACTGACGGTTCGCGACAGGCCCCAGGACACGGTGGATCCGGGGTTCTGGGCGTTCGTGGATCGGTCCACGATGAACCCCTGACCGCACAGGAACAACTCTCCGTTGGGTCCGACGGCCAGCGTGCCCCAGTACGGGTTGCCGGGCGCGCTGGTGCAGGCCTGGAAACTCAAACCGTTGTTGACGGACCGGGTGAAATGCCCGCTGCACGTGCTGTAGACGTAGTTCCAGGATGCGTAGATGTTGCCCTGTCCGATGCCGTCGGTGGTGTCAATGACCTGCCACTGCTTGTCACCGCCCCAGGCGTAGGTGCCGGCGTCCCACGTCACGCCGCCGTCGGTGGAGCGGAACACGTGGCACCAGAAGTCCGTCTGGGCGGTGTTGGTGGTGAGGCTGTTGTAGAAGAAGTGCCCCTGGTGATCCGCATCCACCACCGGGTCCGAGCGGAACACGCCGGGCTCGATGACACCGGGGAACGTCCAGGTCCGGCCGGCATCGTGCGAGTACGCCCAGCCGGCCTGTCGAAAGTTGCTGGTGATTGTGTTGAACTGCCGCCAGCCGATGACCATGCGAGAGGGATCGGTCGGATCGACCGCCAGCGACGGCTCGTTGGCCGCATCGCCCACGATGTTCAGCCCATCGGCGTCCACGTTGACCTGGACGCTGACGTAGCCGTCGCGGCTGACGACGGCGCCGAGTGATGTGATCTGCCCGCGTTGCGGCGTCGCGATGTACGGGCCGTCCGGAACTTCATGGTGTCCGTCTTCCGGGCCGACGACAACCGGCGGATCCTGTGTCGACGGCGTCGGCTCCGCCGCTTCGGCAGCGACCGCCGCTGCGGTGGCGAGGACCATCACGCCGATCAGGCTGCGGCAGGCCTGGCGTAGCTGCATTGCGAGTCTCCTTACGACGGGTGCAAACCGCGAGCGCCGACACAACGATTTCCGGTGAGAGCGCGGGGGTGCGCAAGGCTTCGCCGAACCACGGCGGAGTAAGTGCTGCTTCGGTCATAACGCATCCGCCGGCCCCCTCCGGACCGACGTCGCCCGCTCCCAGCCAGCATTTCCCTATGCTAGCAAACACAGAGTCCCACGACAAGAAAACCGGGTCGCATGGCTAACTCAGGGTAGTGGCTGGCCGTGGTCGAAGCGGCCTTGCCACTTCAGCTTCCCTTTGCCGTCCCAGATGAACCAGGTGCCGTGGGGCTGGTCCTGGTCGTAGTGCTCTTCCTTACGCAGTTGGCCCGACGCGGACCAGTCGTACCGCGGGCCGTGACGCAGCCCGTGGTCGTAGTGCTGCTCCACGCGGAGCCGGCCGTTCTCGTGCCACTGACGCTCCGTCCCGTGGAGTCGGCCGTCGACGTACGTGGCCTCATATTGCTTCTGCCCGGTGGGGAACCAGAGCGTGTAGAGCCCGTCGAGCGTCTTCGCGCCGCCCGGCTCCACACGCATCTCGGCCCGCAGGCGAGGTCTGCCGTCCGGCCAGTTCTCCTGGTCGACGGTTCGGTTCGCCGGCAACGCGGCGTCGAGGTCGCTAGGGTTCGACCCGTGTCTCTGCCCGGCGCATCCGCCACCCAGACAGGCAGACGCCAGCAACACGGCGCCGCACGCCACGCCGCGCGTGCGTGACATGCCCTCCCACATGCAGACACCGTGTCGGACGAAACAGACGCGCCGCGCCAGTACATGAATGGTTCGCATAAGCGGCATTGTAGCCGGTGTGCGCCGGTCCCCCCATCCCCGGTCCCCGCAAGCGCCCTCCGTAAAAAGCGACCCGCCGGGGCAAGCGCCGCCGGCGGGTCTTAATTCGGATGGTCGCTGCGATCGGCAACCACGTTCGCTGCCGCTATCGCAGCAAACCCCTACATATGCCAAATTCCACGGATCACCTCCTTTTCATGGGCCTGCCTCCCCGGTGAGTCCCTGGCAGGGATCCCCGGGCCTTGCCCCCCGCCGGCCGTCGCCGGCGGAACACGCGAAACACCGAAGCGTTCCGCGGCGGACTCCTGTGATATCCGGCACGCCTCGCCCGAAATTTGAGGTGGCCATTGGATTTCACAATCGCCCTGCGCCCATAGTCTACGACCCGAAGAAGTTGCGGGTCAAGCAAATTCCCGGCAAGTCCCGCAAGAACAGGCAGATGCGTCCGAGTATTCGGACGTTGCCCGGCACCGGCACACCGGTCAGCGGGTCTGGCAACGCACATCGCCCGAAAATGCGTTAGAATCGAGACGGCCGCAACGCCGGGACGGCGGGCCTCGGCACCCGGCCATGCAGCCAACATGTCTCGAGGAAGCAGGCTCATGAAGCAGGCAAGAACCATCCACTGCGTTTCGTGCGGCCACCGTGACTGCGTCAACGGCAGGGACTGTCTGGCCGACGCCGATCGCCAGCGGGAGTTGTACGAGGTGGAAGGCATCGCCCGCTTGCACCGGGCGGCGTCGGCCATCGAAGCACGCCATTACTGCCGGGAACCGCGCATTCGCGAAGTCATGCTCTTCGCCCACGAGTTGGACGTGCAGCGTTTGGGGCTGGCCTTCTGCATCGGGCTGTCGGAAGAGGCGAAAGTTGTCGCCGACATCCTCGGCCGCGAGTTCGACGTCATATCCGTCTGCTGCAAGGTATGCGGCATCGACAAGCAGTCCCTCGGTCTGGAGCAGATCGACCCGCAAAAACCCCGGGAAACGATGTGCAATCCCGTGGGTCAGGCCGTGCTTCTGAACGAGGCCGAGACGCAACTCAACGTATTGGTCGGACTGTGTGTGGGACACGATGCCATCTTCACGATGACCTCGCGGGCGCCCGTCACGACGCTGATCTGCAAGGACCGTGTGCTCGCCCACAATCCGGCCGGGGCCATCTACAGCCGGTACCTTCGCCGCACCCTTCTGCCCGACGGCGCGTGACTGCGGAAACCACGATTCGCTCTCTTTCGCATCCGAGTGGCCGCACTTTCCGGAGACGGATAGATCGACTATCATCTTCCGTCGGTTCGTATCGGGCCCGGGCCCCCGGCGTGGAGTCGCGCGCAACCGCATGGACGGTCTGAGGATACGGCCCCGGCCCCGGGTACTCGACGGCCTGGGGGCCGTCACCGAACAAGCGAGCCTGCACGGGGATCGAGAGGAACCGCCGTGACGTCAGAATCCAGCGCCCCGAATGAAGAACAGGTTGACCTTGAGCTCGGGCAGGACATCGACCCTGCCGAGACGGCCGAGTGGGTCGAAGCCCTCAACGAGGTCGTCGCCGAGAAGGGCCGGCAGCGGGCGGGCTTTTTGCTGTCACTGCTGCGAGACCGTGCCCGTAGCGCCGGCGTGACCCTTTCGGAATCACTCAACACGCCGTACGTGAACACCATCCCCGCTCACCAGCAGCCGGTGTACCCGGGGAACCGGGAGATCGAGCGGCGCATCAAGAGCATCATCCGGTGGAACGCGATGGCGATGGTGGTCCGGGCGAACCGGGAGAGTCCCGGCATCGGCGGACACATCTCGACGTTCGCCTCGGCAGCCACCCTCTACGAGGTCGGCTTCAATCACTTCTTCCGGGGCCGGGGCAAGGACGGGTTCTCCGGCGACCAGATTTACATCCAGGGCCACGCGACGCCGGGGATCTACGCCCGGGCGTTTCTGGAGGGCCGGCTGAGCGAACGGCAACTGGAGAACTTCCGGCGAGAGCTGGCCAAGGGCGGCGGGCTATCCTCGTACCCCCACCCGTGGCTGATGCCGAGCTTGTGGGAGTTTCCCACGGTGTCCATGGGGCTGGGCCCGATCATGGCGATCTACCAGGCCCGGTTCAACCGGTATCTGCAGAACCGCGGCATCCGGGACACGTCCCAGGGCCACGTATGGGCATTCCTCGGCGACGGCGAATGCGACGAGCCGGAAACCCTTGGCGCTATCACGCTGGCCGCCCGGGAACGGCTGGACAACCTGATTTTCGTGATCAACTGCAACCTGCAGCGACTGGACGGCCCGGTTCGCGGCAACGGCAAGATCATCCAGGAGCTGGAGGCGATCTTCCGCGGCGCCGGCTGGAACGTGATCAAGGTGATTTGGGGCGAAGAGTGGGACCCCCTGCTGGAGAAGGATTCGAGCGGCCTGCTGGTCAAGCGGATGGGCGAGGTGGTCGACGGGCAGTACCAGAAGTACAGCGTCGCATCCGGCGCGTACATTCGGGAGCACTTCTTCGGGGCCCATCCCGAGTTGCAAGCCCTGGTGGAGCGGCTGTCCGACGAGAAGCTGGCGAAGCTCCGCCGCGGCGGCCATGACCCGGAGAAGGTTTACGCCGCGTACAAGGCCGCCGTGGAGCACAAAGGCCAACCCACCGTCATTCTTGCCAAAACGATCAAGGGATACGGCATGGGCGAGGCGGGCGAGGGCCGCAACGTCACCCACCAGCAGAAGAAGATGAACGAGGAGGAGATGCGGGAGTTCCGCTCGCGCTTTGGCATCCCCATCTCCGACGACCAGATTGCCCGCGCCCCGTTTTACCGACCGCCCGCGGACGGCCGGGAGACGCAGTACCTGCGCGAACGCCGCAACGCGCTGGGCGGCTTCGTCCCGGACCGCGCCGCCACCACGCCTTCGCTCCGCACGCCGAAGATGGACGTGTTCGAGGAGTTTCTGGAAGGCAGCGGCGACCGCGAAGTGTCCACGACCATGGCGTTCGTGCGGATGCTCGCCAAGCTGGTTCGGGACAAGGACATCGGCAAATACGTCGTGCCCATCATTCCGGATGAGGCCCGCACGTTCGGCATGGAATCCATGTTCCGGCAATGCGGCATCTATTCGAGCGTCGGGCAGCTCTACGAGCCCGTCGATTCGGAAACCCTGCTGTACTACAAGGAGGCCAAGGACGGCCAGATCCTCGAAGAAGGCATCAACGAAGCGGGGGCCATGTCGTCGTTCATCGCCGCCGGCACCGCCCACGTGTCGCACGGCATCAACATGATCCCGTTCTTCACGTACTACTCGATGTTCGGGTTCCAGCGGATCGGCGACCTCATCTGGGCCGCCGCCGACATGCGGTGCAAGGGCTTTCTCATGGGCGGCACGGCGGGCCGTACGACCCTGGCCGGGGAAGGGCTGCAGCACCAGGACGGGAACAGCCACTTGCTGGCGGCGGCCGTGCCGAACCTGCGCTGCTACGACCCGGCCTACGCCTACGAGATCGCCGTCATCATCCAGGACGGCCTGCGCCGCATGTACCAGGACCGCGAGGAGTGCTTCTACTACGTCACCATTGAGAACGAGAACTACTCCATGCCGGCCATGCCGGAAGGCGACGGAATTCGGGACGGCATCATTCACGGCATGTACCGCTTCCGTACGCGGAAGGCCGAGCCCCGGCGCGGCGGCGTGCAACTGCTCGGCAGCGGCGCCATTCTGAACGAGACCGTCCGGGCGCAGGACATCCTGGCGGAACGGTACGGCGTCTCCAGTTCGGTCTGGAGCGTGACAAGCTACAAGCAGCTCCGCACAGAGGCCGCGGCCGCCCGGCGATGGAACATGCTCCACCCGCTCCAGAAGCCGCGGAAGAGCTACATCGAGCAGACGCTGGAGGGTGCGGAGGGACCGTTCATCGCCGCCAGCGACTACGTGAAGCTGGTCGCGGAGCAGATCGCACCGTGGGTGCCGGGCGGGCTGTTTGCCCTGGGCACGGACGGGTTCGGCCGCAGCGAGGACCGCCGCTCCCTCCGCCGGTTTTTTGAAGTGGATGCGGAGTGCATTGTCATCGCCGCGTTGTACCAGCTTGCCCAACGCGGTGATCTGGAGATGGCCGCAGTTGCCGAGGCCGTCCGTGAGTTGGGGGTAGACCCGGACAAGCTGAACCCCATCGTCGCGTAGGATGGAACAAGACGGCACGTGCGAATCGGCCCTGGGGACCCGTGGTCGCCCAGGCGCAAGCACAAACGAGAACAGGCTGATGGCGATCGAGTTCAAACTACCGGACCTTGGCGAAAACATAACTTCCGGCGATGTGGTCGCCGTGCTGGTCGGCGAAGGTGACGTCATCCAGTCGGGCCAGGGCGTCATCGAGATGGAGACGGACAAGGCCGTCGCGGAAGTGCCGTGTCCGCACGCCGGCCGCGTCGTGAAAATCCACGTATCCAAGGGAGACACGCTCCGTGTCGGCGCGGCCGTCCTGACGCTGGAGCCCGAAGGAGCGGGCGCCGCCCGACCGGCCGCGGCCGAGGCCCCCGCGTCCAAACCGAAGGCCGAGAAGCCCAAACCGAAACCGGCCCCAGCGCCGGCACCGGCCCGCAAGGCGGAAGCGACGCGACCGGCGCCGCAGGAAGAAGCGGAAAGCGTGCCGTTTACGCCACGCTCCATCAACGTCCGTTCCACGGCCGCCGGACCGGGTCTGCGCAAGCTCGCCCGGGAGCTGGGCGTTGACTTGAACAGCGTCGAGGGCTCCGGCCCCGGCGGACGATTGACGAAGCCGGACATCGAGGCCGCCGCCAGCAAGCTGCCCGCCAGGCAGAAGCCGGCCGAAGCGGAGTCGGAGGCAACCGCGGACACCGACAAATGGGGCCCGATCCGGCGCGAGCCGCTCACCCAGATCCGCAAGGCCATCGCCCGGCAGATGACCAAGGCGGCGTCCACCATCCCCCAGGTTACTCATTGCGACGATGCCGACGTAACGGACCTCGACCGCATCCGCAAAACCGCGCGATTCGAGGATCTCGACCCGCCCGTGAAGGTGACGCTGCTGCCGTTCATCCTCAAGGCCATCGCCCACGTGATGAAGGACCACCCGGCCTTCAACGCGACCTTCGACGAAGAGAACGAGCAGATCATCTACAAGGAATACATCTCCGTGGGCGTGGCCGTGGATACGGACCGCGGCCTGATCGTGCCCGTGCTGCGCAACGTGGACCAGATGGACGTTCTGGAACTCGCCTACGCCGTGGTGGAGGCGGCCGACAAGGTCAAGACCGGCCGGTTCAGCCTGGAAGACATCCACGGCGGCACGTTCACGGTGAGCAACGTAGGGGCATACGGCGGCGCGTACTCGACGCCGATCATCAACCACCCGGAGGTGGCGATTCTGCTGGTCGGGCGGGGCCGGACGGCGCCGATCTGGAAGGACGGCCAGTTCGAGCCGCGATTGATGCTGCCGCTGAGCCTGTCTTATGATCATCGAGTGATAGACGGCGCGATGGCTGCCCGCTTCATGCGGGACCTGGTATGGTACCTGGAGTCGCCGGGCCGATTGCTGCTCTTGCCATAGAGGTTTGTTGATACCCATGGAATCGAGTTCGCCTCAGTCCAGACCCGACCCCACCGCGATCGGCGACATGCCCGCGGCGGAGTTCCGCCGGGCCATGCACCGCGTAGCCGACATGGTGGCCGACTACCTGGAAAACGTGCGGGACTATCCCGTGTTGCCTAAGGTCGCCCCCGGCGACGTGCGCAGCGCTCTGCCCGCCGAGCCACCGGCCCGGGCAGAGCCCATCGACACGATCCTGGATGACTACAAACGAATCATCGAGCCCAACGTCACCCACTGGAACCATCCCGGTTTCATGGCGTATTTCGCCGTCACCGGGTCCGGGCCGGGCATCCTCGGCGAAGCCCTCTCTGCAGCCCTCAACCTGAACGCCATGCTCTGGCGAACCGCGCCGGCCGCCACCGAACTGGAAGAGTTGGTCTGTGACTGGCTGCGCCAGATGATCGGCCTGCCGCCGGAGTTCGTCGGGCACATCAACGATACGGCCTCCGTCTCCAGCCTGGTAAGCCTGGCGGCCGCCCGGCATCACGTGCGGGACTCGAGCATCCGGCAGCGCGGCATGGCCGGCCGGCCCGATCTGCCCCCCCTGGTGATCTACGCAAGCGAACACGCCCACTCGTCGATTGGGAAGGCGGCCATTACCCTGGGCATCGGCCTGGACAACGTCCGCCACATCCCCGCCGATGACGCATTCCGCATGAGGCCGGACGCCCTGGCGGAAGCGATCGCCCAGGACCGTGCGGCCGGACGCATGCCGATGGCCGTCGTGGCCACCGTGGGGACCACGTCAACCACCAGCATCGACCCCCTGCCGGCGATCGTGGAGATCTGCCGGCGAGAGAATCTCTGGCTGCACGTGGATGCGGCCTACGCCGGCAGCGCCGCCATCTGCCCGGAGTATCGCGCGTGGATGGACGGGATTGAGCAGGCCGACTCGATCGTCTTCAACCCGCACAAATGGCTGTGCGTGCCGGTGGACTGCTCGATTCTACTGGTTCGGGATCCGAAGCAGCTCCGCGACGCGTTTTCGCTGGTGCCAGAGTACCTGCGGACGTCGGAGACGGGCGTGACCAACCTGATGGATTACGGTGTGCAGCTTGGGCGTCGGTTTCGGGCACTGAAGGTCTGGCTGGTCATCCGCACGTTCGGCGTTCAGGGGCTGCAGGCTCGCATTCGTGCGCACTGCGCGATGGCCCAGGAACTGGCCGGCCACGTGAAGAACGCATCGGATTTCGAAATCAGCGCCCCCGTGCCGTTCAGCACGGTGTGTTTCCGGGCGGTTCCCGCCGGATCGCCCGAAGATCAGGACCGGTTCAACGAACAACTGTTGGCGGACATCAACGCCGCGGGTCCGGTGTTCCTGTCGCACACGCGTCTGCGCGGCCGGTACGTTCTGCGGGCCTGCATCGGGAATCTACGGGCCCGCCCGGACGACGTGCCGGAAACGTGGAACCTCATTCGTCGATGTGCCGACCGCCTGCTGGCGAGAACCGATTGAGAAGCAGGCCCACGAATCGAACGACGGAGTCTTGACGCACATGGCTTCCGAACCCGGGACAGACATTGTGGAGCCGTCCGTGAACCGCATTTCCGCCGCGCCGGCGGACCACGCTGCGGTCGCACCGGCGTCAGAGTCACCCACGACGCCCGCGCCGACAGCACCCTCCGGCTACGGCCGGATTGTGCTTCTCGTGATGGGAGCGGGCGTGGGCTTCGCGTATTGGCGGGCCTGGGTGTGTGACGACGCATTTATCACGTTCCGCCACGTGTCGAATTGCCTGGCGGGACACGGGCCGGTGTTCAACGTCGGGGAACGCGTGCAGGCGTTCACACATCCGTTGTGGTTTCTGCTGCTGCTGGCGGGGGCAACCGTCGCCAACATGTATGCAATGGTGGTGGCCATGGGCATCGCCGCAACGGGCGCGCTGCTGGGCGCGGTCGGCCTGTTCCTGCGTCATGGGCGGCAGCCGGTGGCGAGACTACTGCTGGTCGCCCTGCTCCTGTTGGGCTCCCATACGTTCGTGGAGTACCAGACCTCCGGGCTGGAAACCGGGTTGTCTCACCTTCTGGTCGCTCTGCTGTGGGGTTGGCTGCTCAGGGCCGTTGAGCAAGAGCGGCCGATTCCCGTGGTGGGTCCCGCCGTGCTAGGCGCCCTGCTCATGCTGAACCGCCCGGATCACGTTTTCCTGTGTGTCCTTCCGATGCTGGGCCTGCTGGTTGTGGCCTTGCGGCGCCACAAGCTCGGCGGGCTGCTGCGGTTGGTTCCGGCAGGCGTCCTGCTCGTGGCGTGGTACGGGTTCGCCACCGTGTATTACGGCACGCCGTTTCCGAACACCGCATATGCAAAGGCGGGCCTCGCGCAGTCGGTGCTGTGGCGGCGAGGTCTTGGCTACGTGGTTGATTACGCGCACAGCGAGCCGGTTCAAGCGGCGTTCGCGGGGTTGGCGATCCTGCTGGCGGTGGCAATCGGCGTGCGTGGCCTGATCGCTCGACGGCGGGGCGCGGGAATGCTGCTGTGCCTGGCCATGGGCGTCGTGCTGCACGTGGCCTATGTCGCGCACGTGGGCGGCGACTTCATGCGCGGTCGGTTCCTCGGAGTCACCTTGGTTGCCGGCGTGCTGCTCGGTCAGCACGTCATCGGTCGTTTTCTGCCGGATCGGGACATTGCACGCGCCTGCCTGCTGGCGCTCTCCATGACGGGCCTGGCTATCTGTGTGAACGAACCCGGCCGGGTTCTGCTGCCCGCCGCGTTGATCGACGGGCTCCTGCGCCTGAGCGATCAGCTCTATTACACACCGATCTGGACCACCGCTCTCGCGGCATTCCTGATCACGGTGCTCGCCACAGGCATCCGCGCCTTCTCCAGAAGTGAATACCGACCCTGGGGACCCAGGGTCTTCGCCGCAACCGCCCTGGTGCTGGGTCTGTACGCAATTGCCATCATCGGACAGCTTCAATCCCGCTGGTTGAGCGCGGCTGCGCTGGTGATCTGCCTGGGTGTGGTCACGTACGCCTTGGCGATCTTCGCCTCGCGTCGCGCCGTTCGATTGTCGACGAGAATCGCCTGGTTGGTGATCGTGCTGGCCGCCGGCGGCACCCTTTCCGGCATCCGGCCTCGAACGGCCTCCTGCGCGAAGGATCCCGGCATTGCCGACGAATATCTCTGGTACGCGGGGCCGCGAACCGCTCCGCGATTCCGCGAGCCCGGCACGTATCCGGGCAGCCGGTTCCACGATTGGGCTCAAGAAGGGCAACGGGCCCGGGCATACACCGACGCGCACGGACCGATCACACTCTACATCGGCCCGGCCGGCCACATCGGACACCATGCCGGCCCGGACGTGCATGTGGTCGACTGCTTCGGCCTGACGGACGCGTTTGTTGCCCGCTGTTCGCCGAACCTCAAATCGAGGGTCGGACACCTCGAGTATGAAGTGCCCACGGGGTACCTGGAGTCTCTTGGGGCCGTGAATTTGCTGCCCGACTGGCAAGAGCGCATGCACAATCTCGACCCCTCGCTCGCCGAAGACGCCCGCGAGATGGCCCGAGACGCGCAGTGGGCCGATCCCGAGGCCCGCCGGCGCTACGAGCAGACGAAGCTGGTCACCTCCGGCGACATCTGGTCGAAGGAACGCTGGGCCGCTATCCTGGATTTCGCCTGGCCGATCCGCTGAAGCGGGCAATCCCGGCATTCCAGTTGCGCACCCGCTGCCGGGGCAGCGCGGTTGAGCAGCGGTTCAGCAACACGAACGTCGGAGTTCTGACGCACATGGCTTCCGACCCCGCGACAGACTCATCGCCATCACCGGCAACCGAACCTGCGGCCCCGGGCCGCGCTCCAACGGAGCCGGCGGCGGAGTCGCCCGGTCCCGCCCCGCCGACCGCCCCCCCCGGCTATGGCTGGATCGTGCTCATGGTGACGGTGGCGGGCGTGGGGTTCGCGTACTGGCGAGCCTGGGTGGCGGACGATGCGTTCATCACGTTCCGCCACGTGGCCAACTGCCTGGCCGGTCATGGGCCGGTGTACAACGTCGGGGAACGAGTTCAGGCGTTCACGCACCCGCTGTGGTTCCTGCTTCTGCTGGCGGGGGCGACCGTAGCCAACGTGTATGCAGTGGCGGTGACGCTGGGCATCGCCGCAACGGGCGCGCTGCTGGGCGCGGTCGGTCTGTTCCTGCGCCATGGCCGGCAGCCGGTGGCGAGACTGCTGCTGGTCGCCCTGCTCCTGTTGGGCTCACACACGTTTGTGGAGTACCAAACGTCCGGCCTGGAGACCGGACTGTCACACCTCCTGGTCGCCGTGCTGTGGGGTTGGCTGCTAAGGGAGATTGAACACGGGCGACCGATTCCCGTGGTGGGACCGGCCGTACTGTGTGCGATGCTCATTCTGAACCGCCCGGATCACGTTATCCTGTGCGCCCTGCCCGTGTTGGGTCTGCTGGTCGTGGCGTTGCGCCGGCATAAGCTCGGCGGACTGCTCCGACTGGCTCCGGCCGCCGCCTTGCTGATCGCCTGGTACGGCTTCGCAACCGTGTATTACGGAACGCCGTTCCCCAACACCGCGTATGCGAAGATCGGCTTGGCGCAGCCGCTGCTGTGGCACTGGGGGTTTGCCTATCTGCGCGACTACGCGTATTACGAACCGCTCCAGACAGCGTTCATCGCCCTGGCCGTTCCTGTCACGATTGCCGCCGGCATTCGCGACCTGCTCGCCCGAAGGCGGGGCGCTGGAATGCTGCTGTGCTTGACCCTCGCCGTCGTGCTGCATGTCGCTTACGTCGTCCACATGGGCGGCGACTTCATGCGAGGTCGCGTCCTCGGTGTGGCGCTGGTCGCGGGCGTACTGCTCGGTCAGCACCTGATCGGCCGTTGGCTGCCCGACCGGAGCATCGCGCGGCCCTGCCTGCTGGCGCTCGGTCTGGTCGGGCTGGCCGTCTGCGCGGGCGAGGGTGGCCGGATCGGGGGCCTGGCGGCCCTGAAGGACGGGCTTCTGCGGATCAGCGACCAGGCTCGGTACACGCCGATCCGGACGGCAGCCGGCGTGGCGTCGCTGATCGCATTACTCGTCGTGGGCCTCCGCGTCTTCTCCAGGAAGGAGTACAGCCCGTGGGCGGCACGAGTCTATGCAACGACCGTGCTGGTCCTGGGCGTGTATGCGCTGGCGGCGGTTGGACAGCACCAGCCGCACTGGGCGGACGCCGCCGTACTGGTGTCGTGTATTGGGGTGGTCACGTACGTGCTGTCGCTCTTCGTTTCCCGTCGAGCCGTGCGGTTCTCGCCGGGTTTCGCATGCCTGATACTTCCCCTGGCCGCCGGGATCACCCTCTCCGACCTCGCGCCTCGGACCGCGTGGTGGGAGAGAGAGCCCGGCATCACTGATGAGTACACATGGTACGCGGCATCGCGAACCGCCCCGCGCTTTCGCGAGCCCGAACCCCACCCGCGCGCCTGGGCGCGACAGTGGGCCAATGAGGGTCACATGGTCCACTCGTACACCCGCGCGCACGGGCCGATCACGGTATTCATCGGACCTGCCGGCTTGCTCGGATACCACGCGGGGCCGGATGTACACGTGGTGGACTGGTTCGGCCTGACGGACCCCTTCGTGGCGCGATGCGCGCCGCACGCCAGATCGCGGATCGGGCACCTCCGATACGAAGTCCCCACGGGCTACCTGGAATCCCTGGGCGCGGTAAACCTGTTGCCCGACTGGGAACAGCGCCTGCGCAACCTGGACCCCTCACTCGCCGAAGACGCCCGCGAGATGGCTCGCAACGCCCAGTGGACCGACCCCGAAGCCCGCCGGCGCTACGACCAGACAAAACTCGTGGTCCGCGGCAAAATCTGGTCGAAGGAACGCTGGACCGCCATCCCGGATTTCGCCTGGCCCATCCGCTGAACACACAATCCGCCGGAGCCACGCGGCGAGATCCACCCTGTCCGGCAAAACCGCGACTGCGTCAAACACGATCCGTGCCACGACGGAGCCAATGAGCACGACTCTCCCATCCGGTCCGACCGATCAGACTCCTTTGTAGCAGAGCACCGGCCGAAGCCGACGGACGATCCGCACGAGATCCCGCTGCGCACGCATGACCGCGGCAATGTCCTTGTAGACGGCGGGCGCCTCATCCACCAGCCGGGCCACGCTTCGCGGGTCGATCCACACACCAGCAAACTGAACGGCAACATCCCGAAAACGGGTTTTCGCCCGTGCTGCGCTGCGGCTGAGCCGGCGCCCCGCCCCATGAGAACTCGACATCAGCGAGTCCGGCTCTCCGCGCCCTTCCACGTGGTACGTGTGCGATCCGGCCGAACCCGGAATGACATTGCGCGCGCCGACGGCAGCGACATTCGCACCCTTGCGGTGAACCTAGAGTGTCACTTCCCGCCTCTTTTCTTCCTGGTATTTGGTCTCAGGTCTCCCTCACGCCGGTCTATCAAGTCGCGAAGCCGTTCCGTGAGGTGACGCCATTTCGTCGTTGTGTCCTCCATTTCTATCAGAAGCTGCTGCAACTCCTTATCCCTAGCGCGCCGCCGTTGGTCTTCGCTTGACACATCGTGCGTAGGCCAGCGGACTGCCATGGTGACCCCGGGAAGAATGTCGATGTCTAGCCTGCCAGACTTAGTGGTTAACGGCACCATTTTATCGCCAGGTCCATGCATGGTGAGTTCTTCGAGCGCTACATCACACCGCGGTCGGTCGACAAGTCGATCCGGAATGGTCAGGTCCCGGACAATTCGGCGCGCCAGTGAGTTCCCGACCGGGAGGGCGTCACCCCGCAAGTTGTTACCAGCGCACAGGCCGTACCACAGGTAGGCGGTCGGTAGAAGTGACGCCACCGGCGCCAGAATGTCGGCGTGATCAAGAGTGCCCGGCGCTAGCAGACTCGTAAAGTAACCAGCTAGGAACGACGGGCGTTCGTCGGTTTCTCGCCGGGTGGTTACGAGCAGTCGAAGCGCGGTATCAATGACGTGAACTCGCTGCTCGCGGGGCATCTGGAGCAAATCGCGCATCGATTCAAGAGCCGGGTATCCTTCGACCAGCCGGTGCCAGACCGGGTCGCGGATTTCACCGATCGTAGTCAGTTCGAGCCAAGCCGCCGCAAGAATGTTGGATGGCTCGAACAACGTTCGGGAGTGAGTAGGTTGCCCAGTACTCCCAAGGGCCACAGACCAGACAGCGAGAATCACATCAGCAGGTACGCCCAACGGGTCCTGTCCAGTAAGCTGACGGGCTTCCATCCAATATCGAGCGACGTCGTGGGGAGCAACTGATCCGGCCGTCAGAGCGAAGGTTCTGCTGATGGAATGGGAAAGCGTTGCCGAATAGGTAGCTGCGGGGAGATCGAGGATCGAGGTCCTCCCGCGCGCGTGGGTCAGCGCCTCCCCAAGAACCAGACCCGAGCAGACTCCTTCGGCACCCATTAGGTTGGGAGCTGATGGTCCCTTAAGGAATCGTTCGGCAATCGGCCGCTCGACGACTCGACAGAAAGCGGTGAATGGTCTCAAATCACGCACGTACGTCGCAAGCCACGCCAATGAGTCGCGGCGCGCCCCCTCGGGCACGATGATCGCCGTCGGTAGGCGGCCAAACTCTGCCGGCTGAGCGGGCCAGACGGCCGCCATCACATCCGATCGGACAATGTCAAACGACGGACGGTTTTCCTCTACCGCACCTGGAACATCTCCTCCGCGGTTAGGCGTAATCAGGTCGACCAATTCACGGCGTTTTACGGGAAGTACCCACATCACTATTTCCCCTTGAACAAGGCACCGATAGTGGGTGGAGCCTTCGGCGGATGCAACGCTTCTACTGCCGATTCAAACCATCCCTTCAGATCGCCATCGTGGTAGATGGCAAGCGAAGTCTTAGCTCGCGTCACAGCGGTGAAACCAACGTTCCTCTGGTGGGGAACTTTCTTCACGTGGTCTGCGGCGGCGAAGTGGAGCGCCCGCACTTCCAATCCCTTCGCGCCATGAACCGTACACACGCAAATGGGTTTGGATGGATCGAAAGCGTCGTCATCGTCGTCGATCTTGCAGAGCCTCGGTGCCAGGACCGGATCTTCCTGAAGCTTGGACAACACTTCGTTGACGTGTTCCCTCTTCGGGCACACAACGGCCAGCAGTTCCTTAGGGAAAGCCCGCAGCTGCGTCCGCAGGGCATTCGCGATTTGTTGGCATTGGGCGTCGAGGTTGCCCTGGAAGATCGTCACCTTCGACGGGTTTTGTTCCTCTTTATACTGCGCGGTTGGAGTGAGCGGCTGATAGGTCTTCGAATCCTTCGCGATTCTGTCAGCAAGCTTGCAGATCTCCAACCCGTTGCGGTAATGGTAGCGCAGTTCGTGAATATTGTCAGGCGGAACCGCGCTGCGAATCGCGGCTAACGGATCGACATCATTGCCGTCGCTTTTGTAGATCTGTTGGCGGCTGTCCGCCACGGCGAACAGCTGCGAGCCGAGCTTCTTGAATAACTCTATCTCATTAGGCGTGTAGTCCTGCGATTCATCCAGGAGGATGGCCTCATAGACGCTCGACAGGGTCCGCTTCTGGATGAGTTCGCCGATCTTCTCGGCCATATATTGCCTCTGTTCCGCGAAATCAGTCGGTGGATTGACTCCTACTCCATACTGGTGCAACAAGTCGCGCTGCCACTTGTTGCAGGTCATGATCTTGTCCGGCGGAAACGCGTATTGTTTTCCACCCGAAGCGATGAACTTCCTGAGTGTTCGAGTGAACACTACTATCGCAATATTAGGCTTCCCAGACAATGTGAGATAGTTAGCCCGAAGCAGCAGGATGTTCGTTTTCCCCGAGCCGGGCGGCCCAAGCACGAGGTGGTTCCCCTCGGACGAGAGGCTGATTACGTCCTTCTGGTCGTCGTCCAGGTCGGCCTCGCCGATCCACCATGCTCCAGCCATGGCTGTTACTCCGTCGTTTCGGGGATCACTATGGTCAGCGGTCGAGCGTCTTCCTGAGGAAGTTCCTCCTGGGTCATCGCGGCCTCGATCGCGGCGTACAGCGCGTAGCCAAACCGGGCTTTCACCATCTCATCTGCGAACGGTCCGCGGTACAGCACGGAGGTTGTCGAAAACATGTCGGATGGAAACTTCCGCACGTCGCCCGAAATTGCCCCCGCAGCGCATATCTCTACGATGTTCGCCGCCACGTCAAGGAGCCGGATGCGGAACACCAACGCAGTCGAGACAGGCAAGCGCTTCCCCGTTGACTTAGGGAACGCCACGCGGAACGCGATCGTGTCTACATCTGGTAGCGGGTGGTCATGCACCTCAACGGGCGGGAAAATGTCCACGTTGCCCAGGCACTCGTCCCTGATTATGGTCGTTGTCCGGCCCAACAACTCGTTCAACGCGCGCGCTCGGTTGAGCGAGCCCGGCTCCTCGTGCCCGGCCACTGGGACCGCAGTCGCTTGCCGCTTTTTCACCCGGTCCCTGATCGTTGCCACGCTCACTGGAGGGGGACTGGCCATGAAACTGTCCCACGTCAGAAGCCCAAGGCGCATCGCCGGGTCTTTCACGAGGCAACTCCGCGCCAGCGCCACAAGATCCGGGTCAGCCCCGGGCACATCTAGCTCCGGCGTTGTGTACTTCACCGCCTCGACCATTCGGGGGTAGGGGATGCTGAACTCCTCGAAGATCGGCTTCTTCTTAAGCATGTCGTAGAGAACCGCGCCGATCTGGTAGAAGGCCAGCGCCAGCCACCCCTCGGGCGTGTCTTTCTCATTGCGGAACAGAAACTCGGGCGAGCTGTACTGGAGTGTGCCGACAAACTGCTGGCCCTCGCTATCGGTCAGACCGGACTCGCCGAACGGCCGAAGCACCCCCAGGTCAAGCAGGGTGAGATGCTGGAAGTCGTCCGAGACCGCGATGTTGCTGGGCTTGATGTCGCGGTGAGCCAGCTCCTGTTCTTGCAGGAACCGAGCGGCCTGGGCAAGTTGGGCAATCAAGGGACGTATTCTGTCTCGAGGAACGACGGTGAGCAGCTGCGACAGGTCTTTAGCCGAGATGCACTCCATCGCGACGAACAAGCGGCCGGTGACGCTGCACTTGCCCCCATCGAAGATGCGGACAAGGTGCGGATGCGGCTTGCCGATAAGGCGTTTCTCTCGGTCGATCCGGACGAGTTGGGTGCTTTCGCCATACTTCTTGAGGAGATCGGGGTCGAAGACCTTGAGCGCTGCCGCCTGACCGTCCTTCTCCGCCCGTAACACGAGGGCAGACTTGCCCGACCCGATAAGTCCCAGGGCACGCCAACCGCCGACTTCAGAGCCGACGATTTCCCCCGCCATTCTCGCTGCAAGCGCCTTGTCCATCAAAGACTCCGACTGGAAACACGCGAAGTTCGAACGCGAATCAGTCACGCCCAGCACTATGATTATTCTACTCGATGACGAGTTTAGTGCCCATGCTGGCAAACTGTCTGCTTCGTTACCCGACCTGAAGCCTCTTCGGCGTCTCAATCCCTGCGAAGTCAATCCGGCGAGCCGGTCAGGCCTTGCCATTGGAGAGGCAACTTGCTTTGACTGGCATTGTAGTTTTCGGTCCGTCTCTGTAACATGGCTTTCCAGGCCCGGACCCCGCCTAGAGAATGTTCAATCGTAAGCTTTTCATTTAGCGTCACTTACATAAACCTGGTTGCAGTTCCCGTGAACCGCCAATGAACGCGCTCAGCAGGGACTCCCGTATGCCTGGGCGCAATAGGCGACCGGACCAGATGTTGTTCCGTCGCGTCATGGCTGCAACGAGACTTGGCCTCCCTGTTTGTGCTACGCTGGATCACGCGCGTTCGGCCGTCATGCCGTTCGGCCTGGACGTGGTTATGATCGCTGTTCAGATAGCTGCCCCAATCCACCTCCATGGAGAGACTGTCCGCCACCAGTGCAGCCGCCGCTTCGATCATGCGGCGGCGTCCCTCGGCCGCGTACGCGCGTGCCCACGCCACGTCGCGGAGATAGGCAATTCCGAACTCGCCCTGCGTATCCAGATAGCCGAGACCGCCCCCGGCGGGAACGGCCCGTTGGCTATGATACGCCGTGATGTGCTGCCCCATGGCCCGAGACCCGCTGTGAACCATCAGCCACATGCAGCCGTCCTCCGCCTCCTGGAACTCCAGGAAATGATTGCCACGACCCAGCGTCCCCAGCTCCAGCCGTCCGTCCGTGCAGGCCTTCGCTGCCAACTCCGGAGCGCTCAGTGCGTCGGGGGCCAGCTTGCCGGCCAATTCCGGCAAGCCCTCGCACCGTCGATGGCGCATCACGGGAACGCTACGTGGCAGCGATCGCAGTACCGCCTCGGCCGCCGACCGCTGATCCAAGGCCGCCGCTCCACCTGCGAATGCGACAACCGCAAATCCACAGCCAATGTCGCCGCCCACCGCAGCCGGATAGACGAATCGTTCCGTCGCGACGACGACGCCGTTGCTCACTCCCGCCGCAAGATGCACGTCGGGCATCACGGCCACGTGAGCAACGTCCGGCGATCGAACGAGCCGATCGATCGTCTGCCGCACGGCCGGCTCCGGCGGCTCGATCACCCACATTCTCACCACCGGCGTCTCAGTCATGGGCACCTCCTTCCACCCACACGTCGAAGGCAAGCTCCGGAGCCCGGCGACGCGCAACGGCCGTCGCAACCTCCGAACGAAGGAGGCCGGAGTATCGTCTCAGGATTGCCGCGACCGCCTCCTTTTGGCGAGGGTCGGGCACGGTGACCGACACCAGCAGTCGATTGGCATTGGGCGCCGGTGTCACGTTCCGAATGGACGCACCGACAAGTGCATCCGTCTGCGGCAACGCACCAAGGGCCAATTGCAGAACGTGCGCCGCCTGCCGGCACAGTTGCCGGAGCTTCCGGTCCGGCTTGCTGCCGGACAGGACGCTCCGTCGTTTGTCTTCACGTGGATTCACTCCGTCATCGGAACCCACACTCGCGCATAATGCGCGCAGTTTCTCTTCATTTCGCTGACGCGAAGTCATAAGTACTCCTCACATCGGGCGATGCGCGCAGCATCACCCGCTTCGTTGTTCTCGTCAGGTCCAGTTTCGGAAGAGGGGGCCCGGCTGCGATCAACCGGTGATTCGGCAGGAATCAGTCACGGCCACGCGCGCAGAGAGGCCCCGCGAGAAACAGGAATGCAATGAAGGACACGCGGCACCTCCTTTCTGCGGCAAGTAACCCGCAACCCGGTTGATTATGCGCAACGCCCGAATCAAATGCAAGTCCGAATCGCGCCGGACAGACTCATCCCCGCCGGCCCTTTCATTGAATCGGCATCGGCGGATAATGTCGCCGGACGGCAGTGTGGAGGAACCCATGTCCGGCGATGAGGTTTTCGTACTCTGCGCCTCGGCGGCCGCAACGCTCTTCTTTGCGATCGCCTGGCTGCTCAGCGCCTTCCAGGCGCCGTCGCTCGTCTGCCCGATCGGCAGGCGATGGCCGCTCTGGTTGACGCCCGTGGCATGCGGCGTGTTCCTGTTTGTCGTGCTGCGGCACGCCGCTGCCGATGACGTGACGGACGACCCGAAGTACATCGCCATGTACCTGCTGCTCGGAATCGCCTGGCTGGGCATTCTGCAGCGGTGCTCCGTCTGGTACGGCCTCTACGCGAGACAGGACATCGTGGAACGCCGCAACACCGCCGCGGGAATCGCTCTGTCCGGCTACATGCTGGGCATCACGTTCTCCTACGCCGGTGGGAACATTGGGAACGGACCGGGATGGTGGGTCGTGCTGTTCAGCGCCGCCCTGGCCGGCGCCGTGCTGATCCTTCTCTGGACGGCGGTCGACGCCGTCACGGGTCTGACCGATCGCGTCACCATCAACCGCGACGTCGCGTCCGGGCTTCGTCTGGGGGCCGTCCTGACGGCATGGGGGCTCATCCTCGGCCGGGCCGTCGCGGGCGACTGGGTGTCCGCCGGAGCCACGGTGGCGGACTTCCTGCGGGTGGGCTGGCCGGTCGTCGCGGTGGCCGCCGCCGAGGTGTTCATCAGCCAAATCGCGAGGCTGTCGCCCGATCGCCCGCACGGCGATCCCGTTCTCGCCGGTCTCATGCCGGCGCTGCTCTATCTGGGCGGATCGGCCGCGTACGTGGCATCCGTGGGGAGCCTGCCATGAACGCGCCGCTGGCATGTGGGCCGGCGCTGCCTGCCGCTGACTACGCCGTGGTACGCCGCCGCGCCATCTTCGAATGCGGCAAGTGGGATCCACAGGTCGAGGACACGTCCGTCCTCGCCCGCTTCCCGATTGTCGTCTCACACTGCACGTGGTGCGAACTCGCCCGCCTTGCGGAGCGGCTTGACGCAGAGGCCCGCGCCGCAGAGCGTGAGCTCCGCCTGAGACCGGAGCTGCATGCCCAGCTCGGCCTGCCGCGTGCGATCCGCCGAGCACTGCGAGCCGGCGCCGATCATAGCGGCGACATCTGCCCGCGCTATGCGCGGTTCGACTTTCACCCCACTCCCGACGGCTGGCGGATCTCCGAGGCCAACACAGACGTTCCCGGCGGGCTGATCGAGGCATCCGGAATCGCAGCACTGATGGCGACGGCCGGCAACGGGGCGGAACCGGCCGGTGATCCCGCAGAAGCGCTGCTCGACGCTCTGCTGGCCGCCGCGCCGAACCCGCGTCACGTTGCCCTCGTACACGCCACCGCCTACACCGACGATCGACAGGTGGCAGATTCCCTCGCACGCGGCCTCGCCCGGCGCGGCGTCAACGGGCATCTGGTCAGCCCGACGAACCTGTGCTGGGCCGATGGCCGGGCCCTCCTGAAATGTGACTGGCTGGCTCAGCCGACACCCGCAGACGTCATCTTCCGCTTCTTCCCCGCGGAATGGCTTGCGAACCTGCCGCGCTCGGCCGCGTGGACCGGCTTCTTCCGGACATCCACGCCCCAGTGCAATCCGCCGACAGCCCTGCTGACGCAAACCAAGCGATTCCCGCTGGTCTGGGACCAACTGCACACGCCGCTGCCGACCTGGCGGTCGTTGCTGCCGGAGACTCGCGACCCGCGCCGCGTCGCATGGCGGCGCAGCCGGGACTGGGTGCTGAAGCATGCGATGGGCCGCGTCGGAGAAGACGTCGCCCTTCCCGGAGTCACCACCCCCGCGGATCTTCGCCGCATGCGCGCGTCCGCGCGGTGGCATCCCGGACAATGGGTCGTCCAGCGTCGCTTCGACCTCGTCCCGGTCCGGGCGCCGGACGGGCTGCGATTCCCCTGCCTCGGCGTCTTCGTCGTCAACGGCCGCTGCGCCGGCGCGTACGGCCGCCTGTCTCGCACCCCTCTCATCGACGGTCGAGCACAGGAGGCCGCCGTGCTGGCAGAACACCCGTACCCCATCGCGGAGCGATCCACCGATGAATGCACTCTCGCCAATCGATGAAGCCGCACTCTTCGAGACATGGGCGCCGTCGGAAGGACGCTGGTCCCCCTGGGCCAAACCCGTGCTCTTCGCACACCTGCCGCGAGCGGCCTGGCAGACGGCCGAAT
Source organism: Phycisphaerae bacterium (assembly GCA_016929015.1). Lineage (GTDB taxonomy): Bacteria > Planctomycetota > Phycisphaerae > UBA1845 > UBA1845 > JAFGJQ01. The sequence goes on along the minus strand of JAFGJQ010000227.1, from coordinate 208 downwards.
TGCCCGGCGGGGAACCGCCGGACTGGACCGCGCTGCCGCCCGCCGATGGTACAACCGCCCTGATCCTCGACCTGCCCGGCGCGGAGTCCGTCCGGGCCGGACTGGCGCTGGCGGACCGCGGCTACCGCCCCGTGCCGCTCTTCAACACGACGCCGGGGCCGTCTCCGGTGCTTCAGGTCCTGCCGATCATGCGTGCCCTGGCGGAGGG
>JAFGJQ010000226.1 GCA_016929015.1 Phycisphaerae bacterium | reverse complement strand
GCCGCGAGACGCGAAGCCGAGCAAGCCCCTCGACCTCACATGGCCCTACGAGATGCCGCTGCCGGAGGAGGAAATGCTCTATGACGAACGCATGGAGCTTCATTCCCAGGTTCAGCCCGGAAGCTACCTCGATCTGTTGACGTGACGGCCCCTCCCCGGCCGTGCGTGGCTGCGCCCGTCCGGCTACAATCCTCCGGATGCGTTGGTGGCGACGAGCATCTCACTTCGTTGGGCGTGCCTGTACCGCCTTGTGGCATGCGGTGCGTCCGCTGCTTCCCATCGGCCCGATCGTCGCCGCGGCCCGATGGCTGGGGCGGCTGCTGCTGGCAATCCTGCCCATTCATTGGCTTCAATACGTTGGGATTCGCGCCTTCGTGGTTGTGCTCCATCTGTTCCCCATCGAGTGGAACCTGCGGACCGCCCGGGTTTTCGGCCGCATCTGGCGCGTCGTGTGGCCCCGTCACTATCGTCTGGCGAAGCAACACCTGCGTCTGGCGTACGGCGACAGCCTAGCTCCCGAAGAAGTAGAGCGGATCGCGTTGCGCTCCATGCAGCATCTGATCATGATGGTTTTCGAAATGGCCTTCGCCCCCCGGCTGATCGACGAGTGGACCTGGCGGAAATACGTCCAACCGGTGGGTATCGAGGAGGCACTGCAGGTCATGCTCCGCGGCAAGGGGGCCCTTCTGCTGACCGCCCACTTCGGCGGCTGGGAATTGGCCGGATACCTGCTGGCCACCTACGGCTTCGACATCGTGGCCATCATGCGGCCGCTGGACAATGAGTATCTGAATCGGTTCGTCGTGCGGACCCGTCAGCGGCGCGGCCTGCGGCTCATCAACAAGAAGGGCGCCACCGCCCAGGCGGAGGACATCATCCGTAGCGGTGCGGCGCTGGGATTCATCGCCGATCAGAACGCCGGCAGCAAGGGCATGTTTGTCGATTTCTTCGGCGTCAAGGCGTCCGCGTACAAATCCATCGGGTTGCTGGCCATGGACATGGAGGTGCCGATCATCGTCGGCTACGCCCGGCGCGTGGGGGACCGGTTCTTCTACGAAGTGGGTGTGCAGCGGATCATCTACCCGCACGAGTGGCAGGACCAGGCCGACCCCTTGCGCTGGATCACGCAGGAGTACACGACCGCCATCGAGACCTTCGTGCGGAAGTGGCCGGAGCAATACCTGTGGATCCACCGCCGCTGGAAATCCCGTCCGAAGGCGGAACGGCTGGCAGCGGCAGCCGCGGCGGCCGGTTGACCCGACCACGCGGAGACTCTAGAATCGGCCGTGCATCGGGCCCAGAGGAACCCGCAAAAGTCATTACGTAGCAAGGAGTTGAGAACACGCCATGGCCGGTCCTGATACAGTTACGATCACGGAATCGAACTTCGAGCAGGTGGTACTTCAGGCAGACCAGCCGGTGCTGGTGGACTTCTGGGCCGAGTGGTGCGGTCCCTGCAAAGCCATCGGGCCGGCCATCGACGAGCTGGCCACCGAGTACAAAGGTCGTGCCGTGATCGGCAAGGTGAACGTGGATGAGAACCAGGGGCTGGGCAGCCAGTGCGAGGTCAGCGCGATTCCGACGCTCTTGATTTACAAGGGCGGGCAGGTCCGGGAGCGCATCGTCGGCCTCCGTGCCAAGAAGGAGTTGGCGACGGTGCTGGATCGGATCCTGGGCTAGTCTGTTGGCCACAAAACGTGCCTGAAGGGGCACCCGGCGGCGCTTCCGATGGGCATGGGCCGCCGGTCGCGGAGCAATTCACACGGCTTGTTGGCAGCCCCGCGTCAAGCTCTGTAAAATGCAAACCGACCCGCCGGGTTGATACGCGGCGAGACAGGGCGGGTGGACTCCCCGATGGGCGCAGCCCCGGAGCCGCGCGCCGGGATGTCCGACGGACGGTGGGTGTTTCTCGCGACGCCGCGCGGCAACCTGGCTCGTGTCAGTGGAAAGTCGTTCATGAGTGAGGAGAGTCGGGACCTTCCCGTTCCCGACAACTCGGAAGTCGCCGGTCCGGATTCGTCCGCGCCCCCGCCTTCGCCCCGCAAGGAGCGGAGCACGGTGGGCGTGCGCTTCGGGTACATGCGACAGATCGGTGAGTTTACGACGCCGGCGGATCTGAAACTCCCGTGCGGCAGCGCCGTCGTGGTGCAGACGGACCGGGGGATTGAGCTTGGGGAAACGGTCCTGACCGACGGTCGTTGCTTCGGTCAGCCGATTGATCCCGAGCAGATCGCGCGTTACGTGGCGGCCAGCGGTGCTGACACGTATCAGCGGCGATCCGGACGCGTGCTGCGCGTGGCCACGAGTGATGATCTGGCGGAGGCCGTGCATATCCGGGCGGGGGCTGCTGCGAAGGTTGCGTTCTGCCGGGAGTTGGTTGCCAAGCACGAGTTGCCGATGAAGCTTGTGGAATGCGAGCACCTCTTCGGGGGCGAGCGGATCATCTTCTACTTCATGTCGGAAGGGCGTGTGGACTTTCGTGCCCTGGTCCGCGACCTGGCTCACGAGTACCAGACGCGGATCGAGATGCGGCAGGTCGGGGCGCGCGACGAAGCGCGGCTGGTGGCCGACTACGAGACCTGCGGGCAGCACTGTTGTTGCCGGCAGTATCTCAAGACGCTCAAGCCGGTCACCATGAAGATGGCCAAGCTGCAAAAGGCCACCCTGGACCCGTCCAAGGTGTCGGGCCGGTGCGGACGGCTCAAGTGCTGCCTTCGGTACGAGCACACGACGTATGAAGAGCTGGACAAGTCTGTGCCGCGGATGGGCGCCCGAGTGTATTCATTGGAGGGCGAGGGCGTGGTCGTGGCTCGGCAGGTGCTGACGCAGATCGTGCAGATTGCCAAGGACGACGGGGGCATGGCCACCGTGCCGGTGGAAGCGATTCTCGACCCCGAAGCGGCGGAAGTCGCCCGGGCGGAGGCGGCGGCCCGGGCCGAGGCAGCAGCGGCGGCAGCGGCGGAGCGCGCTCGCCGAGTGCAGTCTGACAGGGCACGCCGATCCACGGAACGGCGCCGTCCGCGTGCGGAACGACGGCCCGCGGATTCTGCGGCAACCGGCCCCGGTTCACCCTCCCCGGCGCCTCACGCGGCTGCGTGGGGGCTTCCGGCGGAGGGTCAGGGCGAGGCGGCCCCCGCCAGTCCGAAGAAGCGGCGTCGGCGGCGATCTCGCCGGCGCAAGCCACGCGGCCAGGGAGGCGGTTCGGACTCGGGCGGTGCGGCGTCGGATGGGCCGTCCGGCGGTGAATGAACCAGCACGCTGGTGCTTGACGGACGCTGCCATGTGATAAGATGAGTAGGGGAGGCGATGACACGCGGGGATCGTGAAGCGATGGTCAGAAAGCCGGTCAAACCGTTTGCCCAGGTCGTGGCGGACGTCGGTCGGTATCCGGAGGACGCTTTTCATTTCGTCCGCGAAGCGCTGAACTTCGCGGTGGAGAAAATCCACGGCCCGTCCACGCCCCAGCAGTTGGCCCTGTACGAGCTGTTGGACCAGAAGAGCATCGATCTGCACGAACTCGTCGAGGCGTACGAACTTGGGAACCTGAGCCCGCAGTTTGCGCGGGCCATCGAGGCGGCCGGTGGCATTGACACGCTCAACCGGCACGTCAGCGGCGTGGAACTGAGTTGGGCCATCCGTGAGTATGCCCTCAGACGCTGGGGTCGGCTGGCTCGCATCGTGCTCCGCCGCTGGAACATCCGCGAAACGCTCGATTTTGGCCGCATCGTCTTCGCCATGGTCGAGAGCGGATACATGCAGAAACAGCCGCACGACTCGCTCGGCGACTTCCGGAACGTCTTTGACTTCCGGGAGGCGTTTGATGAAGCGTACCGAATCCCGTGCGACACCGAAGAGTGAACCAGGTCCAACCTGTCTCAAACGAATTTCACACGAGGGCCCGGGCCGAGCCGGCGGAACCGGTGCGGAATCACGGGTCGAGGGGCGATCCGGGCTTGCGGATTGAGCCCGTCGGCGACGCGCACGTGTGGTGGGTGCCCCGCCCGCCCGGCCCGCGGACCAGCGTAAGGGCCGCGGTGAGCGCCGGCGCGCTGCTGGCCCTCGGGCTGGGGGCGGCCGTCGTGTGCACCCTGCGGCACGGGCTGGAACTCTGGCCGTGGCCTACCGTTGTGCCCATGACGCCGACGGCCTCCCAGTTGGCGGTGCGGTATCTCTCCCTCGCGTGTGCGGGCCTGCTCTACCTGGTGCTGCGGTCGCTGCCCGGCTGGCTGCGGGTGCGGCGCGTGCTGCGGTCGGACGAGGCGGCCGTCGGGCCGTGCATGGAGGAGAATGCCTGGGCGGAGGCGGCCTGTCGGCTGCATCGCTGTGCGCACCTGCGTCGCGAGTTGTACGGCCCCGGCCGGATGCCGTCCTGGACGGCGGAGGCGGATGTCCGCATTCGCCCGCATCTGGCGTCCGCGCGACGGGTGTACGTTCACTATCGCGGTGAACCCCCGCGCGTTCCGGATCGCCCGGAGGCGGGGTTCGCCCCGTGCATCGTTCCCGTCAGCGTGGCCGGCGGGTGGTGGATGGTCCCGATCGTGCTGGTGCTGGCGGCTGCCGTCCTGGCCGATCTCGGAACGGCCGTGCATCGCGGCTCGTACGGCGGTCTGGCCAGTGTCAACTTCGTCGTCGCGGCCACCGTTGTAGTGGTTTATCTGGGTACGCACCTGCTGGCGCTGCTCGGTTGGCGGACGTATTTTCGTTTTGCCCCGGGAGTGGCCGAGGTGCTGAACTTCCGCGTCTGGCGGAGCCGGCCGGACGTGTCCACCGTGCAACTCGGGGAGTACGATGCCCTGGTCGACGTCACCGGGCCCAGCATCGTTCTGACGTTGGTGGAACGCGATACCCGTGCGTGGTACCGCGTCTGGCAGCTTCGAAACACCGCGGAGAATCGGGAAGTCTGCCTTCGCGCGTTGCTCTCCGGCGCGGAGGTCCCGGATCTATCGCGAGAGCACCTGATGGGTTGAGGAGGCACTATGCCCAAACCGTTGCTCGGCGTTCACGTGCATGACTTCCGGACCGATCCGAAGTCTGGGTTGCAGCGCGCCGCCCGGCTGGGCTTCGGCAGCGTGGAGCTGCGGACCCTGGAGGGCGACTTGGCGCCGCGAAACCTCTCGCCCTCCGGCCGCCGCCACCTGCTGCGATACGTCCGAGACCTCGGGCTCAACCTGGCGGCCCTGGATGCGGATTTTGGCGCGAGCGCGTTTGCCGATCCGGCCCGTGTGGATGCCTGCATCAGTGCGACCGTGGAGGTTCTGGCCCTGGCGCGGGAACTGGGCGTGCCGGTGGTCACGGGCTGCGTGGGGCGGCTCGCCAGAGATGCCGCGGACCAGCAGGAGGCCGTGCTGGCGGCCTTGCGGGCGGTCGGCGAGCGGGCGGACACGATCGGGACCGTATTCGCCGTCACGTCGGCGTGCAACTCGCCGGAGATGATCCGCGGGCTGGTGGACACGCTGGACTGTGCGTCAATTCGCATCTGCGCGGATCCGGGCGCCCTGGCAATGGAAGGATACGATCCGCAGGCGGCTGCGGAACTGCTGGCCGACCGGGTGATTCTCTCGCACGCACGCGACGGCCTGATGGGCAGCTCGGACCGGGGCGGTCGCGAGGTGCCTTTGGGCCAGGGGGACGTGAACTGGCTGCGTTACCTCATGACGTTGTCCACCGCAGGGTACACCGGCCCGCAAATCCTGCGCCGCACCGATTCACAACGACCTGAGGAGGATCTGGCTGCTGCCAAGGCCGTACTGGAGGAGCGCCTGTCAGTGTGATTGCGTCCCCGGGCGGCTCACTCCATTCCCGACAGCGTGCCGAAAACCTGCCGGCCGAAGGTGACCACCAGAATGCCCGCGATCGCCAGGCTGACGGCCAATCCCTTGCGCCGGGTGAACGGCTCGTGCAGCACGATGGTCGCCAGGATGATGGCGAAAATCACCGATGTCTGGTTCAGGATGGCCACGGTTGCCGCCGCCGCGTACTTGAAACCCGCGATCCACAGAAGGTACGACAAAAAAGAACCCAGGACGGATGCCGGGACGGTGAATCGCCACGAGGGCGACGGTCGAAATACGCTCGCCACGGCCTTTCGGTTTGGCGATGCGGCCCCCAGAAGCAGCAGGGTGATCGTGCCCGCGCCCAGGCGGATCGTGGCCGCCCACATCAGCGGAAAGTCCTCGGCTTCCAGCACCGGCTTGGCGAGCACGACGGAAAACGCCATCATCCCGACGGACAGGGCACCGAGCAGAATGCCCGTGATGAGTTCCCGTCGCGTTCGGCCCGGCGGCGGGGGGTGCTTGGAGGACAGAAGGACGCCGCCGAGGATCAGCGCCCCGCCGATGTAGTGCGGCAGGGCGAGGCGCTCCGAGATGAGGAGCCACGCGAAAAGGGCGGCAAACGGGCTGTACAGGCAGTCCACAATCGAGAAGATGCCCACTCCGATGCGGTTCAACGCGGCGAAGAACGCCGTGTCCGCCAGCGCAATCCCGATCACCCCGCTGAGCGCCAGTACGTACAGATCGTGCCGGTGGAACGCCGCCAGCGTCCCGGGCCCCTCGCCCAGGACCAGCAGGCAGACGGCCATCAACGTCAGGCTCACCACATTCTTGAACAGGTTCAGCGCCAGCGGCGGCACCGTCTCTCCGCCGCGTTTGAACAGCACCAGCGCAAACGCCCACACGAACGCAGTGAGCAGGGCATAGACCTCGCCCTGATGTCGGAAAAACGTGTCGATTACGCCGTGCTCCAAGCGATGTCCTATCGATGCCGTTCACATCGGCTTGCCGGAACGGATCGCCGAAGGCGCCTGCGCCCGTTCACCCCACGCCAAAGTCCGTGTTCTGCCAGAGTACCTCGATGGTCGGGTGGTCGTCCAGCCACGCGTACTCCTGGCGGAACCATGCCTTGATGTCCTCGTCAAGCAGGGCGGCGCTTCGCGTGTTCGGCGTGAAGAGGTTGATGCAGCCGTATCGGAACCGGCTCAGCAGGATTTCGATGTCGCGCCGCACGATTTCGCGGGTCTGGCCGCGGAACCCCACCAGCAGGCAGATGCTGTCCGTCAGCCGGGCCACATCCGCCGGCTCGTCGAAGAGCATGGCCTTGTTCAGGACGTCGTTACGCAGGTGGGCGTCAAACGTCTCCACTCCGATCTTGATTCGCGTGGGGATGCCGAAATACCGGCCCACCTCGTCCAGCCGCTCGCGGTACGCCCAATAGGATTCGCAGATCAGTTCGCGGATGCCCGTCTGTCGGATCCTGTTGCGCAGGCGTTTCCAGATCGCCGGCGGCAGTTCCTGGATGCTGCCGGAGTTGAGCACCTCCAGGCAGCCCAATCCCCCCGTCACCCGGCCGAGGACCTCATCCGCCACCTGGACCATGACCGCTTCGTCCGTGGTGTTGTCCTCGACGTAGTCGCAAAACGTGCAGCGGCCCCAGATGCAGGGCCGGCCCCGCAGCAGGACGATTTCGCGGGGCAGCTTCCGGGTGATTCTGGCGTATCTCTCCATCATTCGGATTCACCGGCAATAGAAACGGGTGTCCCGACGTTCTTCCCATCGTAGGGGCGCCCGATTGGGGGGCCAGAACCGTTGAGCTTCGGGGGGACCAACCCCGTACATACAGGAGAGTACGCCAATGACTTCACTGATTCCATTGTTACTGACAGGATTGTTGCTGGGACAGCCCGGACCGGGCATGGGGCCGCGAGCGGGCGGCCCGCCGCAAGGCCGCCAGGCCGGTCTGCCGGCCGATATTACACCCTTCATGGACCGCGTGGCCGAGGCGGTGAAGGCCACGCCGGAACAGATCGAGAAGCTCAAGGCCATCGCGGCCGAGCACAAGACGGCTGCCGAAGCGGCCCGGACGGCTCGGCAGGAGCAGGCCAAGGCGAACGAGGAGCAGCTTCGAACCCTGCACGAGCAGATGCGCGAGGCCCGAAAGGCGGGTGACGATCAGAAGGTGAGTGAGCTTCACGGGCAGATCCGCGCGCTCATGGGGTCGCCGCGCGGCGACCTGATGCGGGAGACGCGGGCCAAGATCACCGCCATCCTCACGGACGAGCAGAAGACGGCGTTCGAGGAGTTCCTGGCCAAAGATCGAAAAGGTCTGAGGCAGCATGTGGGGCAGCCGGGACCGGCATGGGGTCCGCGCGGGCAGGGACCGAACATCTATCAGTTCATCGAGCGCGTGATCGAGACGGTGGAAGCCACGGATGAGCAGAAGACGCAGCTCCAGGTAATTGCCGGTGAGCACATTCGTGCCCTCAAGGCCACGGAAGCCGATCGCGAAATCGCCATGCAGACCAATCGCGAGCAGATCGAGACCCTGCGCCGGCAGATGCGTGACGCCCACAAGGCGGGGAACACGGAGCAGGTCACGACCCTCCGAAAGCAACTGGAGGAGTTGACCGGCACCCCAATCGCGAACGTGCTGAAGGTCACCCAGGAGAAGATCGCAGCCATTCTGACCGCAGAGCAGAAGGCGAAATACGAAGCCCTGATGGAGGAAATGAAAGCAAACTCGACCTCGGGCGACAGGAATCGTCAGAAACTGAAGGGTGGCAAGGCGGGTCCGCACCGTGGAGAGAGAGGTCGCCGCGGTCCAGCAGGGGGATCCCCGCCGCTGCCACCAACGCAAGGTGACGATGCAGCGTAGCGCCGAGGTAGTCGGTCACAGACCGTGTATGACGTAGGCCGGGCCGGCTTCCTGAGCCGGCCCGGTTTCGTTTCTGCGTGCAAACCCTCGGTTCCACAACAGACCGAGCCTGGAACGGTGCGCGCTGGAATACAGCGCAGCTTTGCGCGGGCAGACTCGATGTACGCTCGGCTTGACATGGGTTCGCGGTTTGAAGATCATAGTATCAACACGCCGACTGCAAAACGGTTGCAGTCGTGATTCGCACTTCGTTTTGGGAGGAGGGATCAAAACATGAGAGTTAGTAGGAGTATGCGCGCGCTTGTGTTCGCGCCGGTTCTGGCCTTGGCCTTCACGGTTCCGGTGCAGGCTGTGGTTTTCAATCTCGGAACGTTCGTTGTCGACAACGATGCAAACGTCGGCGACATCCCGCTGACTGTTCCCGACGGCACCTACAACCACTTCTCGTTCTCAACAGCCTGGACTGCCATCTCGGGGAATCCGTATTCGAGCGAGGCCATCTGGGCGCTGACCGACGGTCCGTTGGCGAGCGCGGCCACCACCTTCTACATTGACCAGGGGTCCGCCCCGAACTCGGCCGGCAGCGGTAGCGCAGTCACGCTTCAGTGGGATGCTTATATGAACTTCCCGCTGACGGGTTCCCTTGACGGTTTCATCCTTACGCTGCAGACGTACGCCGGATCCACCGCGCAGTGGGCAAACACGACTATGGAGCTGACGTATCAGGCTCCGCCGACCCCGCCTGTGGTGGTCGTCGACCTGGGTGTGATCGGCACGAATACCGATCCGATCAACATCAACACTCTTGCGGCGGACTTCGACACGGAGCTTGCCCTGTACTCGTCGACAGGGTTCCCCGTTGCGGCGAATGATGACGTTTCGTATCCGGAGATCGTCCAGAGCGAGATCGATTTCGACAGCCTACCGGTAGGCGACTACTACATCGCGCTGTGTGGCTACAACTCCGCCTTCGGCGTGGACTTCGCCGTTGCGGCGGGTTCGGAAGCGGGCAACTACGGCCTGACTGTCGACGGTATCCCGGTGAATGGCACGCTGGCTGACGGCCAGATTGCGTGGGTTGGCTTCACCATCGTTCCGGAGCCGGCCACGTTGGCCCTGTTCGTCCTGGGTGGGCTGGCTGTCCTGCGTCGCCGCTAGTCGGTTCGCGGTGAAGCCGCCCAATTCGGGCGAATGACGGAATGCCAGATTCAGGGCCCCTCCCGGCCACGTGCCGGGGCGGGCCCTTGTTGTGTGCCGAGCAGGTTTGGCAACTCGGGGGTGCAAGTTCCTCGCCCGACTTGGCCGGCCTTTGGGATATCTCGATTAGGCTGGGCCGATGACGGCGCCATCGCAGCGCGCAGTAGCATTCATGCCGGCCGGCGGCCGGCGGGTACGGGCTCAGGTTCTGAGCATTGGACAGGTACGCCCCGCTGGGCATTCGTCCCGCCTTCGGGCGGTGGTTCGTGCATCGCCGACCTCGGGGCGGGCTCGTCAGAAAAGGCGGTAGCATGACCGTTGCCGACCACGCCACCGCCCGTCTGCTCGCAATGCTACAGGCAGCGCATGAACGCCACCAAATCCTTCTTCTCCTCGTCCGTCAGCTTGACGCCGGTCACGAGATTGAAGAATTCCACCGTGTCCTCCAGCGTCATCAGCCGCCGGTCGTGCAGGTACGGCGGGGAATCCTTGATGCCCCGCAGCGGGAACGTCTTGATCGGGCCGTCGACGGACGCCATGCGGCCGTTGATCATGTGCGGCTTGAAGAAACGCTCCGCCTTCATGTCGTGCATCAGGTTGTCGGTGTAATACGGGGCGGGGTGGCACTCGCCGCACCGGCCCTTGTCGAAAAACACCTTTTCACCGCGCAACTCCGATTCCGACGCCAGCCCGGGGTCGAGCTTGCCGAACACGTCCAGCTTCGGGGCCGGCGGAAAGGCCAGCAACTCCTGAAACTCCGCCATGAAGTGTACCTGGCTGCCGCGATCCAGGATGTTCAGGCCCTTCTTCGTCCCGATCACCGGGTCGCCGTCGAAATAGGCCGCCCGCTGCTCGAACTCGGTGAAATCCTCCACACTCTTGAGCGCCCGCTGCGAGCCGAACAGGCGCTGGATGTTCACGCCGCGCAGCGGCGGCGTGTCCAGCCCGTGCCGGAACTCCTGCGGCCGGATGTCGCCCACCAGGTGCGTCGCCGCGTTTGTGTGGCCGTTGACGTGGCAGTCAAAACAGGTGACGCCCCGGTGCGGCCGCTCCGAGCGGCGGTCTTCCGTCTGGTTGAACTGCTGCTGTGGGAACGGCGTGACCAGCAGGCGCAGCCCCTCCATCTGCTTGGGGTTCAGAATTCCGTTGAACAGCTCGTAGTAGTTGTCGATCGTGACCACCTTGCCTTGCGACACATCGCCCAGGTCCAGCCGCGTGTTCAGATACATCGGCGGCGGATACTCCGGCAGGAAGTGCGTCGGCAGGTCGTAATCCATGTCGAACCGCGTCAGGTCGATGTCCGTCTGCTTCTTGATCTCGTCGATGTGGTGCTTGGGGAACACCATGCCGCCTTCCGCGTGGTTCGGATGCGGCAGCGGCAAGAAGCCCTGCGGCCACAGACCCTGGTCTTTGATCTGCGCCGGCGTCATCTCGGCCAGCTTTTCCCACGTCACGCCGTCCGGCAGCTTCACCCGGACGCCCGCCTGCACGGCCTTGCCGCCGGACATCGTAACGCCGTCGGCCGGCCGGTCGGCCAGATCGTACCGCTGCTGCAGCAGGTCCATCTGTTTCTTCATGACCTCCGGCTTGGCGGCCTTCATACGGGCCATGGTCTGGTCGAAATCTTCCGTGATGACGACCGGCGAGTAACTGGATGGCCCTCCGGCCCAGAGCCGGGCCGCCGGCAGTGCCGCGACGAGGGCAACCAGCCCCACTGCGGCAAGCAGCGCCCAGCGGCCTTCACGCCACTTCGGCTTGAGTCTTCTCATGATGATTTCCTCCTTCTTCACGTGAACTTCTGTATCCGGCTATTCACTTCCCATTTCTTACGCCCGGACCGGGGCGAATCCTCACACGTGCTCGATGTCCGTGTGAGACGAAATCTCCGTGTTGACCGTACACAGGTCGCTCATGCCCAGGGCGTGCACGTCGTCGTGCCCGGTGAGCCGGGCAAAGGCCTTCAATTCCTCGTTGCAAACGTGCAGGTAGTTCGCCAGTCGTTCGGCGGACTGCTCCACGTCGAGCCGTTCCCGAAGGGCCGGGTCCTGCGTGGCGATGCCCACCGGGCACTTGCCCGTGTGACAGACCCGGTACTGCTGGCACCCGCACGCCATCATGGCCGCCGTGCCGATGGCGACGGCGTCTGCACCCAGGGCCAGGGCCTTGGCAAAGTCGGCCGACACGCGCAGGCCGCCCGTGATCACCAGCGACACGTGGTCCGCGCCTTCCTTGTCCAGGTACTTCCGTGCCCGGTGCAGGGCGAAGAGCGTCGGCACGGACGTGGCCGCCTTGATGAACTTCGGCGCAGACCCCGTGGCCCCGGGCCGGCCGTCGATCGTGACGTAATCCGGCTCGGCGAACAGCGCGAACGCGAGATCTTCCTCGATATGCCCGGCCGCCAGTTTGATGCCGATCGGCTTACCGCCGGATTTCTCGCGCAGCCACGTGACCCGTGCCTTGAGTTCCTCCCGGTTGCCGATGTCGGGAAACCGCGCCGGACTGGTGATGGCCTGGCCGGCGGGGAACCCGCGGATGCGCGAAATCTCTTCGGTGACCTTCTCGGCCGGCAGGTGGCCGCCCATGCCCGGCTTGGCCGACTGGCCGATCTTGATCTCGATTGCGTCAGCCGCCCGTAGGTTCTCGTCCGTCACGCTGTACCGGTTGGGCACGTACTCGAAAACGTACCGGTACGCCGCCGCCAGCGATTCCGGCAAAATGCCGCCTTCACCGGAGCACATGGCCGTTCGCGCGGCGGCGCTGCCCTTGGCCAGGGCGATCTTGACCTCCCTGGACAGGGCCCCGAAGGACATGTGCGTGACGTAGACGGGCATCTCGATGACCAACGGCTGCGCGGCCCGCGGCCCGATGACGGTTTGCGTATTGACCGGCTCGTCTTCGTTGAGCGGCAGCCGGGCAAGCTGGGCGCCCCGGATCAGGATGTCGTCCCAGGAAAACGTGGCCTGCGTGGATCGCATGGGTTCGCTGATGGATTCTCCCGTCGCGGCCATGCGGTGAATGTCCGCCATGTGGGTTTCCCGCTCGTCGGACGATCGCGCCCACCGGGCGAGGGAGTCGCCGGCCGGAGCCGCGGCACCGTCCGTCGCGGCCGGCTCATCCGCCGGATGGAACTCGGATTTCCCGGCCCCGCAGAGCGGGCATTCCCAATCGTCGGGCAGTTGGTCCCAGGGGACGCCCTCGGCGGCCTCGTCGTAGACGTAGCCGCAAACCGCGCATTCCCAACGGCGGGCGGTGCTGCTGCTCATCGGTCACTCCTTGGGTTTCCCAATCGGGGTCGCGGATTCGTGACACCGATTGAACCGTTACCCCAGCCACTTACACCTGCACGAACTTCTCCGCCTTGGCGCCGCAGATCGGGCACGTGGCCGGCGGCCGGCCCAATTCAATGTGGCCGCAGATCGGGCAGAGGTAGAACTCAGTCTCCGTCAGGTCCTTGCCGGCCTTCACCGCTTCGAGGGCCATCTGGTAGAGCTTCGCGTGGACCGCCTCGGCCTTCACGGCATACGCAAACATGCGTTTGGCCTTGTGTCCGTCCGACTCCGCCTGGCTCACCATGGGCGGATACATCTCTTTGTATTCGTGCGTTTCGCCCTCGATGGCCGCTCGAAGGTTCTCGGCGGTGGTCCCGATGCCGCCCAGGGCCGTCAGGTGCCCCAGGGCGTGGATCATCTCCGCCTCCGCGGTCGTCCGGAACAGCCGGGCCACGTTGGCAAACCCGTCCTTCTCGGCCTGCTGGGCAAACGCCGTGTACTTACGGTTGGCCTGGCTCTCCCCGGCAAATGCTTCCTGCAGATTGTCTTGTGTCGTTGTCACGAAATGATTCTCCTGTTCATCCGGCGTCAGGAAAGACGTGGGCCGGCCGGCCGGATGGATGGCCGGACTCCTCGTTGTACTCCGCTGCGGCTCATGCGCGTTTGCCCGCGCCGCCGCATGGTGAATGGTTCTGTCGGCGTTCGGTGCCTCATGGACGCTTGCTTCTCCGGCGGACCGGGCTTCGTGCCCGGCGTTTCTGCCTCGGACAAGACGCCGCCCCCTTCCGGCTTCCCTTCCGCAGACACTCCGGGCAGATGCCGCGGAGGTGAATGTGAAACTCCTGAATCTCGAAACCCTGCATGTTCACGTTCGGCAGCGCCAGGGCGTTCAGCTTCTCGTCTTCCAGATCCACAATGCGCTCACACTGTACGCATACCAGGTGGTGGTGCTGGTGCATCTTCGGATCAAATCGCACGGTGGCCCCCGCGTGACAGAGCTTGCTGATCACGCCGATCTCCACCAGCCTGTCCAGAACCCGATAGACCGTGGTCAGAGAAACGCCGGGAATCCTGTCCTTGACCAGCTCATAGACCTGGTCGGCGGTCGGATGGTCCTCCCGGTCCAGAAGGGCCTCGAAAATCGTCCGCCGCTGCACGGTCCGCGACAGCCCGCGCTGCCGGCACAACGCCTCGAAATACTCCACTCGTGCCTGTTTCTGCTGCGGTTTCACGACCGACCCTTTCAGCCCCTTTGGCAATCTACACCAAATGACAATCCTTGTCAATTTCGGGTTCGGCCCGCCGCCGGCGGGTGTGTTGTCGAAGCTTCCGTGTTCCGTTCTCGCAACGCCGTGTCGCAGGAATGCGCATGAAGACGGATCAGAAAAGAGGGCGGCATCGGCAAGCACCCACTTGCCCATGCCGCCCTCAAGTGCCGGCGAAACGGGAGGCTACTTCGTCGGTTTTGTCTCCTTGGGCACCGGCGGAGGCGTGGCTTGGGCCGGTGCTTTCCCGCCGCCGTCACCCGTCAGGTTGCCGGCGATGTTCTGCGTCAGGTTCCGCAGGTCGATGCCCAGCACGCTTTGCACGGTCGCCAGCGATTCGCTGAGAATCCGCGCCCGGCCGAGGGCGCCGCCGGCGATCGCCCGGCCTTCGCCGCCGTCGATCACCGTGATGTTGTCCAGCCGCACGTTGGCCACCGTCTTGGTAATCTCCCGCACCACCTCCGGCATCATTTCCGTGAGCATCACCTTCAGCGCGTCCGGATGCTGCTGGATGGACTTGCCGATCAGCTCGATGGCGGCGGCACGGGCCTTGCCCTCTTCCAGCACCTTCGCCGCATCGCCTTCGGCGCGGGCCTTCGCCACGTCACGGTCGGCCAGGGCCTTCTTCACCTCGGTGGCGACCAGCCGCTGCTCCTCCGCCTGGGCGCGGGCCTCCTGCGTCTGGGCTTCCTTGAGTTCCGCCTCGCGGGCGAGCTCCGCCTTGCGGATGCGCAGTTCGTTGTCCGACTCCGCGATGACTTTGTCGGCCGACAGCCGAGCCTGCTCCGCTTTCTGGCGGCCCATGGCCTCTGCCTCCTTGGCCTCCGCGTCACGCTCCGCCTGGGCCTGTCGGGCCAGGGCCTCCGCCTCTGCCTCCTTGATGTCCGCTTCGGACTTGCGTTCCGCTTCATACTGCCGGGCGCTCGCCCGCACGCGGGCGGCCGCCTTGCGGGAGATCGACTCCAGGTATTGCTCCTCGTCGTGCACGTTCTGGATGTTCACGCTGTCGATCACCATTCCCAGCTTGCGGAAATCATCCGTCACTTCCTTCATGACGGTGGCCACGAACTTGTCGCGGTCCTCGACGATTTCTTCCGGGGTCATCTTGCCGATGACGGCTCGCAGCCCGCCCTCCAGCGTTTCCCGGGCCACCCGCTGCATCTCCGTGGCCGGCTGGCCGAGGAACCGTTCGATGGCGTTTCCGCGAACGTCTGGCTCCGAGGAAACCTTCACGTTGGCCACGCCGGTGACGGTGACGGGAATCATGGTGCCGCCGCCCGACTGGGCCCGCACCTCCAGCCCCACCTGCATGTTTCGCAGGCTGATGCGGTCCACCTTCTCGATGATGGGGATGACCAGCGTTCGCCCGCCGATGAGCGTGCGGTATCCCTGGCCCGCCACATTTCGCTTGCCGCTGATGACGAGCATTTCGCTGGGGTTGCCCACCACCATCAGCTTGGCCAGCAGGGCCAGGAACGCCAGGATGACGACCAGCCCGCCGAAACCCAGAAACACCGCCGCCCCCGACCATTCCGATGTCGCCGCCAAGAGTACCATCATACCTGTTCTCCCCGCTCGGTCTCGTGCAGAAACTCGAATTCCTTCCTCGATACCACCTCGGCCGTGCCGTTCGCAAACGCCACGATGCCGACGATCTCACCCACCGCAAACGTGTCTTCCGTCCGACGGGCGTATGCCGGCAGGAACCGTTCCCCGCCCCGCACGTCGCATGCCACCTCACCCGGCTGCCCGGGTCGAATGGCGATCGTCACGCGCCCCGTCCGATTCACGTAATCGCTGCTGGAGGTCGAGCTGTCGCCGCTCGTACGCTGGACGTAGCGAACGGTCTGTTGCACGGCCTGTCCGACGACCAGACCCGCGCCGAGCGCGAGCAGCAGCACCACCAGCGGACGGGAGTCCGTCGTGTACGTCAACACGGTGCCGACCAGCCCGAACGTCGCCGCGAAATAGATGAGGAAACGGACGGAAAGCCAACTGGCCAGCGACAGCCCGTCGTGAGCGGCGTGTCCGCCGTGGACCGCTGTGTCCACATCGAGGTCCGGGCCGGCATCCGCCGAAACGTCCACGTCGAGATCGCCGTCCACGTCCACGGCGCCGTCCGCGTCCACACCCGCGTCGCTGTCGCCGCCGAACAGAAGCGAGACCACCAGCAGGCCGCCTCCGATAATCAGACAGATCACGTAAACCGTACTCAGCCCGCCGATGCCGGCCGCCAGAAGCCCGACGGGGGTGACCGCCCCGACCAGGGTGATGCTCACGAGCCCGAACATGGCCTGCCCTCCGCTGTCGATGAGACTGGATGAACGCACGTCGCAGAAACCCCACGACGTGCCCTCCACCATCAGTCTACATCATGCCGCGGACCTTGCCCACTCCAAACAACGGCACGAATCATAATGGACGGACCAGCCCCTTCATTCGCTTGTCGAGAGTTGTCGCCTGTTGTGGTACCCGCATCTCGCGTGATGAGACACGGTGCCGCTCAACGGCGGGTGGGCCGGGCGGTGCGGACGGCCGGGGTCCTTCCCGGGCTCACGCGCGTTCGGACCGGCACTGGCAATCGGATCGGACGGGGCCGCAGGTGCCGCAGGAATCGGCCTGGTTGTTGTGTTCGTTGCACGTGTGGGCGTCCGGGTTTCCACAGCAGCCCTTGCGCAGGCCGCGCTTGCCGAAGATCAGACCGATCGAGAGGGCGAACAGAACGATCGCGAACAGCGCGATCGTCGCGATCAACACGGTCAGCATGGACATGCGCAGTGCCTCCGATCAGGGCTTTGCCGGGCCGGCGGTCAACGCCGAAAAGGCGCTTGTGGCTCGCTCAACGATGTCTTCCTCGGCGCTCCGCACCAGGAACAGAGCGGCCATCCCCCGGGCCTCCGCGAGATTGTAGCCCTCGTCCGGCCCCAGGACCATCAGCGCCGTTGCCCAAGCGTCGGCCACCATGGCCCGCGAATCGACGACGGTCACCGAGGCCAGCGCGTGCTCCACCGGCCTGCCCGTGCGCGGATCGATCATGTGCGAGTATACGCGGCCGTCCGCGACGTAGTAGTTGCGGTAATCCCCGGACGTGGCGAGGGAACGGTCGGCCAGTTCGACCGCGCGCATCACCACTCGCCGGCCGTCGCGCGTCGGCCGTTCGATTCCGATGCGCCAGACTCGACCCTCCGGATTCCGCCCGGCCGCCCGCACTTCACCGCCGATTTCGACCATGTAATCCGTCAGCCCCTCGGCCTCCAGCACCGCCGCCACCCGATCGACGCCGTAGCCCTTGGCGATGCCGGACAAGTCGCAATACACGTCGGCACGCGTCTTGCGAATGGTCCGCGCCTGCAAATCCGGCACCAGCAGCCGGTACCCCACACGCTGCCGCAGCGTCTCCAACTCCTCGGCGGTCGGTGGTTCCGGCGGTTCCGGCGGGGGGCCGAAGCCGTACGCGTTGACCAGCGGACCCACGGTGACGTCAAACGCCCCGGCGGACTGGACGCTGACGGCCAGCGCCGCTTCGAACACCTCAAACGTCTCCGGCGAAAGCGCGAACGGCACGTCGGCGGGGCTTTGGTTGAACTGCGACACCTCCGAATCCGGCTGGTAGGTCGACATCCTGGCGTTGACGTCGGCCAGACAGGTTTCGATTCTGCGGGCCAACCCGTCCGTTTCCGCCTGCGGCCACGGGCGGCCTTCCGGCTTCCGGAAACGAACCGTGTACGTGGTCCCCATCGTCTCGCCCTGGAGGGTCTCGTGATGGCCGGTCCGCGAGGTGGGAATGAACAGCAGAAACAACACCGCCGCGCCGATCAACAGCAGCGTGCGGAGTCTCCGGCTCAAGGAGCTTCGCGTACCGCGGTCCTTCTTCTCCGGCATCGTCATATGCCGAAATCGTCCAGCATGATGCTCTCGCGTTCGACACCCTGGTCGAGCAGCATGGCAATGCAGGCGTCGTTCATCATCGGCGGGCCGCACAGGTAGTACTCGATGTCCTCCGGAGCAGGATGATTCTTCAGGTAGTTGTCGCGGACGACGGCGTGGATGAAGCCCGTCGGACCCTGCCATTCGTCCTCGGGCAACGGTTCCGACAGGGCGATGTGCCACTGGAAGTTGTCATGTTCCGCGGCAATCCCGTCAAAATCCTCGACGTAGAACATCTCGCGTTTGCTTCGGGCGCCGTACCAGAACGAGACCTTCCGATCGGTCCGGATCCGTTTGAACTGGTCGAAAATGTGCGACCGCATGGGAGCCATGCCCGCACCGCCGCCGATGAACAGCATTTCGCTGCGCGTCTCCCGGGCGAAGAACTCGCCGAAGGGTCCCTTGATCGTGACCTTGTCTCCCGGCTTCAGGTTGAAAATGTAGGAGGACATGCGCCCGGGCGGGACCTTGTCCATGGCGTTCCACGGCGGCAGGGCGATGCGCACGTTAAGCATCACAATGTCGCTCTCTTCGGGGTAGTTGGCCATCGAGTAGGCGCGCTCCACGGGCTCGTCCACCGTGGAGACCAGGCGCCAGAGGTCCGCCTTGTCCCAGTCGGGGCGGTACGCCTCGGCCACGTCGAAATCCTTGAATCGCACGGTGTGCGGCGGCGCCGATATCTGAATGTATCCGCCCGCCCGAAACGGAATGCTCTGCCCTTCCGGCAGCTTGAGCACCAGCTCCTTGATGAATGTGGCCACGTTGTCGTTGGAACGGACCGTGCACTCCCATTGCCGGACGTTGAACACCTCCGGCGGAATACCGATCCGCATGTGGTCCTTCACCTTGACCTGGCAGCTCAGCCGTTCGCCTTCCCGGGCCTCCTTTCGGGAAATGTGGCTCAGCTCGGTCGGCAGAATCGAGCCGCCGCCCTCCAGCACCTTGACCGTGCAGACGCCGCACGTCCCCTTGCCGCCGCACGCCGACGGAATGAATATCTTCTGGTTGGCCAGCGTGTTCAGCAGCGTGTTGCCCGCCGGCACTTCAAGCCGATTGTCCGGGTCGTCGTTGATGTCAATGGTCACCGTGCCGCTGTTCACCAGCCGGGCCTTGGCCACCAGCAGGACACCCACCAGCGAGAGGATGACCCCGGAGAACATCAGGACACCCAGGATAACGGTCAGCAATCCCATCTGTCATTCATCCTTCAGACGGCGGCACGGGACGCTCGCGTCACAACTGAATACCGGAAAACGCCATGAAACCGATCGCCATCAGCCCGGTCACGATGAACGTGATCCCCAGGCCGCGCAGTCCCGCCGGGACATTGCCGTATCGCATCCGTTCGCGTATGGCCGCCAGCGCGACGATGGCCAGGGCAAACCCAAGCCCGCTGCCGAAGCCGAACACCGCGCTCTCGGCAAACGTGTAATCCCGCTCCACCATGAACAGCGACGCGCCCAGAATCGCACAGTTGACCGCGATCAGCGGCAGGAAGACCCCCAGAGCGCCGTACAGGGCGGGAGCGAACCGATCAATGGTCATCTCGACGATCTGTGTAACGGCCGCGATCGTGCCGATGTAGCTGATGAACCCCAGGAACGACAGGTCCACGTTTACCATCCGCGGGCCCACAACCGGTAGCCACGTCAACGCGCCTTCGCGCAGCAGGTGGTTGAAGATCCACTGGTTCATCGGGCAGGTCACCCCCAGCACGAACACGACCGCCAGGCCCAGCCCGAACGCCGTGGTCACCCGCTTCGAACACGCCAGAAACGAACACATGCCCAGGAAGAACGCCAGGGCCATGTTCTCCACGAAAACCGCTTTGATGAACAGCGAAAGATAATGTTCCATTGTCACTCCGCCTCCACCTGCCCGGACTTCCAGGTGCGCAGCGCCCAGATCATCAGCCCGATGAAGAAGAACGCGCCGGGCGAGAGAATCATCAGGCCGTTGGGGTAGTACCAGCCCCCGTCGGTCACGTTCGTGAACACCGTCACGCCGAACAGCTTGCCCGAGCCGAGCAACTCGCGGAAGAACGCCGTCGCCACCAGAACCAGGTCATACCCCAGGGCGTTGCCGATCCCGTCGAGCAGGCTGTCCACCGGGCCGTTCTGCATCGCAAAACCTTCCGCCCGGCCCATGACGATGCAGTTCGTGATGATCAGCCCGACAAAGACGGTAAGCTGCTTGCTGATGTCATAGAGGTACGCCTTGAGGATCTGGTCCGCAACGATCACCAGCGACGCGATGACCGCCAGTTGGAAGATGATCCGCACGTTGGTCGGCACATGGTTGCGCAGCAGGCTGACGACCAGGTTCGACAGACTCACGACTCCGGTCAGCGCCGCGGCCATGACCAGGGCGGTTTCCATCTTCGTCGTCACGGCCAGGGCCGAGCAGATGCCCAGCACCTGCAGCGCGATCGGGTTGTTGTTGAACAGCGGATCCAGCAGGATACTGCGTCGTTTTCGTGTCACTGGGCCTGGCTCCGTGAAGCGTTGTACCGTTCCAGATAGGGCTTGAAACCGTCCTCCCCCAGCCAGAACCGGACCAGATGGTTCACGCCCCGGCTGGTGAGGGTGGCGCTGCTCAGACCGTCCACGTGGTACGGGTCTTCCTCCGGCGGGCCGGCGGCCTTCTTGAGCACCTCGATCCGGATTTCTCCCTGTTCGTCGAACGCCTTGCGGTTCGCCCAGCGCGCCTTCCAGGCCGGGTTGTCCACTTCGCCGCCCAGCCCGGGAGTCTCCCCATGCTGATAGAACGTGATGCCGCGGATGGTGCGGGCGTCCGCGTCCAGGGCGAGAAAGCCGTACAGGGTGGACCAGAGCCCCTTGCCTTCGATGGGCAGAATCATCTTCTCGACGGCGCCGTCCTTCATCACGCGATAGACGATGCCGTGCAACGGCACCCGCGTCACGCCCGCGGCGTTCGGCGGGGCGGCGCGGCTCCGGGCGGGGTCGCGGGCGGCCTCCGCCTGGTCAAAGGTCAACGGGTCCACGTCCACCTCCGCGCCGGTGGCCAACTCGACCACCACCGGGTCAATGAACTGATCGAACAGCCGCTGCACGTCATCCCGACCGGGGTCCTCGCCGGGCTCGATCAGGCCGGCCACCTGGATGATGTTCTTCTGGCGGTCCAGCAGTGCATTCTGCGCCTGCCGCGGCTTGAGAGTCACGGCCGTGGTCGAGACGACCAGTGAGCAGACGATGCACACCGCCGCGGTGAACCCGATCGTGTAGACCGTCGCGTTACGCTTTTGCGACATTGCGGGCTGCCCTTCGTTTGATGTTGGCCTGCATGAAGACGTAGTCAATGAGCGGCGCGAACACGTTCATAAACAGGATCGCCAGCATCATCCCTTCGGGATAGGCCGGGTTGACCACTCGGATGCCGATGGCCAGCGCCCCGATCAGCAAACCATATATCCATTTGCCCCTTTCCGTCTGGGCCGACGACACCGGATCGGTCGCCATGAAGACCGTGCCGAACGCCCAGCCGCCCAGGACAATATGCCAGTAGAACGGCACCCCGAAGTAGGGGTTGTTCACCCGGCCCGCCAGCGCGTTGAACAGAAGCGAAACGGCCAGCGAGCCGATGGCGACCCCCGCCATCGTCCGCCAGGAGCCGACCCGCGTAACGATGAGAATGACCGCGCCGAGCAGGCACAACAGCGTCGAGGTTTCACCCATCGAGCCGGGGATGAGGCCGAGAAACGCCTCCCACCAGCTCCAGTCGGCGGCGAGCAGTCCCTGACGCCCGTCGACCATGGCCCGGGCCAGCAGGGTCGGGCCGCTGAAGCCATCCACGGCAACCCACACCGCGTCGCCGGAGATCTGCGCCGGATACGCGAAAAACAGAAACGCCCGGGCCAGCAGCGCGGGGTTCAGGACGTTCATGCCCGTGCCGCCGAAGATTTCCTTGGCGATCACCACGCCGAACAAGATCCCCAACGCCACCTGCCACAGCGGAATCGTCGGCGGCAGGATCAGTGGGAACAGGAACCCGGTGACGAAGAACCCCTCGTTGACTTCATGCTTGCGCACAATGGCGAAAACCACCTCGGCGGTGCCGCCGACGGCGAACGTCACCATGAACACCGGCAGAAAGTACATCGCCCCGTGAACGAAGCACGACAGGATGCTGCCGGGCAGGAACTCGAGGCCCAGGGCAGTGACTGCGGAGACCCGCCAGCCGGTCGGAGCCAGACCGGCGGCGATCGCCCGGTTCGCCTGAAGGCCCGTGTTGTACATGGCCATCAGCACGCACGGGAGCAGCGCGAAGACCACCATGCCCATCATGCGTTTGAGGTCCAGTGCGTCGCGG
>JAFGJQ010000019.1 GCA_016929015.1 Phycisphaerae bacterium | reverse complement strand
CCTGGTGCTCGTTTCGCCGCTGGCCGGCGCTGCTCAAGCCGAGCAGGGCCCCAATGGCCGACAGCCCCGTCGTGCCGGCCACCCCAAGGAGCACCGCAATCTGGAACATCGGGTTTCCGTAGATGATCAGCTTCAGGTCGGCGTCGTACCTGCGCCACAGCAACCAGACGGTTGCGATCAGCCCGAACACCGCGATGACCGAGCAGATCACGGACCACCTGGCCTGTACGTCATATCGTCGAAGACTTGCACGCGCCACGGGCGGCACCTCACTTGCCGATAGGAACGATTCCATTTCACGCCCGGGCCCCAAGATCACCCGGGCCGCCAAAACGCAGACAGGACACCCCCGTCATCCTAGCCCATGTTGGTGTCCGGCGTCCAGCGCGGACGCGGCCGGTCAGGTCGACGGGCCCCGGCGACGGGAGGCGTCGGCCGAGTTATCGGGCTGGTCCCCGAGCAACGTATTGCTGGCGACCTTGACCGCATCACCGCTGGCGGAGTATCGCCCGGCCGACGATCGCTCCTGGCGGACGTTGACGAGGGCGTTGGCACCCTTGAGGGCCGCAGCCGCCTTCAGGCCCTCCAGGGCCTCTTCCGGGCGGCTGAACCCATCGACGAAAACCGCCTCCACCTGCTCCACGATCTCGTAACCGGTGATTTGAGCCGTGCTGGAGGTGGTTAAGACCTTCTGGGCCTCGCGCCGGCGCTCGGTGGCCAGTTGCTGAGGGCCGGAGTACTTCTGAAGGTTGGGGTGCAGTCGCACGGGTCGTGAAGACCGGCGGCACCGTCGCCAGCGGCGAACATACCGCCAAAGCACGCCCAGGAGGATCACCAGAATCACAAGCGTATAGCCGGGATGATCTTTGAACCATTCCATCGTATGTCAGATCCTGCCAGTCTGGGGCGACTGCTGGTCCAGTCGCCGGCCCCGGTAGCTTGTACCCCGCCAGACGGTGCGGGTGGCGCCGCCCAGCTTCAGCATGGCGTTGACGAGCATGCCCAGCCCCAGGACGGCGCCGAAGACGTATCCGAACGACCAGGCGGGGTGACTTCGGACCAGCCTATAGAATCGGAACATGACCGTCTGCTGCACCAGAACAACCCCGGCCGAGACACAGGCCACACGCCACCAGGGCTGTGCGTCGGAAGAGATCAGGCCCCCGGCCACAGCCACCAGGAGCGACATCCAGGGGAAGAGGCTGGCGACAGTCAGCAGGGCCATGCTGACGGACAGTCGCGGGAACGTCCCGAAACAGCCGTAGAAAATCCGGCTCCAGCCGCGCCAGGTCTGCTTGAACGTGGAGTACATGTGGGTGACGTACAGATCGTCGTTCTGGATGACGTTCAGCCGAAGGCCCATGGACTTGGCGATGCGGGCCATGTGCATGTCTTCGTTGACCTCGGTCTTGACCCGGTCGTGCCCGCCGATGCGGTCGTAGCAGGATCGCTTCATCAGCATGAACGCCCCATTGGCATACGCCGCCTTCGATTTCGGGTCGTTCACTTTGGCCGGCCGGAACCAGAACACCATGATCGCGGCGCAAACCGGCTGGAGCAGCTTCTCCCAGAAGCTGCGGGTTTCCAGCACCGGCAGCACGGACAGAAAATCCAGCTTTCGCTCGACCGCCTCCCGCACGGCCACGGAAAGGGTACGGCGCGACGTCTGGCGGCAGTCGGCATCGGCAAAGCAAAACCACTCGCCGGTGGCGGCTCCCACGCCCTCCCGCATGGCGTTGTTCTTGCCGAACCAGCCTTCACGCAGTTCGTGAATAGTCAGAACCTTCAGCCGGCCGTTCGGCTTGGCCTGCAAGCGCAGGTCTTCGAGAATTTCCGCCGTCCGGTCCGCGCTCCGGTCGTTGATGATGATGATCTCGTAGTCCGGGTAGTCCTGGTCCAGCAGCGAGCGGACGCAATCGCCGATGTTGGCCTCCTCGTCCTTGGCCGCTACCAACACGGAAACGCGAGGCGCCGGCCGCGGCGGCCCGTCGTGTGAGTGCGACGAAAGCATGCGCTCCGTCCGCCGGGCGCGGCTGATCTCCAGATGGCGGGAGAGCCAGATCAGCCCGATCAGACTGAGAAACACCGTCCAGACAAGAAAGGCCGTCGGCATGAATTCTTCGTTTCCTCGCGCTGGGCCCTGCCTGTCCGGGCCGGCTGACCGCGTTGGCTACTCGGGCGACTCGCTCGGCCGGGAATCCGAGTCCCCACCCGTGGCTGCAGGAGGCGGTGCCGGAGCCTCCGGCGCCGGGGGCGCCTCGCCGGGTGTCTCGCCCGCCGGCGGGGGTGCTTCGTCGACGTACTCTTCGATCTCCTCGATCTGCTCGTAGTCCGTCAGGTCCACGGCCCGGCGAAGCAGGAAGTAGATCGCCGTGCCGGCCGAGAAGAAATAGGACACCAGGAACGACCAGACCAGGCCGATCACCAGACACACCCAGATGAAAATCAGCAGGCCGCTGATCCAGTCACCGCCGTGCCAAGTCACGTCCGGGAACGCCAGGCCCCGGAACTCGTACGGCCAGATGGCGTCGAGCTTGGCCACCTTGTCGTCGCCCACCGTGCGGGACGCTGCCGCGGCGCCGATGCCCACACATTTGTGCGTCGCCAGCAACGTCAGATGAGCAAAGAAGTGCACCACCAGCCAGCAGACGGCCCCGTACACGAATGCCACCAGGCCGTACCACGCGGCCCGCCACGGGCGCGTGTATACGTAGTGGAAGCCGGTGGCGAAGGCGTCAAAGCTGCTGGAGCCCTCCACGGCGATCGCCGGCCAGAAGAGAACGCCGCCCGCGAACCAGCCGACCCAAAGCACGGCGACGGCCAATCCGCCGACCAAGGCGAGGAAGAAGAACAGCCCACCCAGGACGTCGCCGAAATACGGGATGGCCAGCACCAGCCCGCCCAGGACCAGCAGCAGACCGATGAAGATGATGCCGATCACAGGCGCAATGGGTGCCAGAAGGAAGCCGCCCCAATAATGGCGCCTGACGAAGGCGAATGACTCCCGCGCGGTGATGGTCTCGCCCCGGGCGAAGTCCACGGCGGCCATCCGGCAGATCATCCCGCCGGCGCACGCCCAGATCAGCAGAAGTCCGGGGAAGAACAGCAGCGAGAACCGGGGGTGGCACCTCAGCATCCAGGACGTGGCCTGGCATATCCCGCCGAATTCGGTCACGGTATCGCCCGAGAGGATCACCGATTCGACGATGGTGCGGACCCGGCCCCGCAGGTGGCGGGAGTACACCTCGTAGATCCCCGCATCTCCCTTGGTCTCTTCAAAGCCCGATTCCTCGTACCGGGAAGTCGAGTAGGCGGTGATGACCTCCGGATCCACCCCCTTTTTCGCCCCGGTCCAGATCAGGTCCAGCAGGCTGCCCCAGATCAGGGTGGCCACCAGGCCGAGCAGGGCCACCAGGATCTTGCCGGGCTGGCGGGCGATGCGGAACGTCCCAAAAATCTTGACGCAATCGGCGCCGGGAAACTTCTCCGAAGGGGTGACGGTACTGGGTGCGTCAGACATGGCAACCTCCTTGTTTGCCCCGGCCCGCGGAATGCGGGTCGGGGATGGCGACGGAACGAGCGCACGCCCTCCGGGTGGCCGGCCGCCGTTCACCCACACAAGGCGCCGCGCGGATGCCGGACCGGATTCACCGCGCCGGGGTCCGGCCCAGGCCGGCCCCCATTATAGAATCCTCCCAACTATCGGCAACGGGCCAGTTTGCGATCTTCCGGCGGGTGGTCGCCGCCGCCGGGACGACACATCCGGCGGCCCGCGCCCGGCGGGCAGCGGCCCTCGAGCTCCCGGAGAACCTCAAGCCAGGTATTGCATGGATGGTCCGATATCTGTAGGCTATGGATTGAACCGAGGGACAGAGAGAGGTTCTCGTCCATATCCAGCGAATTCGCAGAGAGAGGGAGAGGTCAACCATGAGGGAAATGCGTGTGTTCGCGGTTGCGCTGTTGGTCTGCGCCGCCGGGCTGGCTTGGCCGGGCGCAGCCAATGGTCAGGCGACTCTCGTGCTGGACCAGCGCAGCATTGAGGCCGAGTTGGAGCTGGAGGATTTTGGTGGCGTTACTCAGGGTGGGCCGACAACGTTCACCCCGACGAGCATGGGCGCGACGTTCGACGACGGGTTTGGATACTCGGGCGATTCGCCGGCCTATGCGGCGGAGGGAGAATGCTTCGTGACCCAGGTCTCGGCCTTCGACAGCGTTCCCAATTTCACGTCCGTTGTGGCGTCGGGAACGACGTATGCGATGGCAAGCACAGACTACGACGCCATCTACGCGGAGGCCGGCGCTGAGTCCCTTCTGCAGTTCCAGTTCACGCTGTCGGCGGCGATGGACTACGAGTTCTCCGGCACGCTGGACGAAAGCGCGGGAAGTGGAGCGACGATCCGGGCGCGGTTGCGACCCGTCAGCGGAGCGAACATCTTCCTGGCGGATGCCGAGGGGCCGTTCTTCTCGGAGGGCACGCTGCAGCCGGGAACGTACGAAGTACACGTGTTCGCCGCGTCCCTCGGGGCCATCACGGACCTGGCCTACTTCAACAGGCACGCTTCATTCGAGGATGTGGAGTTCACGCTGATTCCCGAACCCGGCGCGCTCGGCCTGCTGGCTCTGGGTCTGCCGCTATTGCGGCGGCGCCGAGCTCGCTGAGACGCACGCGGAACCATACGATGCATCCATGCGGGACCGGTCCTTCGGACGAGGGGCCGGTCCCGGTCCCTTTCCCGGGGGCCTGCTCCGCCGCTGCGCATCGTGGAATCCGTCCGGACATCGGCGGCAACCGGGTTCGCAGTTATCGGACACGTCGAGTGTCGGGGGATGGTGTATCGCCCGGGCGGGGTTCCTGCGACCCGTCTCGTTGAATGGGACGCGGGTATTTGATATCCTGCCCAGAGAGCGCGGGACTGGGAACGTTCTCGTCCGCACGGAACAACTCCACACAGATTGGGGAAGAAGCACATGACACAAGGTCGGTGGATACAGGCCCTGGGGCTTCTGTGCGCGGTGTCGATCGCGCTGCCGAGTATGGCGATGGGGCAGGCGACCATCACGCAGGACAACCGGAAGATCGAGTCGTTCGTGGATTGTACGGACTCCGGAGGCACGTGGTCGTGGGGGCCGACCACCTGGACGCCCTCCGCCCTGGGCGCTGCGTTCAACGAGACCCTGGAGTACCACGGAATTTCGCCGAACGCGAAGGTGGATGCGGACGGCATCGCCATTCAGAGCTCCTCGCTCAACGGCAGCGCCACGTTCACGTCGGTCACGACATCCGGCAGCGCAGACGGCTTCGCCGACGTCGACTACGGCACCGCCAACAGCGCCACCGTGGACGTGGAATCGTATTTCTGGATCCGGTTCACGATTGACACGGCCCAGGACTACACGCTTTCCGGCACGCTGGCCAAGAGTTCGGGCACCGGCCCGTCCGTTCGAATCCGCCTGCAGTTGGTGGGCGGCGACAACATCCTCTACTCGACGGTGGCGGGGCCATTCTCTTCGGAAGGCACTTTGCAGCCCGGCACGTACGATTTGCAGGCCCGCGCCACCTCGCTCTACACCGGCAGCGGGTACTACAACAAGCAGGCGTCCTATGAGAACGTGACGTTCACGCTCGGTGCCCCGTTGCCCGGCGACTGCGACAGTGACGGCGACGTTGACTTGGTGGACTACGATGCCTTTGCGACGTGCCTGGCCGGTCCCGTTGATACTCCGCCCTCCGGGTGCGACTGCTACGATCTGGATGGGGACACCAGAGTGGACCTGGCTGATTTCGCCATCTTCCAGGAGTCGTTCGGCTCG
The DNA here is from genome assembly GCA_016929015.1 of Phycisphaerae bacterium. Classification (GTDB taxonomy): domain Bacteria; phylum Planctomycetota; class Phycisphaerae; order UBA1845; family UBA1845; genus JAFGJQ01. Next base: position 20,526 of record JAFGJQ010000019.1, on the reverse strand, counting down.
TAAGCGGTTCTGGGGGCCATGAACGCGGGTGATGCAGGGCCGGACAAGCCGTCCGCGTCCGCAGTACCAGGTGCCAGTCTTCTGCGCGAGCCGGCTTTCAGCCGGCTTCCGGGCGCTCTCTGTCGGTCGCCATCGCCGGAGAAAGCCGGCTGAAGCCGGCTGCGAGAGAGGAAAGAGAACGAGGGGCCCGCCTTCCCCCGGCTGAAGCCGAGGGCACTGTCCGGCCGGCTGAAGCCGGCCGCGCCTCCCATCCCCGGGCCCTCTGCCTCCCAGAAATGTCAGTGACAGAAGTTTCGGCACTTGCACTCGCAATAGGTGACTATCACGAATGCCATTCCGCCCCCAACGGGGGCGGCGGATTGTAGCCGCGGGCGAAGCGCAGCGCAGCCCGTGGAACACCGATCCCCTCAAAAACCCCACCTGCCCCGGCAGGGGCAGAGGAACGGATCGCCGGTTTCCCACGCAGGATCGACCGTTCAGTCTTCGGTGTTGGACCGGCATTGCCTGTGCGGGACCAGCTTCTTCTGTGGGACCGGCCTCTGGTGTGGGACCGGCTTTCTCGCCACGGCGAGTCGCCTGCAGAGACCAACCGGTCCGGCGCGCCGGAACCTGCGGAGACCAGCCGGTCGGGGAGCGCCGTCCGCTTCTCCCGAACGTCCTCCTCCGCCCCCATCCGGGGGCGGGATAGGGGTGGGGAGGGCGACTCCATCCACGGGTTCCACCCCGATTGTCATCGGGACTCCACCCGTGGCTATCCGCCCGCGGATACCAGCCGGTCTGGTCTTCTTCGAGTTTCCAGTTCTCCAGTCTCTTGCCTCCAGTTGGGGTCGGATTCAGTTCGCAGCGCAATGAACTCTCGCGTTCACCGAACGGAGCGGCCGAGCAGATCCTTGACCCGAATGGCATCGAGGGCCAGCCGTCCCGTGCCTTGATCCACATGGGTGACTGCCGCGTGTCCAGGCAGTTCGGCGAGCCGCCGTCATCCGGCGCGGCGGACTCTTACATGCACAACGCCTCACCGGCCTGCGCCGCCATCCTGATCGCGTGTTCTGCCTGCTTCCTCCTCCGTCTGCTCTGGTTTGGTTGTGGTTTCCAGAGGCTCCCACCTGAGCGGCTCGCAACGCCGGAACACCGCCCCCGTGGTCCACTCCTTCTTGCGGTCCGGGACTCCATCGGCGTCGACATCCTGCAGCGTAATGTCGCTCAGTCCGGGGTCACCCGGCGTCTGAGATGCGAAGATGGTTCGAGCGAATGTGCCTTCGCCGACGTTCACGTCCAGCCAGAATCTCTGGGCCACGTCCGCAACGCCGACACCTGCCAACCTGCCAGAATCGTCCCTGTCAAAAGTCAGGCGGGCCACCACCTTGGCATTGCTGATCACATAATACGAAAGGCCTGTATCGTCCGCGAGTTCCCACTCCTCCTCGAGCCGAGCGAAGGCAATTGGCGGGTGCGCGGGACGGAATTCGTCGGGCAGGGGAACACGGGCAGGCATCGCCCACCAGTACCCAAGAAACACGGCGCACACGAAGCCTACGACGACCAACACTCCGCCCAGCCATGGAGTCAGGTGTCGACGGGCGAGTTGCCCCTGCGCTTCAGCCGAGGCGTGTGCCTGGCTTAGCGCCGTCGCGATGCCACACTCCGGACATACGCCTGTGAGGTTTCCCGTGAGATCATACCCGCAGCCCTCGCAGTGCTTACCATCACCGAACACCTTGTACGTCACGATCCCGTAAACGTATCTTGCCGGGAAGTAGCCTAGTGCCAGCCACAGAACCAGAGAGATCCCCATCGCGGCACCGAAAGACGCCTCAAAAACGCGCCACGACGCGTAGGTGGCGAGAATCGAAACAGCACAGGTCGCTCCATACGCAACGCCAGCTACTAGTACTCGGCTGGGTAGTCCGATTGCACGCTTCATACAACGCCGTCTCCTCCGCCAGGGATGAAGCACTCTGCCCACAGCCATTCGCGGCCGATCCACCAACGACTCCACGGGGCAAAGGGGCAGCTCTGACTATGCCTCATTCATTCCATCCGCTCAGTCCCCAATTCCACGGCCATGGGAAGAACTGAGGGTATATCTTCTTGTTCCGTTGCCTCGCCGCACGCCGACGGGCAGCAAAAACCAACCTTCTGCATTTGGGACACCCCTTCACGTAGCACCCCGCACTTTCACCCAACTCCGGATGCGCTTCTATTATGTGCCTCCGCAATAAGTCATCCCGGGCAGCGGCAGCCCCAGCCGCCACCACTTCCGCACCTTCCAGGATCGTCATTCCCCCCTCGAAGCCGGTCCCGACACTGGGGCTCAACAGTCCCGAGGGGTCGACGTTGTCAACTGGCCTTCCTTGCACGTAATCGTACACGTTGGTCCCACCCAGGATCCCGATCGGATCCCGTTGCAGGAATCGGCCGGTCGACGGATCGTAATACCGGGCGCCCACGTGCAGGAACGGGAAGACCTCGCCGATGGCCGGGCCGGTCGGGGGCGAGCCGAGGATGTTATCAGGACTATCGGAGAGGTCTGCGTCATGCTCCTGGTACCCCCAGGCGCCGGCGTAGCCGTACCGCGTTTCGCCGTTGCCGGTCATCTCGACCAGCTCACCAAAGGCCGTGTACACGCGGTGGTTCGTAGCCGCCACCGGGGGCGACTGGTCGTCGTCCGTCAGGAACCGCGTCGTGCCGATCTGGTCGCCCAGGAAGTACTCCGCGGCGCCGGTGGCCACAACCTGCTGCGCCAGGCCGGGGACGTATCGCTGAAGCTCCGTCACGCTGCCGCCGACCGCGACCTGGTAATCCCCGTACGCGCTGCCGTCCAGGTCGTAGTCCGTCCATGTCGAGTCGAGGATGCCATCCTGGGCAAGCGGGTCCGGGTTGGCCGGGTTCAGCCGGCGCGCCAGATACCGCTCCCGGCCACCGTCGTACCGGAACTCGTACGCCCACAGCCGCTGGTACTGGTACGTCGTGCCCTCGTCGGTGTCGCGAACGATCAGGCCGTGATACAGGCCGTTGGAATCCACATCGGCAAAGCCGTTCAGATCCGGGTCGCCACCGGCGTTCAAGACCAGCGTCATAAGGTTCTCTTCGCGGTCTTCGTCGCAGGCTGGCGGGTCACCGGGGTCCACCGGGTCCCCGTCGTCCGGCTGGCCGGGCAGCCATCCGCCCTCCGGGCAGCCCGTACACCCGGAACCGCACCACGTGCACCACGTCGGTGTCACGCCGCAGTTGTCCTCCGGCTCCCACAACAACGGCCACCAGGGATTCGAATACTGGTAATCCGCCCACGACCAGCAGGTCCACGGTTCTTCGCCGCTCTCCAGGCAGTGAGGATGCCACCACCATGGATACGGCATGCTCCACACACCCTGCCGCCCGCCGATCCAGTACTGAACCTCCTGGTTGTTTGTCGGGCGGAACTGGCTTACCAGCAGGTCCAGCTCGGCCTGGTTCTCCGGCGACGCCAGCTTGCCGCCCGCGGCCACCGCGAGGGCACGGGCGTCCGACCAGCTCATGGTGTCCTTGGTCAGCCCGGCCGCCCGGCATTGGCGTCAACACCACTGAATGATCCAGCCTTCCCTCCCCCGATCAATCGTCATCTTCTGGAGCCGCCCCGCTGGATCGTGGCGAAGTCTTCACGGTGCCCTCAGGAAACGCCAGTGATGCGTCGTCGATGAGCCACTGGCCGCCCGGTGCCTTGACAAGCTTGAAGTCAAAGCGCACCGTCAGCTTCTCAAACGTGCCGTCGATTGCCACGGTGGCCGTTGACGGGCGTCCGGCTCTGAGGTCAACCCTGCCATGCTTGACCTTATGGCTGCGGTACTCGCCCGTAACAACGCGAATCTCCTCCAACGTCTTCTGCATGTCACTGAGCCGGACGGACTGCATGTACGTTGTGGTGCCTCGTCCGTACACCGCGTTGGCGTCCCACGATTGCACGGACTCCAGGAACGCCTGCTCCGCCGTTGCCAGCGCCGCATCTCTTCTTCTGGCTATCGTCCTCCAGCTCACGGCACTCACAACGCACGCCATCACCACGATGCCGATGACCGCGACCACTACGATGCTTCTACGTTTCGACATTCCTTGCCTCCGAACAATCTCACCTCACCATCACCTCCGTCAGGCGCGGAGCATCCCTGTCGATCAAGTGGTCACGCTCGCCCCGCACAACCACAGCATACTACTCTTTTTCCCACACCGGTGAGATTGAGACAGGCCCCCACGAGATGCTGGGCGGCTCGATCTCGATTTCGCCGTTCGGGCCGATGGTCACTGGGCCCACAGGGACTCCAATGCGAGGATCGACTCCCCCATGCCAGCCGTTGCTGCCGTACCCAGCTTCCCCCTCTATCGAGGCCTCCACCAGCCCGATGTTAATCGAAACGCACGCATGAATGGCGATGGAACCGTCCGTGAATGTGATCCCTATTTCCCCCCCCGTTCCAAGAATGTCTCCTCCCACGCTAACGTCCGCGCCCGAAGGGATCAGCCCGACCAAGCGACGGAGCGCCTCAGCCTTTATCAGGGCCGCTCTTAGTGACCGACCATGGCGTAACTGGGCGATTTCACTGTCGACATCCTCATCATACGCAGTGTACCCGCTGGGGTCTGTCGAGCGAACCGGATTATTCATGCAGTACGCATACACATTGAGCCCGCCCCGAATCCCAATCGGATCCCGCTGCAGGAATCGCCCCGTGCTGGGGTCGTAGTGCCGAGCGCCGACGTGCAGGAACGGGAAGACTTCGCCGATGGCCGGGCCGGTTGGGGGCGAGCCGAGGATGTTGTCCGGGCCGGACAGCCCGTCCGCGTCGTGCTCCTGGTAGCCCCAGACGCCGGTGGCCACAACCTGCTGCGCCAGGCCTGGGAGATAACGTCGAAGCTCGGTCACGCCGGTCGCTGACGCCAGGCGGTTGTGCCGCGCAAGCACATCCGTGCGCAGATCCCCTCCGGGTAAAACACTCCTTGTCCGTGGAAAGAAAGACTGCCATGCAAAAAACATCATGGCTCCCCGATCACACTGGATTGCGACGGCGAGGGGGCGGAAGCGCGTGCCTGGCGGATGAAGAAGCTTCGCTCCGGTTGTCGCGTCCAGTGCCTTCAATCACAAAGATACACCATGTTCTGAGGTCGGGCAAGCCGGAAGTCCGACAATCTCGCGGTCGGATTGTGCCGCTGCCAAGCGGCCGGCCGCCGCAAAGTGTAGACGTCGAGCATGACGGACATCCGTGACAAGGACGATCGTCAAGGACGGCCGGACGGACACAGATGAGTGAGGAATTCCACTCGGCGCGTCGTTCGGGCACAGCCGCGTGGTCTCTGAGATGGAGCAGGCGAACACGCGGAGGCGAACGCCTCGTTACAGAGGAGTCGCGCACTGGGGTTCGTTTCCGCCCGCACGAACGGATTTCGGTTTCCGTTGGACAGGTCGTGTGCCGTCTTACTCTTCATCCGGATCCCGGGGCGGTGGGGCGCTGTCCGGCGTATCGGCGGGCGCATCCAGCGGCTCGCTGATGCGGTATTGCTCGTCAAACCACTTGTGCAGGTCGATCATTTTGCAGCGGTAGGAGCAGAACGGGCGGTAGGGCGCGTCCTCCCGGCGCGGCACGGTCAGGGTTGATCCGCAGGTTGGACAGGTGAACGTCGGCATTCGCACCGGACCCGGCCGGCGTGGCGCGCCCGGCTGCGCCGCGCCGCAACGCTAGGCGGCCTGGGTCCCCTTCTTGCCCTTCTTGGCGGGCTTGGTCTCCGTGGTTTTGCTCTGCGTCTCGGGCTTTTTGCCGTCGGACTTCGTCGGAGACTGGGATTCCTTCTCCGCCTTGGCGGCCTTCCGATAGCTCTCGCTTCGGTAATCCGTTTCGTAGAATCCCGTTCCGCGGAAGATGACTCCCGCGCCCGACCCGATCAGCCGCTGGACCGGGGCGTCGCAGGTGCAGTTCTTCAGTTCCGCTTTGACCGTGCGCTTGGGCTTCTCCGTGATCTGCTGAAACAGCTCGAAGACGGCCCCGCACTTGGTGCACTGGTATTCATACGTCGGCATCGAATCAGACTCCTTGTCGTCCCCGCGGCTACGACAACTCCGTTTCCTCATTCGTCGCCGGGGCGCCGGCGATGATGACCTGGGCGGGGCGCACCACGCGTTCCCGCAGGCAGTAGCCCTTCTGCACTTCCTGAAGCACCGTGCCGGGCGCGTGCTCCGCCGTCGGCTGCTGCATCATCACGCTGTGGAAAACCGGGTCGAACAGCTTGCCCGCCGCCTCGATCGGCTCCACGTGGTTGTCCTTCAGAATCTTCAGCAACTTCTCGTACACCAGGCGCACGCCCTGGACGAGGGCTCCCGAGGCCGTCGTCTCCCCGGCGGCGTTCAATGTTCGTTCGAAATCGTCGACCACCGGCAGCAGGGCCTTGACGAAGGCCTCGTTGGCGAACCGGATCGCCTCGGACTTCTCCACCGCGGTGCGGCGCAGCAGGTTCTGCGTCTCCGCCCGCGCCCGAAGCAGCTTGTCCTGCGTTTCCTCAAGCTCTCGGCGCACGGTCTGCAGCTCGTCCGCCGGAGTGACAGCCGGCATCGGTTCCGCGGGAGGCGTCTTCACGGGTTCAACGGCTTCTTCACCGGAGGCCGCCGCCTCAGACGGAGTGGCGCCGCCGAACTGCCGGACCTCTTCGTCCGTGGCGATATGGACCTTGTGCTCCTTCTTCTTGCTCATGGCGCTTTGCTATGGTGTTTCGAGTGCCTGTTATTCGTTCTTCTTTTCCATTCCGCTCAGGTATTCCACCAGCCGCTCCAGGAACCCTTTGCTTTCCGGGAGCACGCCCTTGTCCTCCGTCTCCGCGAAGGAACGCAGCAGTTGCTCCTGCCGGCCGTCCAGCCGGGTCGGAATCTCGACCCGCACCTCCACGTACTGGTCGCCCGTGCGGCCGGTGCGCAGGTCGGGCAGTCCCTGCTCGGCCAATCGGAAGACCTGCCCCGGCTGTGTGCCGCGGGGCACCGTCAGGGTGGCCGTTCCGCGAAGCGTGGGGACATCCAGCTTTGCGCCCAGCGCCGCCTGCGTGAAGCTGATGGGCATGGACAACACGAGGTCGTTTCCGCGTCGCGCAAAGAACTCGTGCGCCCGGACGTGAACGTAGCAGTGCAGGTCACCTCGGGAGGCCCCGTTCTCGCCCGGCTCGCCTTCCCCGCGGACGCGAATGGCCTGTCCGTCCTGGATGCCGGCCGGCACCTTCACGTTGACGATTCGCTTCTTGGGGGCCAGGCCGGTGCCGCGGCAGTTCGGACAGGGCTTGGAGTACACCTTGCCCTGCCCGCGGCACGTGGGGCACGTGGTGATGACCCTTCCCATGATCAAACCGAAACCGCCGGACTGCTCCACCTGCCCGTACCCGCCGCAGGTGCGGCAATTCTGACGCTGCGAGCCGGGCGCGGCGCCGGTGCCGCCGCACTCGTCGCAGTAATCCTGCCGCGTGAACTCCAGGGTCCGCTCCGTGCCGGTGGCAACCTCCTCCAGCGTGAGTTCCATCTCGGTCTGCAGGTCGGCCCCGCGGCCCCGGCCGCGCCGGCCGCCGCCGAATCCGCCGAACAGGTCGCCGAACCCGAACATGGACAGGATGTCTTCGAACCCCATTCCACTGAAATCGTGGACGCCCGCCCCGGACAGTCCGGCGTGGCCGAACTGGTCGTATCGCTGCCGTTTCTGCGGATCGCTGAGAACTTCGAATGCCTCGGCCGCCTCCTTGAACTTCTCCTCGGCCGCGGGGTCGTCCGGGTTTTTGTCCGGATGGTACTTGATGAGCAGGCGGCGGTAGGCCTTCTTGATGTCGGCGGGGGCAGCGTCACGGCCGACGCCAAGCACATCGTAGTAATCTCGTTGGGCCTTTGCCATCACCATTGCCTTCTGCCGCCCGCTATCGGGTTCCAGACGTGCAAAGGGCGGACTCGCCAGCCCGCCCTTAACACGCCGCTTTCCTGGGCTGCCATCCGTTACTTATCGGATCGCGTTGGCAATCTCCTTCTTCTCATCCTTGAGGTCCGTGACCAGGACCTCGGTGGTGAGCATCAGGCCGGCCACGCTGGCCGCACTCTGCAGGGCCGTCCGGGCCACTTTGGCCGGGTCCACGATGCCTGCCTGGAACATGTCGCCGAACCGATCCTCTCGGGCGTCATATCCGTAGGCGCCCGTCTTCTCGAGAATCTGCTCGACCACGACCTCTCCTTCGCCGCCACGGTTGGCCACGATCTGGCGGGTGGGGCATCGCAGGGCGTGGGCCACAATGTCCACGCCCACCTTCTCATCGCCGCGGGCGTTTTGCCGGGCCTTGTTGACCGCCTCGATCGCCCGCAGGAAGACCACGCCGCCGCCGGGCACAATGCCCTCTTCGGCCGCGGCCTTGGTGGCGTGCAGGGCGTCATCCACAAGGTCCTTGCGCTCCTTCACCTGAATCTCGGTGGCTCCGCCCACGCGGATGACGGCCACGCCGCCAGTGAGCTTGGCCAGGCGTTCCTGGAGCTTCTCCCGATCATAGTCGCTCGTGGTGGCTTCAATCTGGCTGCGAATCTGATCGATCCGGGCCTTGGTCTCGCTTTTCTTGCCCGCACCCTGGATCACGGTGGTGGTGTCCTTGGTGATGACCACCTTCTCGGCCCGGCCCAGATCACTGATCTGGATGTTTTCGAGCTTGATGCCCAGGTCCTCGCTGATCAGCTTTCCGCCGGTCAGCACCTGCAGGTCGCCCAGAATCGCCTTCCGCCGGTCGCCGAACCCGGGCGCCTTTACCGCGGCGCACTTGAGCGTGCCCCGCAGCTTGTTGACCACCATGGCGGCGAGGGCTTCGCCGTCGACGTCCTCCGCGATGACCAGCAGGGTCTGCCCGGAGCTGGCCACCGCCTCGAGCAACGGGATGAAGTCGCGCAGGCTGGAGATCTTCTTCTCGTAGAGCAGAATGAGCGGCTTCTCCAGCACGCACTCCAGCGAGCCGGGGTCCGTCATGAAGTACGGTGAGATGAAGCCCTTGTCGAACTGCATCCCCTCGACCACTTCCTTCTCCAGGCCCATGCTCTTGCCTTCCTCGATCTCCACCACGCCGTCCTTGCCCACTTCGGACAGGGCGGCGGCGAGCAGCTTGCCCACCTCGCGGTCGCCGTTGGCGGCGATGGTGGCCACGTTCTCGAGGTCTTCCGTGCCGGTCTTCACCTTGCGGGACTGGGCCTCGATGCTCTTGACCGCGGCGGCCACGGCGGCGTCAATGCCGCGCTTGAGGGCCATGGGGTTGGCGCCGGCGGTGACGTTGCGGAGGCCTTCACGGTAGACGGCCTCGGCCAGCACGGTGGCGGTGGTCGTGCCGTCGCCCACCTTGTCGCTGGTTCGCTTGGCCACCTCGTTGATCATCTTGGCGCCCATGTTTTCAAACGGGTCGGGCAGCTCGATCTCCTTGGCGACACTGACCCCGTCCTTGGTGATGCGGGGTGCGCCGAAGGACTTCTGCAGAATCACGTTTCGCCCGACCGGGCCCAGGGTGACCTTCACCGCCCCGGCGAGCTTGCCCAGCCCGTCCAGGATCTGCTGCCTGGCTTCGTGGCTGAACATCAGTTGCTTGGCCATTGACTTGCTCCTGTCGTCTCGATCCGCGAGGCGGACCGCTTGGCTGCGTTTGCTCTACTTGCCCACCACGGCGAGGATGTCACTCTCGCGGAGAATCACGTACTTCTCGCCGCTGACTTCCACCTCGGTGCCCGAGTACTTGCCGTATACGATCTCGTCGCCTTCCTTGACGTCCATGGTGCCGCGCTTGCCGCTGTCCAGCAGCTTGCCCGGACCGGCGGCGATGATGGTGCCGCGCTGCGGCTTTTCCCGCGCGGTGTCGGGCAGCAGAATGCCGCCCGCGGTTCGCTCTTCGGCCTCGATGGGATGCACCACGACACGGTCGTCCAGGGGCCTGAGTTTCAGCTTCTTTGCAGTTGCGGTAGCCATTGTGGGATATCCTCCGTTGCTCGTTACCCTGCCAGGGTTCTGTATCTCGTGGATGGTTTGATTCCGTCCGTCTGCCTCCGCAGCGGCCGCGCCCCGCGGGGCCGGTGCGTCCGCGGCGTCAATCGTAGTCCATGTCGTCCATGCCGGGTTCGCCGGCACCGCCGCCCTTGTCGTCGTCGCTCTTCGGCTTTTCCGTGATGATGCAGTCCGTGCTCAAGAGCGTACGGGCCACGCTGCTCGCGTTTTCCAGGGCGGTCCGAACGACCTTGGTCGGGTCAATCACGCCGGCCTCCAGAAGGTCGCCGTATTCCATGGCTTCCGCGTTATAGCCGAACGACGCCGACTTGCTGTCCGTCACCTTGTGAAACACCACGCCCGGCTCCACGCCCGCGTTGGCGGCAATCTGCTTCAGCGGGGCGGACAGGGCCCGACGGACCACGTCGATGCCCAGGTTCTCGTCGTCCCGGCCGGTCACCTTGTCCAGCACCTTCAGGCACCGGACCAGGGCGACGCCGCCGCCGACCACGATGCCCTCTTCAATGGCGGCCCGCGTGGCGTGCAGGGCGTCTTCGATGCGGGCCTTCTTCTCCTTCAGTTCCGCCTCGCTGGCCGCACCCACGTTGATCTGGGCGATGCCGCCGGACAGCTTGGCCAGCCGCTCCTGCAGCTTCTCCCGATCGTAGTCGCTGGTGGTCGCGTCGATCTCGGCGCGAATCTGCTTGATCCGACCCTGGATGGCGTCTGACTTGCCGGCCCCTTCCAGGACCGTCGCCTCGTCCTGCCGGATTCGGACCCGCTTGGCCTGACCCAACTGGCTGATGGAAACGTTTTCCAGGTTGACGCCGATATCCTTCATCAGGGCCTGGCCGCCCGTCAGAATGGCGATGTCCTCCAGCATGGCCTTGCGCCGGTCGCCGTAGCCGGGGGCCTTCACCGCGCAGGCCTTCAGCGTGCCGCGCATGTGGTTGACCACCAGCGTGGCCAGCGCCTCGCCATCCACGTCCTCCGCGATGATCAACAGCGGGCGCTTGGACTTGGCGATCGCTTCCAGCAACGGCACCAGCTTCTGCGCATTGCTGACTTTGTCTTCGTGGATCAGGACGTACGGCTTCTCCAGCACGCACTCCATTTCGTCCGGATTCGTGATGAAGTGGGGAGACAGGTAACCGCGGTCAAACTGCATCCCTTCGACCAGCTTGATGGTCGTCTCGGCGCCCTTGCCCTCTTCCACCGTGATGACGCCGTCCTTGCCGACCTTCTCAAAACAGTCGGCCAGAATGTTGCCGATCGACGCGTCGTTGTTCGCCGAAATGGACGCGACGTTCACGATGTCCGCCCGACGCTCCACCTTTGTCGGACGCGACATCTTCTTGAGCTCCTCGATGATCGCGTCCACCGCCTTGCGAATGCCGCGGTTCACCGAGTTCGCGTCCGCACCCGCCGTGACCACCCGCAGCCCGTTGGCATACAGGGCCTCGGCCAGAACGGTGGCCGTCGTGGTACCGTCGCCGGCGTTCTTGCTGGTTCTGCTGGCCGCCTCCTTGACGAGCTGGGCGCCTAGGTTCTCGTACTTGTCACGAAGGTCGATTTCTTCCGCCACGGTCACCCCGTCCTTGGTTACGGTCGGGGAGCCCCAACCCTTGTCCAGGACGGCGTTTCGCCCACGGGGCCCCAGCGTCGCCTTGACGGCGTCGGCCAGCTTGGTCACCCCCGCCAGCAACGCGCGGCGAGCATCCTCCTGATAGGCCAACTGCTTGACGGCCATAGTTGATCTTCTCCTTCTGGTAATCCGCACTCCGACCGGACTGTCCCCTGTGCCTAGACCGGTTCCTCAGTCTGCTTTGTGCAGCCTCGATGCCAGCCATTCCGCGATTCGGGGATTCCGTTAACCTATTGGTGGAACGAACGATAACTCCACGGGCGGCGACGAGGACAGACGCCGGACCCCTGCCAGCTTGGCAGAACGGGGTCAGACGCGGGGGCGTCCGTGCCAATTTGACAGGCCCGGCCGAGGGTTCAACGCTGGCGGCCGCGAACACCCCGGATACGATGCGAACCATGCCCGAATGGCTTCATCGATGGTTGGAGCGGCATCAGCACCCGGCCTCCCGCGTTCTCCACGCGATCGGCATCCCCCTGCTGCCGCTGGCGGGCGGTCTGGCGGCCTGGCAGCTCGTCGAGGGGCGATGGGATCTGTGGTTTCGCCCGGTTGTGCTGGTCGGGGTAAGCTACCTGCTCCAGTGGGTCGGACACCGGATCGAAGGCAACGATCTGGGGGAGGTCATCGCGATCAAGCGGTTGCTCGGCCGGCCGTACGTGGCGGTGTCGCGCCGCTATCGGCCGACGATCGCTGCGGAGAACGCAAAGCGCGAGAGTCAGTAGGTGATCTCAACCCGATTGCGGCCGGCCTTCTTCGCGTCGTAGAGACATTCGTCCGCGCGGGCCACCAGCTCGGCGGCATCGACCAGTTCATGCTGGAAATGGGTGTGGACCACACCGACGCTGACGGTCAGGTTGGTTTGTCGGGTGTTGCAGGGGATGCCCAGATCCATGACGCAGACGCGGATTTGCTCGGCCAGATCACGCATTTCGCGAGGAGTGAGGTTCTCGACGATAACGGCGAACTCCTCTCCGCCGAAGCGAGCGGCCATCCGCGGGGCCTGGATGACCTGGTTCAGCACGCCGCCCACCCGCCGCAGGGCTTCATCGCCGGCCGGGTGACCGAACGTGTCGTTCAGTTCCTTGAAACGATCCAGGTCGAGCATCATCACGCCGACGTTGCCTCGTTCGCGTTCGGCCGACTCGAGCGTGTCTTTCAGGTGACTGTCAAAGGCGGCCCGGTTCGCAACGCGCGTGAGTGGATCCATCGTGGCCCTGCGTTCCAGGTCCTCCGCCCAGGTGGTGACCTCCTCCAGGCGAGAGCGGGCCTGCGCATTTTCACGTTCGGCGCTCAGCGAGAGTGCGGCCAGCTTGGCGACGGCCCGATCCCGCAGTTGCTGGTAGTTGACGGACGTGCCGATCGAAACGGAGAACAGATCGGCAAGCTCCTTGAGCTGCCCGTCCAATCGCTCCAGAATGCTGTGAATCCGAGACTCCGGGATGCCGGTCAGCGCGGCGCCGCGCTGGATCGCAGATTCCAGCTCCGTAGACGGTGCGTCACCACAGAAGACATCGGACAGCAGACCCGCAGTGGACGTAGCCGATGCCAGCATCCGGTCTTCCGCCGGTATGGCTTCCAGGCCTTCGCCATGGTGAGTGGCCACGGCCCGGCAAATCTCGGCGGGCAGGTTCCATTTCTGGAGAAGCGCGCGGCCGACATCGGCATGTGTGAGGCCAAACTTCTCCTGCTCGATGATCTGAACGGGAACGCGACGTGTTCGGCGGGCATGCCAGATCAGGTCGTAGTGTTGCGGAACGGTGCGGGCGGCGGCCATCAGGCCGATGTCGCACAACAGGCCGCTCACCAACGCCTCGTCGCGCCGGTTGATGTCGATCGCCTCGGCCACGAGCTTCGCCAGAACGGCCGTGGTCAGCGAACGCCGCCAGTACAACTGGAAGTCGAAGGCCGCCACGTTCGGGTCCGTCAGGGATTCCACCAGCGAGAAGCTCAGGGCCAGCACGCGAACCGTTCGCAGACCGAGCACGACCGTGGCGTGCTGGACCGATCCCACCGGGTTGGGCAATCCGAAAAGCGACGAATTGACCATCTTGAGAACGCGGGCCGCCAGGGCCGGGTCTTTTTCGATGGCGTTGGCGATGTCGGTCGTCGAGGCGTCCGCCTGATCGGCGAGATCCAGCACGCGCAGGGCCACGGCTGGCAGCGAAGGCAGGTTGTCCGCCGCAAGGATCGTCTGGAGCATCTCAGCAACCCATGTTGTCATCTGCCGACCCGCGTCGCTCACCCAGAAATGCCGTGCCGCACGCGTGACCGAAAACCGGACGACCCGGCGGCAACGAAACTCCACGGCAAAACGCGCCCCGGCTGTAAATCGGCCCGCTCCGGCAACGCCTTGACTCCCGTACCGACCTCCGCCCGTTTGGCCCGGGCGGTACAGGGTCCGATACACGAACTCGGCATTGGCACAAAAACCTAAAGTCACTCTGGCCCCGGGTCGATGACTGACCATCGACCCTAATTGGCGCGTTGCGTTGAACAACCAAGGGAGAAAGCCTATGCCTATGAGAGGTTATCGAAGTCGGGGCTCGAGCTCGCGCCGCCGTAGCGGTTCGACCAAGGGCTACTACTCGAAGAACACGTCGAACAAGCCTACGTACCGGACCGTCAGCAGCAACTTCAAGAACAAGATCACGTCGTACCAGACGCTCTACCGCCAGTCACAAGGCGCCCGGAGCGGCGGTGCGACCCCGACCAACCTGAACACCCTCGCCAAGTGGGTGGAAAAGGGGGCGGTGATCCAGACCGTTTCGAGCTCGCAGTTGAAGCGCTGGTCCAAGACCAGCAGAACCTTCAACAGCCCCGCCAGCGCGAAGTACACGCTGACGAAGAAATTCGGCAAGACGCCCATCAAGGCCGTGTGCCCGGGCAAGGGCAACAACTGGATTGTGGCTACCTCACAGACCTGGAAGGGAAAGACCTTCCGGTTCCCGCACTGATACCGGCGACGGCATCGCCGTGCGGTGCTGAACCATACCCCATCCAACGCAACGAGCCCAGAGGCGACCATCAAGTGACGGTCGCCTTCTTTATTGGCACATCTGAAGCATCCGTGCGGGCGAACACGCCGCTCGTCTCCGATTGCGGGCTTGGGTTTTGGGGGTGCGATTGTGTAGGATACAAACGGAAGGAGCAACCGGTCGGCCGAAGCACCGGCCGATCGGTTATCGCACCTTGAAAGCGAGAACAAAATCATGCGGCGATGGACTCGATGGAGGGGACTGGCGGCCGGAGTGGTCTGCCTGTGCATGCCGGCCTGGAGCAAGGGAGCACCCGCGCCCGCGGTGGACGTGCCCGAACCGGCGGGCGTAACCGCAGCGGCCGCGGGCGAGCTGATTCTCCGCGGCGCCTGGGGGACCGCGCTCGGCGAATTCGGAAAAAGGGACGAGGCCTCGCGGCCGGGGCCCATGGATTTCGCCCAAATCGACGGCACCCTGTACGTGCTCGACCCGGTGAACGCACGGGTCCAGGTGTTTGACCTGGCAAGCGGGGCCGTTCGCAGCATCGAAATCGACACGCATACGGCCGACTTCCTGCACGTTGCAGGCGATGCGACCGTAACCGTCCTTGACGCATTCGTGCGGCGAGAGTTCCGCATATTCGACGCGGACGGCGGGCTGCGTTGCCACGCCAGGGTGCCGGACACGATCTCGCTGCCTTCCGCCGTCGCGGCGAACGGCAACCGCGTCTGGATCGAGGAGCGGCACGACCGCGTATTCGAACTGGATGCGAGCGAAACGCTGTCCGGCCAAGCCGCACCCGTGGTGCGAAATGTCCCCGGCCGACCGATCACGGGAGGCCGGTTTGTCCATGCACGCAAGCTGGCGGACGGCCGCGTCGACCTTCGCATCGGCGCGGAGGACGACCGGCCGAATCGGCTCACGCTCCGCTTCCCGGGCCGCGTCGAGGCGGTGACGGCACTGGAGACGGACGGCGCAGACCGGACATACATCGCGGTGCGACGGGCAAGCCGTGCCGCGGAAGGGTCTGCGACGTCTGACTTGCTGGTGACCCGGCTCGGGTCGGACGGGCGGCCGAACGGCGTGCTGGCGCTGCCGGACGCGTACGTCACGGACCACTACCGTAAAATCTTCGTGACGGCGTCGGGCGAGCTGATCCAGATGCAGACGACGGAAGAGGAGGTGCGGTTCGTACGCTGGACCTTCCCGGAACCCCAGGCGGAAAGGAGCCGGCCATGAAACCACACCGATCCGTTCTGCCGGTGCTCGCGGCCACGGTCATGACCAGCGCAGCCTTCGCACAGATGCCGACGAAAACCCGGCAGGACATTCTGAACTACGGCGTAACCGCCATCGGCTCGCCGTACGTCTGGGGCGGGGGCAACTGGGACCCGGACAACCGCGAGTTCGGCGGGGCGGACTGCTCCGGCTTCGTCAGCAAGTGCTGGTCGATTGAGCGCTGGACGCCCTACCGCGTGGCCCTGCACGGCCCGAGCACATACAACTACATCCAGGTGGATTCACGCTGGTCCGAGGTGGATCGGGCGGACCTGCGTTACGGAGACGCGATCTGCTACCGATACAACAACAACTCCAGCGGGCACATCTACCTCTACCTGTCGGGCGACGGCTGGGGTGAGCATGAAGTATATGAGGCGCGAGGGTCAGCCTACGGCATCGTGCACCGCTGGCGCACGGTCATAAGCGAAGCGGAAATCACCAAGGGGTTGCGCCGCGTGCCGCTCCTGGAGAACGTGGGCGTCACCGAACACATCGTGGAGACGGACGACGGGGCACCGGCGTACGTCGATTCCGGCATGACCGGCAGCTCGCAGTACGACAGCTACGCCCGGGGCTGCACGGAGGGTGACTGCCGCTATCGCTGGGTGACAACGGACCGGACGCAAACGTGTACGTATCGCCCGGACCTGCCGGAGGCCGGCTGGTATCGAGTCTACGTCACCTGCAACGAGGGCGACCCGAACGTCCACGACGTCGGCGTGACGGTGAACCACGCGTACGGAGCCGAGCGGTTCCTGTGGGACCAGGCGGCGCCCGCAGGGCTGAATCAGTGGAGGCCGGTGGCAGATCGGAGCTTCTATTTCGCCGCCGGCACGGCGGGGACCGTGGTGTGGGACAACGCACAGGCGTGGCCGACGGACGGAAATAGCGTTTTCCGTGGGGACGCCACGAAGTTCGTGTTGGACAACCGCGTGGAGGTCGACGGCGTGGGCGGTCAGCCGGGCCGGTTTGCCACCATTCGCGAGGCCCTCTCCTGGCTCAAGACCCACGAGTCGGAAGAGCCGGACATCATCAACATCACGTGCGACACGCTCACGGAAACCGGCGTCATTGTCGTGGACGCCTGGGATGATGTGACCCTCAACGGCGACGCGGACGGCAACGGCGTGCCGGTCACGGTCGTGGTGTCGCCCGGCGTTCCGGCGGACTTCTCCTCGAGCTGCGGCCTGTACCTGGACATTCCCATTCAGCATCACTACACACTGCGCGACCTCGTCCTGGTGCCGGCGTTCGTGGCGGCCGGATACGGCACCGGCGCCTACGGCCTGGTGATTGACGAGCAGAACCCGGCCGAGGACGCGTGCGCCTGGACGCTCGCGCTGGAAAACGTGACGGTCGCGGGCAGTCTGCCCGGCAACGTGGCCACCGATGCAAATCTCAACCAGCGGGCCGCGGCCACGATGTTCGGGAATACGCAAGCGAACTACGGAGCGGCCGTTCTGCAGCGATCGTCCGACTCGGCGGGCGACGTCGGCGGCCGACAGGCCGTGACCGCGACAAACCTGACCGTCACACACAGCATGTCGCGTGGCCTGGTCCTGCAATCGGCATACACGGACTGGCTCATCAACGGCGGGCTGCTGGTAACGTATTGCGGGCAGGAGGGCGTCACGACGTACAACGCCGACAGCAGCACGTTGACGGTGCGGCGTTCGAGCGGTGCCGCGGCGAATCGCATCGGCGAGAACCTCGGGCGGGCATTGGTGAACCTTAGCGGCGGCAGCGTGACGCTCGCATCCTGCGTGCTGGACGGCAACCAGGGCGCCAACGGCGGCGCGGTGTATGCCGCAACCGCACAGACAGAGCTGCGCGACTGCTGGATCGTAAACAACACGGCCGCCGGCTCCGGCGGGGGCGTCTATGCCGGCGGCGGAACGCTGACGATCGGCCAATGCACGATTGCGAACAACTCGGCCGCTGCGACCGGCGGCGTATGCACGTCCGGCGTGACCGCGAACGTGACGAACTCCATCGTGTGGGGCAACAGCGCAACGCAGATCAGCGGCGGCGCCAACGTCACCTTCTGCACCGTGGAAGGCGGCTATGCCGGCGAGGGGAACTTCTCGCTCGACCCGGTCTTTGTGGACGTGGCGGCGGGTGACTTCCACCTGCCGCGGTGGTCGCCGTGCATCAACATGGGAAACCCCGCCTTCGCTCCGGCCACCGCAGAAACCGACATCGACGGCGAGCCGCGCGTCCAGGCCGGCTTTGTGGACGTGGGAGCGGACGAGCAGTACTTCTGGGCGGGGGACGCCGACGGGGACGGCGACGTGGAGCTTGACGATTACGCGCTGTTTGCCGCGGGCATGTCCGGCCCGGACACCTCGCCCCCGGCTGGGGGCCCCAACTGGCTCGGCATTTTCGATTATGACGACGACGGCGACGTGGACCTCGCGGACTTCCGCTGGTTCCGCTTGCGCGAAGCCGGCGACCCGGCGCAAACGGTCCCGGACCTGGTGGTCGAATCGCGCGACGCGACGGGCGCCTTAACTCCGCCGCCGACCTACGCAGAGGACGGGGCGTGGGCCAACAGCACCATCAAAAGCACCGTGCCCGGACTGGTCGGCACGGGCAGCCGCTTCATCACGTACGATCTGCCCAACAGCGGCACGGACAACGCAACGTTTGTACCGAACGTCGTCACTCCCGGCGTCTATGAGGTGTTCGTCACCTGGGACATCGGCGCGAACTGCTACGACGCGCAATACACCATCCGGCACGCGGAGGGGCAGGCCGTTCTGCTGGTGGACCAGATCCCCGACGGCGCGGAGGGTGCGAACGCGAACACCTGGGTCTCGCTGGGGCAGTACCGGTTTGCGGCCGGGCAGGACGTGGCAACCGGCTCGGTGAACGTCTCGGAGGAAACGGTCAGCGGCAAGCCCCACAGCGGCTGGAACCAGCGGGTCTACGCAGATTCGGCCAAGTGGGTGTTCGTGGCTCCGTAGGGACGACGCCGTGGCGTAACGGAAGCTTGTACGCGCGCGATGCCTCGCTCCTGATGCCTGCAACCGACAGCTTCGCCCGGCTGCTCGTCCGTGCGGTCGTGCGTGAATCACGTTCCCATGAAGCTCTCCTGGAACGCGGCAAAGTCCTCCAGGTCCACGTCCTGATCGCCCGCGTCGAAGGCTTCCAGGCACACCTCGGGCGTGGTGAGCGTGGGTGCGGGCGTCTGGTTCGGTCCGTTCAGGCAGTCGGCGAACAGGAGGTAATCGTCGAGATCCACGTCCCCGTCTCCGTCGGCGTCACAGCGCTGGCCGGTGGGGTTCGAGCGGTTCAAGGCGTCGGTGTCTTCCAGGTACAGGTCGTCAATAAGGAGCGGGCCGACGTTGCCGCTGCTGCCGCCGCCGGTCTTGATGAAGAAGGTCTGCAGGTCGAGGGCGATCACGTCGCGGAAGGCGAAGGCGGTCTGCCCGTCCACATCCAGGAGGTCCGAGGGCCGGGCGGCGTCGCGCGGCCGTGAGTGCAGGTACACCTGCGTGGTGTCGCCGATGTTGTCGATATACAGCCAGACGTTGTACCAGGTGTTCGGCGTCAGCATGCCCAGCTCCGTGTACGTGCCGCCGTCGTTGATCCGCAACTCGTTGGACGAGTTGGTCATGCTGAGTTCGGACTCGAAGTCGCCGAACTGGCTTGGGTAGGTCCGGTCGGACATGCCGAGAGAGTAAGACTGCTGCTGGCCGAAGCGGAACCGCAGAAACAGCGTGCGCGCCGTACCGTTGCTGATGACCAGCGGTCGGCGCAGAAACGTCGAGTTCGTGGTGACGGCCAGCACCTGGTTTGCCGGGTCGATGGGATCCGTCGTGACCAACGAAGTGTCGTCCACCGCGTACCAGCCGGCCTGATCATCGATGGGGCCGGGGATCAGGGCATCGAAGTCTTCCACCCAGGTGAACTCGGCCTGGGTCACCGCGCAGGGCAGCGCAAGGGCTGCCGACAGCAGCAACGCCATGTGAATCCGATTCGCGCAGAGCATGATGTACCTCCGTTCTTGATCACACGTCTGAGGTGAAACCCATCCCGTCAGGACGGGTGCCATTCCGGCACTTCTTCCACCGATACCGTACATCCGATAACCTCGCACGGCGAGCCAGATAAGAAACGACTTATCTGGCAGCCACTCTTGCCTGCATGGGTGTCTGGAAGGCGTCCCGACCACAAGCGTTCATGAGGCACCGGGGCGCCGAACGCCATCCGGGCGTTTCAACCGCCGCCAGGGCTTTGAGTTATGCCGGCCGTGGTCGTATGATGAGCAGGCAGGCATCGGGCAAGGAGTGGCAATGGAACCGCAACCGACCGCCGAGCCGACCGCCGTGCGGCTCCTGCTGATCGAGGACGATCCGCAGGTGGTGGAGGCCGTGTGCGAGTGCCTCGCGGACGGGGTGTTCACGTTCGAGCACGCGGCCACCGTGGCGGAGGGTCGGTCCTGCCTGGGGCGGCAGACGTTTGACATTCTCGTGCTGGATCTGAACCTGCCGGACGGTAGTGGTCTGGCCATTGCCGATGAGTTGCGAGCAGCCGGTCGGGAGCTGCCGATCCTGATGCTCACGGCGCGTTCTGCGGTGGACGAGCGGGTGGACGGGTTCCGGCACGGTGCGGACGACTACCTGGTCAAACCGTT
>JAFGJQ010000225.1 GCA_016929015.1 Phycisphaerae bacterium | reverse complement strand
TGTAATGATCGCAGATGGCGACGGACAGCACCTGCTTGGCTTCGTCCTGGCGAATGACGAACCGGTCCAGGTACTCCCGGATGTCCCGCGGCTTCAGGCTGAACTCGCGCACGGCGCGGATCCTGGCTTCGAGCCGCGACGGCGCCTCGGACCCCGGCGTGTCTTTCGTCTCTTCCG
Source organism: Phycisphaerae bacterium (assembly GCA_016929015.1). Classification (GTDB taxonomy): domain Bacteria; phylum Planctomycetota; class Phycisphaerae; order UBA1845; family UBA1845; genus JAFGJQ01. Next base: position 7,858 of record JAFGJQ010000225.1, on the reverse strand, counting down.
CCGCCCCGTCCTCGGGCGCCGGCTCCCCCATGAACGACACATTCGCGCGCCGGAAAATCTCCCGGAGCTGCTCGTCCAGCGTTTTCGGTGTGATCGGCTCTTTGTCTCCGTCGCTCACGTCCCGTACTCCTCCCCGCCTCTCGCAGGCACCAGCACCTTCAAGGCGGCGTCCTGTACCCGAACCGTGACGTCCGCGCCCGCCTCGGCCAGTTCCCCGTCGAGCTGAATCGCCGTCCCGCGCGGCCGGTGGACCCTCAATTCACGAAAGGCGCGGTACATGATTTCCGGAACCTTCCGCACCGATCCGTCAAACAACCGCCCCAGGTTGGCGATCAGCTTCGGGACGTCCTCCTGCAGCGCCACCACCAGGTCGAGCTTCCCGTCGTCCGCGCGGGCGTCCGGCGCAATGCGCGCCCCGCCGCCGAACTGGGTCAGGTTCGCGATTGTAAACACCACCGGGTCCGCAAACGTCACTGTCTCGCCACCGTCAATCACCACGTCCATCTGCTGTGCTTCGTAACCGATAAACTCCTGCACGCCGGCGAAGATATACGGCAGAATACCGCGGAACGGCATTCTTTCAAAGGATTTCACGATCGAGGCGTCCCAGGCCATGCTGCAGGTCACGAAAAAAGGCCGCCCGTCGATCCGCCCCACGTCAATCCGTTTCACGTCGGCGCCGGCCAGCGCCGCGGCCGCCTTCTCCGCGGCCAGCGGGATTCCGAAGTGCCGGGCAAACCCGTTCCCGCTGCCCGCCGGGATGACCCCCAGCGCCGTCTCGCTTCCGACCAGCACGCGGCCCACCGAATTCACCGTGCCGTCGCCGCCCACCACCAGGATCGCGTCACATCCCGACGCCAGTGCGGCCTGCGCCTTGGCGCCGGCGTCTTCGGCGCCCTGGGAAAACTGGTAGAACACCGCCCGCCCCTTGCCCTCCCAGTGCCGGTCCATCGCACGCCGCAATGCCGTAAACGAGCTCCCCAGCCCCGCGTGGGGGTTCACCAGCACCAGGACACGCCGCAATACCGTCGCCGTCATAACACAGAGCCACGATAACGCATCAGGGCCAGGACCAACAAGCTCGTCCCCAGCATTTCCCCGCTTTCCTCGACGATCAGGGCAAGCTGGTAACGACTCAAGTCGTTTGCCGTCCACTCGTGCAACGCCGGAAAACCGTACATGGTCGCCTCGCACCCGATCGCCAGGATAAAACAGGCCACCCCCGCCAGGGCCGGCCGCAGCACCGCCGGCCGCCCGCGAAAACGCTGATAAAAGAAAACCAGGAAGAAGGCCGCCGTGCCGGCGATAAACGGCGAAAGCAGGATGACCCACGCAAACGCGTCCCGCTGGCGGTCGCCCGCCAGCACGGCCTCGCGCAGGTCCAGGCCGAACGGGAATTCCCGCATCACGAAACGGGCAACGCCTTCGTGCAGCGAGGCCAGCTCGTCCACGCTCAGAAAAAGAAATACACCGCCCACGGCAAGCCAGAGGGGCGTCAGCCGGAAATGCCGCTCGGCCGCGGCTTTCCCCCGCTCGGCGGCGAAGATCAGGGCGCACAACACTGCCGTGGCCAACAGCTTGATGCTCGAATACCAGGCCGGAAGATTGGCCTCCCGGTCCAGGTTGACGAAGCCCCAACCGGTCGTTATGTGCAACACGACCAGCAGCAGGTCCGTAACCGCCAGCGCCGCGAATACCCGCTCCGCGCTCATTACAAGTAGCCCGCCTGCTTGAGAATGTGCTTCACCTCTTCGCTCAACTCGCCCTCCACCCCTGTGCACACGTTCGGCGTTTGACGAACCCAGGCTTCCAACGCCGCCCTCAACCTGGCCGCCGTTTCCGGATGCGCGTCCAGCTCCTGGGTTTCCTCCGGATCGTCCACGGCCGTCAGGAAAGCCCGCTCTTTGAAGTCCGTATGATAATGCCATCGCGCCGTCGTGATCGCATACGACGGCGGGTCGGTGGGCACCACCGCGAAGGCGGCCTCGCGCGGCGGCGGCGTCTCGCCCCGGATATACGGCATCAGGCTTCGCCCCTGCAGCCGGCGGGGCACCTGTAGCCCGAGATAGTCGAGCACCGTCGGAACCAGGTCCGTCAAGGCAACCGGCGCTTCGATGTGCCGTCCCGCCGCCTGTCCGGAACCCGGGAGCACCATGACCAGCGGCACGTGCAGCAGGTGCGGGTACGGCATGCCCAGGTGCGACAACCGGTGATGCTCTCCCAGGCTCATGCCATGGTCGGCCGTCACGATGAATGCGGCATAGGGATCGAGCCCCAGGCGCTCCAAGCCCCGCAGGAAGCCGCCGAGTTGATCGTCCGACAGCCGGATCGCGCCGTCGTAAAGCGCCACGAAAGCCTCGTATTCGCGTTCCGTCATCTCTGTTTCGCGGTCCGTGTAGCGCCGCATGGCTTCCCGCAAGGCCTCGCCCCCCGTCCGTACGGCTTCCGCCAGCGGGGCCCGCCCCGTATCCGCCTCACCCGCTCCGGCCGGCTCCACAAACATCTCGCGATACGCCTCCGGCAGGCCCCTGAGATGCAGGTACTCCGTCTGCAGCCACAGGAACTGGCGCGCGCCCGCATGATAATCCGCCCAGTTCAGCGCATAGCCGAACACGTTGCCCCGTCCCATCACCGGGCGGGCCGTTTCGGGCACCCCCTCGATGGAACGCCGCTTTTCGAATCCGCGGCCGGTCATTTTCTCCCAGCTCAGAATGCTCCAGTTCACGTAGGCCGCCGTTTCGTACCCGTGCGCCCCCAGGATCGCCGCCAGCGGGCGCTGCTGCCGGTCCATCGGCACGCCGTTCATGTACGTCCCGTGGCTCTGCGGATAGCGCCCGGTCAATATCGTCGAGAAGGACGGCATGGACACGTTGGACTGGCTGTAAGCCGTCTTGAAGACCGTGCCGCGGCCCGCCAGCGCGTCCAGCGCCGGCGTGGTCGGGCGCGCGTACCCGTAGACGCCGACATGATCGGCACGCAGCGAATCGATCGTAATCAGGTAGAGGTTCGCGTCTTCCGGCCGGATCCGGCCGCCCGCGCGGCAGACCGTCCACTCCACGTCCTGCGGCCCCGTGCTCTCGAATTCGATGAAGCCGCGTTCTCCCGCATACGGAACCAGCGAGGCGCGCAGCGGCGCGGCCGGCTCCTCTCCGACAGCCGCCAGCGCAAAGCGTCCCCGGTCCGTTCGGATCCATACGCGCGCCGTGTCGTCCGGGCCCGCGCCCGAAAAACGCGGCCACGCCTCCAGCCAGCCCCGGCGCGGCACGGTTACCGGCCAGCGCACCAGGGTCTTCGCCGGCTGCCGCCACCCTTCGGGTCCGGCCGACGGGACCGTTGTCCCGGCCGCCGTCTCCGGCGGTATCCCGCCCAGCTCGAGGCGCGCCACGTTGGCTGCCTGTCGTTTTCTCCGGCTGGCGTAGCGGAAACGGAAACGCAGCGTGTTTTCGCCGCGCTGCAGAACGGACTTCGGAATGGTCGCCTTGTATTCCCGGAAGGCTTCGCGGCCGTCGAGCGCCCAGCGGCCGACGCGCGCGCCGTTCACCTCCAGCGCAACCGCCTGCCCGATATACGTGCGCGTATACGGGTAAAGATACGCCGAAAGGATCAGGTCGCGCGGCTCGTACAGCGCGAAACGGACCCCCGCGCGCTTGTGCGTGATCCAGGCCGACCGGGTCCCGTCCGGCGCCTCCTCGATCGGCCCCCACCCGTCCAGGAGCCACGCGCGCGAGGCCGTATCGCCCAGGTCCAGCGCCACCCACGGCCGCTCGACCCGGGCGTGCTCAAGGCGCGCCGCGAAGTCATACACCACCGGCGCATCGAAATCCGGCGGCTCCGCCCGGCGCCCGCATCCGGCCGCCAATACCGCCACGCCCGCAATCAGCCACCGGCCGACCATAGCGAAGTCCTCCTTCCGTCCCGCTCACGACACCGAGCCTCACCCTGTACAGCATCCCCCGCCGTTCGGCAAGTCAAGAAGCGGCTCGGCGCCGGATTCACGCAACACTCCTTCTCTCCTCCGTGCCTCCGCGTCTCCGTGGTTAGGCCCTCTTCTGTATGGGATGCCCGTGAAAAAAGATATTCTTCCGGGCCTGTTGCCCAAATCCGAAAGACGCCTGCGGCGAGATGTCTCGGCAGGCTCGACATGACAATTCCCTGGGGAACTCGATGGCTTCGGCACTGTCATCCCGAGCGCAGTCGAGGTATCTCCGTTTAGGCAACACGCCGTTCCCCCTTGACCCCCGCCTATAGGTGAACTATCGCTCCCCCGGGTCGCACAAACGCATCAAAAGGGGGCTCACTAATGAAGTTACTCGATCGACTCCCCCGCGAAATCCGCGTCCGCCACTACTCCATCCGCACCGAACGCACCTACATCGATCGGGTTAAACGATTCATCCTCTTCCACAACAACCGCCATCCCGCCCATACCGTCCCGGCCTTGCCAAGAAGACCTCATATGAGGAAGAGATGATAACCCAATGCGTCAGTTTCATTTCCCAGTCAATCGTCCACTTCCCTGACAGGAACCAACTCCGCTTGGCGCTCGGAGTACTGCAGTATCACCGCGGCTCAGTGGCAGACGCGAAGAAGACGCTTCAGGCACTGCTCGACGATCCTCCTGCGGTACCCAACCTGCAGGGGTTCGTCGAAGAAGCCCGAAAACGGCTCAATCAAGGAGACGTACACAAACCACTGGACGAAGTGACCGGCATTCTGTACACTGCTGTACAAATGGGAGGGCGATCATGACAACAGTAACACTTACAGAATTCCGCAGCCACGCATCGGGAATGCTTACCCGCGTTGAACACGGGGAAACGCTGGTGGTTCTGCGCCACGGTCGCCCGATTGCGGAAGTCAGCCCCGTGGCGGGTGAGGGCGACAGACTGCCTTCCTGGAAGAAACCTGCGCTTCGCCTCACAGCGAAGGGAGCAGCACTTTCCTCCGCCGTCCGGGAAGAGCGGAACCGATGAAGGCCTATTTTGATTCATCTTCATTTGCAAAGCGCTTCGTTGAAGAAGAAGGCAGTGACAAAGCCGAAGCCACATGTTCCCAAGCCTCCGAACTGGGCCTCAGTGTGATATGTGTGCCGGAAGCTGTCTCTGCACTCAATCGCAGAAAGAGAGAACATACGCTTACGGCGGCCCAGTATGACGAAGCAAAGCAGCGTCTGCTTGACGACGTCCGCGATGCGGACATAGTCAACCTTACTCCGTCGGTCGTCGGTTCCGCCATCCGTATTCTGGAGACGAGTCCCGTGCGTGCCATGGACGCACTGCATGTCGCTTGTGCGATCGAATGGAATGCGGAGCTATTTGCATCGTCGGACGACCGGCAACTGAAGGCTGCCAGAAAGGCTGGCCTCAAAACGCGACATATCTGAACGGCCAACAGGCCAGGTGGAGGCTATCCCGACTCCGCCGCGCTCCATCGGCACGCCTTCCCCTCCGCACGCAAGCGTGCTACGGAAAAGCCGGAGTCGACTCAGCTTCGCATTGGCTTGAAAACAATGGACAGACGGTAAAGAGAGCAAGTGAATGTATACTGACGGAAGACTACTGACAGCCGGCGAGAAGACACGGCTTCATTCCGACCCGTTCGGGGTCAGGACCTACCTGCCGGGCAAATGCTACGAGGGATACACGCTGTTTTCGCCTGCATGGGGCGACCAGGAGTACCTGATCGACATGAGGGGACTGGTGGTACACACATGGCAGGTCACGCACAGCAATGTCGCGGAGCTCTTGCCAAGCGGGAACCTCTTCACCCACAACTGCGGGAAATGGCTGGAAGAGCTGACGCCGGACAGCAAGACCGTCTGGCGGTGGGAGGGGGACGAGTCTCTCGCAAGTCCGAACCACCATGATTTCTGGGTCGGCGACAATGTGGTCGTGTCGTTGGCCGCGCAACGGCAGCGAGTCCTTCCAGGCATGTTCGAGCCCGGCACAGAACCGGAGTTTCTGCGGACAGATGTGATCATCAAGCTCGACCGGGACAAGGAGACGCTTTCGACGTTCTCTTTTGGGGACCACGTTGAGCAGCTTTGCGAACTGGCGGGATATCCTCTGCCAATTCCCTACATGCGGGAGACAGAGAACGGAAGATTCAAGCCCTATGGTCCATCTGACTGGGCTCACGCCAACACGATTGAGGTCCTGCCCCCTACCCCTCTGGCAGACAAAGACTCCCGATTCAGACCGGGGAACCTGCTGTTCAGCCTGAGACAGCTGGATATCATAGGGGTTGTTGATCCCGCAAAGAACGAAATCGTTTGGTGTTACGGCCCCGGGATTCTGGACGGCCAGCACCAGCCAACGATGTTGGAAGATGGAAACATACTAGTGTTCGACAACGGAACGTATCGTGGCCACTCGATCGTCCGTGAAATCGAGCCGATTTCCGGCGAGATCGTCTGGGAGTATGAAAACGGCGAGGATTTCTTCTCGCCGTTTCGCGCAGGAAACCAGCGTCTGCCAAACGGCAATACGCTAATCTGCGAGTGCGATGCAGGGCATCTGTTCGAGGTGACCCCCGAGAAGGAAATCGTCTGGGATTTCTGGTCGCCGTTCGTCGGCCAAGGTCCGCACCACCTGGGCAAGCGCATTCACAGAGCCACCAGATACTCAGCGCAGGCCGTGGAGCCGTTGCTCAATTCACGTGCAGACAAGATTGTTGCGGAAGTAGATCGGGATGGACAGCGCATCACAACCTACCCGGAACTCATTCGATTGTACCAATCATGAGCCGGGCAGGTAAAATGGCAGCCAATAACAACCTGAACCCTACAAATCAGGGCGCGCCTTGATTTGAGGGTTCGTTCCGACGTTGGCGAAGGAGATTAATATGACTGAGTTCATTCAGCAATACAGCCCGTTAACGCAAGCTCTTCTCGCCACCGTCTTCACTTGGGGTGTAACAGCCGCAGGTGCGGCTCTCGTTTTCGTTACCAGCTCTGTGAACCAGAAACTCCTGGATTCAATGCTTGGGTTTGCTGCCGGCGTGATGATTGCAGCAAGCTACTGGTCGCTTCTCGCACCAGGAATTGAAATGGCGGAGCAGTTGGGACACGTTCCATGGTTGACAGCAGTCATCGGGTTCATGGGTGGCGGGGTCTTTATGAGAATCACCGACAGGTTCCTGCCTCACCTTCACCCTGGGCTGGCCGTTGACAAGACGGAGGGAGTGAACACGTCATGGCAACGGAGCACGCTTCTGGTGCTTGCCATAACCCTTCACAACATACCTGAAGGTCTGGCAATCGGTGTTGCTTTTGGAGCAGTGGCCGCGCATCTGCCGTCCGCAACGATTGGTGGTGCAATTGCTTTGGCTATCGGCATCGGCATTCAGAACTTCCCAGAAGGCACCGCTGTGTCCATGCCTTTGAGGCGTGAAGGCATGTCCAAAGGCAAGAGTTTCTTTATGGGGCAAGCATCTGGCATCGTTGAACCAATTGCCGGAGTGATCGGCGCATTGTTTGTTCTCAAGATGCAGTACATTCTTCCATATGCGCTCTGCTTTGCAGCGGGCGCCATGATCTTTGTCGTTGTGGAAGAACTCATCCCTGAATCTCAACGGAAACAGGAGAACATTGATCTTGTCACCATGTGTACAATGGCCGGCTTCTCTGTAATGATGGTCCTTGATGTGGCACTTGGCTGATAGGCTCGCGCCGAGAATGAACCGCCAACCAGTCGAGGCTATTCGTCGCTAGCGCGCCAAAAGCCTCTCTGGTGGCGTTGGCACAAAGGAGAGATATGAATCTACAGAGTCTAAGTCCGGGTAGCGCCGCCGGTTGCCCGGCGGCGCCCCCACAGATCCGGACGAGCGCGACTAACGCATCCGGTTCCTCAGTGTCACG
>JAFGJQ010000224.1 GCA_016929015.1 Phycisphaerae bacterium | reverse complement strand
TACGGCCGTGGCTGTGACGTCGCAATTCACGCGGACCCAGGTCTGCTCCCCGACGACCGGCGCCACGATTTCCGGCAGGGCGATGTCTGGGTTCACCCGAGCGTCGCGGCACAGCAGGTGGAAGCGGATCGATTTAGTGGTGTCTGGGATTAACGCGCTCGTTCCGCAGCCGGTGCCCGTCCGTTGCAGGATGCCCAGCGCCCGACGCGACGGGTCGAAGCTATAGGTTACGGTCAGCCGGTGGCTGTTGCTGCCGTCGTACGAGGCCAGGGACGAAAGGCCGGTCGAGTAGTTCGGCGACTGCACCGGGCTTTGGCCGCGGACCTGGGGCAGTCGATTGACCCCGTCCTCCATGCTGAAGATGGCCGTCGTCACCTGGTCATTGAGATCCACCAGTTGGACGCCGTCGATGAACAACTCCCACGGACCCAACCCGTTCGACTCGGCGTCCGGGGAGATGGTGAACCAGAGACTGTCCATCGTGTAGTAGCCCGTAGGCGACGGGGCAAGCGAGCCGTTGGTGCCGCCGCCGAACGGACTGGGCTCCACCACGTTCGGATCGGTGAGCGGGATGTCCACGTACTGCCACTCGCCGCTCCTGGGCACCATGCCGGTGCCCAGCGGCATGTAGCTGCTGACGGGGGCCGTCACGCCGACCCACTCCCATGGATCCACATAGGGCCCGCAGCTTCCGTTGCCGCTCTCGTCGAGCAGGATGGAGAACGAATACGGCGGCGGGCCGCTCAGGACGACGACCGGTGCGGACAGATCGCTCTGCTGGTTCACCGGGGTCTTCGAGTCCCACTGCTCTGCCGTGTAGGTGTCTCCCGTGGCGTGTTCCGGAACGTTGAAGGTGTACGTCGTGATGGCACCCGGCGTCGCCGGAGCCAGGGCCTGGTCACCCACTTCCAGACCGTTCTTGAACAACTTCACCCGGTTCACATACGGCACCAGGTTCGTCACCGTGACCGTTGTATCGGCCTGGATGATGGGCGACTGGACGGCGGGCGCCAGGATCGGGTCGAACTCCGGCGCTTCAAACTCGAGTTCGTCGACGAAAACCGCGATCATCGTCTCGGTGTCCGTAGGCGAGTTGGTGATGATGAGCGATTCGAGCGTTCCTCTCTGGTCCGGTGCATCGGCGAGTGTGCCCGCCTCGCCCGTGGTCAGCGAGACGATGCCGCCATCATACGTAACGCTGTTGTACGTCACGTCGCCGTTGGCCAGGTTCACCTCAAACGGAACGTAGGTGTACGTGATCGGAACGTCCACGACGGGAATCGGGATCAATCCGCCGTCCGGGGCGCGCGTGTAGCCGTACCGCTCCTCGTCACCGGTGACCGCTACAGTCTCGAGAATCCGATTGCTCCCCCAGGAGATGGCCTGGTACGCACCCTCTGCCCACGTCACGAGTTCGTCATCCCCGTCCGGCTCGCCGGGAACCGTGCCGGATTGGCAGCCGTTGGTGCCGCACTCGATAACGCTCGGGACCAGGCTGACTCCGACGAACTCGATGTTGCCCGTGCCGGTACCATCGAACATCTGCGGCACGAGTGCTCCGGTTTCGCGCACGGCCACGCAAAGGCCCACGGCTCCGGCCCCGCTGATCAGATTACCGCGGTTGGATACCGTGAATCGGACTTTTCCCTGCGTGTGTAGCGCCGGGTTAGGACGGTTGGGGCCGTTGAAGCTGGTGAGTCGCAACCATCCGTAGGGATCGGCGCCATCCTCCCAGTACAGCGTGATTCCCATGGATTGAAAACCATCGGAGCCGCCCCAGTCGGAGGACCGCAGTGCCGTATGCACCTTCGTCGGGTCCAAGCCGCGCGTGGATGGCGAGAACGTGGGGGGCTGGAAGATCTCCGGCTGACCCGCAACGTCCTCGAAACTGAGCTTCTCTGATGGATAAGGCTGCGCGCCGGCCGTCAACGGCCAAGTGAGCGCGACCAATGCGCTGAGCAACAACAAGCAAAACCGACGAGACATCATTGATTCCTCCTCAACAAACAACATCGTCCATCGCAACTCTGTCGACGCTGGTCGAGTATCCGACGTGCCCGTCCGAGGGCATCGCTGCTTTCGTTTTCGCTCGGGCGACAACAAGATTGGTTCGGGGAACACGGTGAAAGGGAAGGATGCACCGTTCACGGCAGGGGCGCTCACCCCGGTCGACGCATCAACCGCGGGTGTCGGCCGAACGTGCTTCTTCCCCGGCGCTCTTCGGCGCTACGGCCGCTCCATCAGGCGGCAATGCCCGAGCTAGCTTTCCCCGATACCAAGCCACTGTCCCGGCTGAACATAGGCCGGGATCTGTGATTCCATGTGATTGTAATCACGTGACTTGGAAAATGAAACAGGTATCATTTTATGCAATGGTTGAGTGAATCTTTCTGCTGCGTTGCATTGCGGCGTACGTGGACGTTTCGCAGAGTGACTGGATTGCGCCAGGAACTCCCGCGATGAACTCCTCACGCGGGATTGCCTCACGGTGAGCCTGCTGCATGGCATGCGTCCGAGTTTTCGCGGCCCGGTTGTTTTCGGTCCGCATGTCCCGAGTGGCCACCCGGAGGCGGTCTATGTTATAAGGGGAACAACTCAATCCGTTCGAACGCGTCGACATCGATCAGACCCTGGTCAGTTACTCGCAGGGCCCCGATAACCGACAGGCTCAGGAAGGACATCGCCATGAACGGTCGTCGCAGCCGGCAGTCCAGCTTCTTCACGGCGGCGTGCAGCTTACGCAGCCCGTCTCGCAGTTCATCGGCGGGCGCGGGGCTCATCAGGCCGGCGATGGGAAGGGCCACGTCGGCGAGAATCTCACCCCCCAGGGCGACGCAGAGACCGCCCCGGATCTTCACGAGATGCACGGCCGCGGCAAACATGTCTTCGTCGTTGGTGCCGATGACCACCAGGTTGTGCGAGTCGTGGGCGACGGACGAGGCGATGGCCCCGGCGGTCAGGCCGAACCCTCGCACAAAGCCCAAGCCGACGTTCCCACTGGCCTGATGTCGCTCGATGACCGCCACCTTCGCCACGTCGCGAGCGGGGTCCGGCACGACGTGCCCGTTGCGAAGAGGCAGGGCCTCCACGCTTCGCCGCGTCTGGAGCTGACCTTCATCCACCTCAATCACGTGAACGCGACGGCACCCATTTCCCTCAGCGGCAACGGCAAAGTGAGCCGGCTCCAGCCAGTGCACGTTGATTGTACTGCGCAGGACCGGGGCCCGACGCGGCGAGCCCGAATCCACCGTGCAGCGACCATCGACCGCCACTTCCTGACCCGCGTGGTAGACGCGGGCGACGCGGCACGTCTTGAAGTCGTCCAGGACGACCAGCGACGCGAGGTATCCCGGGGCAACCGCGCCCACCCGATCGAGCCGGAAGTATCGCGCTGCGTTCCATGAGGCCATCCGCACGGCCTGTGTGGGGGAGAGTCCGAACGCGACCGCGCGACGCACCATGACGTCGATCTGTCCTTCCTCGATCAGGTCATCCACGTCTTTGTCGTCGGTGACGAACATGAAGCGATCGGCGGTGGCCGGCGTGACGAGAGGCAGCAGGGCGTCCATGTTGCGAGCGGCGGAACCCTCCCGGATCATGACGTGCATGCCCAGCCGCAGCTTCTCGCGGGCCTCTTCGACGGTGGTACACTCGTGATCGCTTTGCACGCCGGCGGCGACGTAGGCGTTCAACGCGCGGCCGCTGAGGCCCGGCGCGTGCCCGTCGATGACCCGATCGGCCGCGACTTTGAGCTTGTCGAGCACGATCTCGTCCTTCGCAACCACCCCGGGGAAGTTCATCACCTCGGCCAGGCCCAGCACCCAGTCGTCGGAGAGCAGCGGCAGCAGGTCCACCGCGGTGAGTTCGGCCCCGGCGCTTTCCCATCGGGATGCGGGCACGCACGAACTCAACGTGAGATAGACGTGGATGGGGCAGTATTTGCTGGAGGAGAGGATGAACCGAATGCCCTCGGTGCCCATCACGTTGGCAATCTCGTGCGGGTCTGCCACCACCGCCGTCGTGCCGTGCGCCACCACCACGCGGGCGAATTCCGGCACGCTGAGCATGGAAGACTCGATGTGAACGTGGCCGTCGATGAAGCCGGGGCAGACGAACCGCCCGGACACGTCCACCTCCTCCATGGCGTTGTAGCTTCCGATGCCGGCAATCCGGTCACCGTAGATGGCGACGTCCGCCGGGTAGATCTCGTCTGAATGAACGTTGACGACGTTGCCGCCCTTGAGCACCAGATCAGCGGGCCGGCGACCCGCGGCCACGTCAATGAGCCGCTGAATCTGCATGGGGGACCTCCATGTTTATGCCTGCCTCCACGTGGAATGGGATTATACGACTGCAACCGGCCTTCCGACAGCGTGCTGCGCCGTGGCCGGGAATCCCCCTCAACCCCGCGGCGGAGGGCGGGTATAATGGCGTGGGCCGCGTCCGGTGGCGCCCGACGCGGCCGGCCGCAACGCAAAGCGCGGTGCCTTTCGCTATAAGGAGCTTCCCATGTTCAAGAAAACGGACGGGGGATGCACGCCAGCCGTGGCGTGGTGGATCGCAATCATTACGGTCTTCGCGTGGACGGCCGGAGCGTTCGGTCAGGAACCGGCTGATTCCTCGCCGGCACCGACGGCCGAGCCTGCGGTGCCACCGGCGGGGCCGCCCCCGACGACCGGTCCCTGGGCCGAGCCGCCGGAGTCGCTCGACTACGATTCAGAGCCCCCGTACGACTTCTATGAGCGGAGTTGGCGGTATCGCATGCGCCAGTACCGCGGCTCACGCTACTCGCGTGATTACGACTACTACGCTCCATCCGGGCGCTATCGCGGCCCGTACTACCGCCCGTGGGGTTCACCCGTCCGACCGCACCCCGACTACGACTATGCTCCGCCGGCCTACCGCTACGCCTACCCGCCGCCGGATGACTACTATCGGTATCCCGGTGATGCGGCGTTTGACGAGGGATACTACCAGGGACACCGCGATGGGAAGGAATTTGCGGAGTGGAGCTTTCAGTACGAGCTCGGGACCCGGTCGTATCTGAAGGCGATGGAAGCGGGCGTCCGGGCCTTCCAGGCGAGCGACTACTCGCTTGCCTCGCGGCAATTCGTGCTCGCGGCCCAGTTGAACCAGGGGGATGCGGCGGCCCGGCTCCATGCGGCGCATGCGCTGGTGGCGCTGGGTCGCTACGATGAGGCCGCACTGAGCGTTCGGCGGGCCCTGCAGTTGCAACCCAAGTTGGTGTTCCTGCCGCTGGACATTCGCGGCGACTACGGCCGTATCAAGGATTTTGACGAGCACACTCGCAAGCTCCGGGAGGCTGCCGCGGAGAAGGCTGACAAAGCGAACCTGTGGTTCCTGCTGGGCTATTGGGATTTCTTCTCCGGCCGGGCCGATCGCGCGCACCTGTCGCTCCAGAAGGCGGACACGCTCGACCCGGAGAACCGAACCACGCTGCGGATGCTGGACGCCGTTCGCCTATCCACGCCGGCCGAGCCGGAACGAGCGGTCCAGCCTGCGCCGCCGAGCTCGCCGAAGCCTGGAGCCAAACCGGGTCAACCGGGAAAAACCATACCTGCAGCGCCGTTGCCCGCCGCGCCCGCGCCCGCTGCGCCCAAGGATGGTTCTCAGGCGACGTGACGGTGCCGATTCAGGCCCCTCCCGTCGCGGCAGAACGGGAAGATCGAAAGCCACGATGCAGGACCCTCTCAGGCAAACGCCGGTCCGGTTCTTCAGAGGAAGGAGGGTCCTCGATCGGTTGGATAGGTCAGGCAGCTTCGCAGCGTCAGGGCGCGGCACCCGCAAACCGAGAACTCGGCACGTTCCGACATGGACGCGATAGGGCCTGCAGGCCACAGTCCACGACCTGCAGCCCACATCCGGAACTCTTCCGCTTGCCTGCGTTCTCGCTTACTGCCGGATCAGTCGGACCGTGGCCGTGGCTTGGTTGCCGGCGGAGTCGGTGACGCGGACGGTCACTCTGTGGTTGCCCGAGGCTACGGAACTTGCGTCCCAGAGAAAGCTCACTTCGGCCCGCGTGCCGCTGAGCATCTGCGACGCGCGGGAGATGCCGTTGACCAGCCATTCCACCCGGGCGAGCCCCGCATTGTCCGTGGCCGTCGCACCGATGCCCACCTGAGAGGCGACCAGGGTGCCGTCCGTCGGGTGCGTGATAATCACGACCGGCGGTTGCGCATCCGCCGTGCCGCCGCCGTCGCCGCCCGTCTGCGCCACGAACACGGTGATGTCGGCGGGCCGGGAAGCATTGCCGCAGGCGTCCGTGGCCACGCATGAAATCGTGTGCGACCCTGGCGCCAAGGTCGCCGTGTTCACCGCGAACAGGTATGGCCGGAAGAGGTCCGAGGCGCGGACTTGGCCGTCCACCAGCAGGGTCACGTCGGCGATGTCGCCGGCGTCCGTCGCCTGGGTGGCGATCCGCAGCACGCCGGACACCGTGGCGTTATTGGCCGGGTGCGTGATGGAAACGACCGGCGGTGACCGATCGTCCTGCTCGATCAACGCCTCGGCGGCGGCCACAGCCTGCTGGGCATCGAGTACGCCCTCGCCGTATTCGTCGTCGCGACCGACCGGTCCGATGTCCCGGGCGGTGGAGAGCAGGAGGTCGGCCACCGTGGCCGGGCGCAGGTCGGGACGGATGGACCAGACCAGAGCAGCGGTGCCGGCCACGATGGGGCTGGCGAACGACGTGCCGCTGACGCCGCTGTAGCCGCCATCGAGTGCCGGCGCGCGGATTCCCGTGCCCGGCGCCGTGAGGTCGACGAACGGGCCGGCCGACGAGAAGGAGGCGCGCTGTGCGTCCGCATTCAGAGCACCGACAAACAGGGCAGCGTTGTTCTTGGGCGTTGTGTAGGTTGTCCCGTCATTGCCCGCGCTGATGAAGGTGAGGCCGCCGCGTGCCCGGACGAGCTGCGCGGCCCGTAGCACCGTACGATCCGCCTGAAGCGGGGCGAAGCTGACGTTGATCACGCGAGCCTCGTGCTGGACTGCCCAGACCATCCCCTTGGCGATGTGCCGGGTCGTGCCGCGGCCGGCGTCGTCCACCACCACGACCGGCAGGATGGGGCTATCCCAGCTTACGCCCGCGATGCCGACGCCGTTATTGGACGCGGCCGCCGCAATGCCCGCGACCGCCGTTCCGTGCCCGACGCGGTCTTCCACGCCGGCCGTGTTTGTCACGACGCTTCGACCGGCCAATGCCTTGCCGGAGAGGTCGTCGTGGCCGGAGCTGACGCCGGTGTCGATCACCGCGAGGACGACGCTCTCGCTTCCGGTTGTGGTTGCCCAGGCCTGCGGCAGATTCACTACGCTCAGGTAGTTCTGGGACGCAAACTCCGGGTCGTCCGGTGTGGTGTCCGGCTCGTAGAAGTAGCTCTTCTGGATGGCTTCCACCTGTGGGTCGCGGGCCAGCGTCGTCGCCGCCGCCTGGAGGTCGCCGTTCGTCACGCGAAGTACGGTTGTATCCAGTTCCGGCCAGCTTTCCAGAAGCGTGGCTCCCGCGGCCGAGAATGTCGCGTGGAGGGCGTCTGCGTCGGCGGCCGGGAATGTCTGGACCAGCAGTTCATCCGGCACGTGGGCGAGACCGGCCATCGCCGGTTCGGCGTCCTCGAGGAAGACGGCGGCAGCCAGTGAGATGGGGGAATCGTTCGGGTCGGAGCCGTCGGCATTGCCATCAGCCGGGTCGGTCGGTCGGTTCGCGTCGGTCTGTTGTGTGGGGTCTTCGGGGGGTGACCCGCACTGCGCGCAGACGAGGGGCAGGACGGTTATCAGACCCCAGCGAAGCATCAGTCCCGGCATTTCCATGCGCAGACCTCCGGACAGACGAGCCGGTCCCCGAGCCTGGCCGGGTTTTCGAACCGCATCGGGGGCCTGGCACTTACATGATCGGCGGAGCGGCCCCCACCGGTCGCGAATTATCCGGACTACCCCGTCGTACAGCGTGTCTGCAATACCTGGATGGCCAGCCCGCTGCTGGTGCGACGATGCGATCCTGAGACCTACCAAGCCGGCAGTAGTAAGGTTCGTCGCAGAAATGAGTTACGAGCTTCGCGCGCGTTGTCCTGATATGGGGCGGATTCAGATTGACTTCCCGTTTTCGCGGGGGTAACGTTAAGGGAAAGGCGGGGAACGCGCGGAAGGATGGGGAGCGAGTCCACTCCGTTGTGTGTGAGAACCGCTTTTAGAACGTCTGCTGTACTGTAATGACCGCAGTTGTTGTGCTTGGTGTTTCTTGCGGCGGGGGGTGCCTTGGAAGTACTGATGAATGCAGGGGTAGTCGGGGGGAATGGGGATCCGACACCGCGAATATGATGTCAAGAAGCGAGGGGTGTACCGCGCAGTTGGGGTAAACATTTGCCAGTCTGGGTGAGCGGAACCGAAGAGCACCGATCATTTCTCCCCGTGGTGCGGAAACGAACGCGAATCCGGATTCTGCAGTGAATAGGGTGAATGGAGTTGGCGGCGTGAGACCCGCCGTGCGAGCGTAATGAGGTTGCTCGCCGGTGAGAGGTTTCAAGCCTTTTGAGTTACAGGTCTGTTTGGCGCAAACCCGGCGGGGGTGAAGCGGAAGTCGGAGCGCGGCAGGAGGAGAAGGCGTTTCGGTGCAGTCGTTGGCTTGGTATCGTCGGCGTTTGAGCGCGATGTCGGTGCCTGAGGTGCTGTGGCGCATGCGGTCACGGTTAACCCAGGCGGCGGATCGTTGTGTGGCGGTGCGCCGTCGGCGGCTGCCGGCGCTCGAGGACATTGCAGGCGGCAACGGCGAGAGCGTGCGGTTTGACGGCCGACTGGCCGGTCACGTAACGGGTGCGGAATCGGAAGCATCGTCGAGGGTGGCCGGGTGGCGTGAAGAGCTGATCGATCGCGCGGAGCGGCTCTGCCGGAACCGCGTTTCCCTGTTCGAGTGCATCGATTGCGATCTCGGTTCCGAAGTGAACTGGAACTTTGAGTACGAGGTCGGTCAGCAGACGCCGATGCGGCCGGCGAGTTCCATAGACTATCGGGACCATGCCGAAGCCGGTGATGCGAAGATTGCGTGGGAGCCGAGCCGGCATCAGCACTTGGCCGTGCTGGGACGGGCGTATCGACTGACGGGCGACGATCGCTATGCGGCGAAGGTCGTGGAGCAGATTCTGAGTTGGATCGAGCAGTGCCCGTTCGGCGTGGGGATGCAGTGGCGCAGCCCGCTGGAGTTGGCGGTTCGCGTGATCAACTGGTCGTGGGCCCTCGCGCTGATCGACGGGGCGTCGTGCCTGTCGAGTGGCGTGCGGCGGACGATCATCCCGGCTGCGTATCGGCATCTGTGGGAGATTGCACGGAAATACTCGCGATTCTCGTCGGCGAATAATCATCGGATCGGGGAGGCGGCGGGCGTGTACATCGGCAGCCGCTTCTTCCGGAGCATCGGCGAAGCGAGCACGTGGGCGCAAGAGGCGAAGGCGATTCTGTGCGAGGAGATGGAGCGGCAGGTACTGCCGGACGGCGGCCACGCGGAACGGGCCACGGGCTATCACCTGTTCTGCCTCGAATTCCTGTTGTACGCCGGTCTGGTGGGTCGCCGGACGGGTGACGACTTCCCGCCTGCATATTGGGCGCGGCTGGAGCGCATGTTCGAGTTCGTGGCGGCCTTGGCGGAAGGCGGCGAATCGCTGCCCATGTTTAACGATGCGGACGACGGGCACGTGCTTCGGCTGTGTGCGCGGTCCCGGCGGGTTGCGGGCCTGCTGGCGATCGGTGCGGTTCTGTTCGAGCGAGGCGATTTCAAGGCCCTGGCGGACGATTGCGGCGAGCCGGTGTTCTGGATGCTCGGAGCGCCCGGTCTGGGTGCGTTCGATCGGCTCGATGCGGACGCCGCGCCGGCGACGATTTTCAGCCGAGCCTTTCCCGAGACCGGCGTCTACGTGCTTCAGAGCGGAGGACGTGGAGGGGATGACCGCATCAGCGTAACGCTGGACTGCGGCATCCTGGGGTTCGGAGCGATCGCGGCGCACGGCCACGCGGATGCCCTGAGTCTGACGCTTCGTGCGTTTGGGGTGGACGTGCTGGTGGATCCGGGTACGTACGACTACTTCACGGACCCGCGATGGCGTGACTACTTCCGCAGCACGCGAGCGCACAACACAGTCGTAGTGGACGATGTGGATCAGTCCGAGTCACTGGGCCCGTTCCTGTGGGGGCGACGGGCGAACACGCGATGCCTTCGCTGGGAGCCCGCAACGTGCGGGGGAACGGTGGCGGCGGAGCACGACGGGTACGAGCGGCTGGTCTGCCCGGTGCGGCACCGACGCACGGTGAGTCTGAACGCCGAGCGGCGTGAGATCACGGTGGTGGACGAGCTTCGCGGTGTCGGTGTTCACCGCGCCATGCAGTGCTGGCATTTTGGGGAACGCTGCGACGTCCGCAGGGCGGCGGATCGGGGGCATCTGATCGTCGAGTGCCCGAAGGGTATCGTCCGGGTGGAGCTGGACGACTCGTTGGAAGTGGGGATTTCACGGGGTGAGGAAGAGCCGATTGCCGGATGGGTGAGCCGGGCCTACCACCAGCGGATGCCCGCATGGACGGTGGTGGGGCGGCGCGATTGGGGTGAGGAGCTGAAGCTCACCACCCGTTTTGTTGTGGGGGAGTGCCGTTCGACCGCATGAGGGGTGGCCGGACGGCAGAAGAGCGGCCTGAGGGGTGGTCGCTACGTGGGAAATGGGGAGGTTGGCAAGATGGAGAACTGTGCAATTAGTGGGGGGATTGGCGGATGCCGGTTGCCTGTTTCGGAGGCAAGTGGTGCCGTCCGCGGATCGACTCGCCAGCATGTGGGTGGGATCATTCTGGCTGGGACGCACGTGTGGGGGGAGAGCTCGCTCGACCAGGTGATTCCCCGGCCGTTGGTTCCCGTCGGAGGTCGGCCGCTCATCTGCCACATTCTGGACTGGATGGCGTGCGGCGGTCTTGAGGACGTGACGATCTGCGCGAACAGCGACACGGCTCTGTTTCGCGAGTGCCTGCAGGACGGGCAAGGGTGTGGCATCGATGTGAGGTACGCGGAAGACACGATGCCGCGCGGTCCGGCCGGGTGCATTCGTGACGTCATGGCCCAGACCGCCCACAGGACGTTTGTGGTTGTGGAAGGGGCGACGGTGCCCACGTTGAACCTGGATGAGTTGATCGCGGCGCATCGGCAAGCGAAGGCGGCGCTGACCATCGTGCTGGCCCCGGAATCAAGCGGGCAATGCGCCGGGACACCGCTCGGCATCTACGTTGTTGAGGCGGAAGTGATGGGTGAGGTGCCCGAGCACGGGTTCCAGGACATCAAGGAACGCCTCATCCCGGATCTGTACCGAGCGGGGGGTCGTGTGGGGACGGTGTTGGCGGTCCCCGGTTCGCCGCTACGGGTGACGGACGCGGCTTCGTACCTGGCCCTGAATACGTGGGCAACGGAGCAACTGGTGCGTGGCGAAGGGAATGGGGGGGGCCGCGGATCAGACGGACCGTCGGTTTCGCCGGGTGCGTCACGTGTGTCTTCCACCGCGAAATTGGTCGGTCCGGTCTGGATCGGACCGCGTTGCGTTATCGGGCCGGGGGCCATCATCATCGGCCCGACCAGCATTGGCGCGGATTGTGTGATCGAGGCGGGCGCCGTAGTGAGTCGGTCGGCGATATGGGACCGGTGCCGGGTGGGGGAGGGGGCGGTCGTGGACCATTCCGTCGTGACGGTCGGCGCGGCGGTAGAGCCGGAAGCCGTGCTTCGGAACGCTTTTTGCGTATCGCCGTCCCAGCCCGGCCGACATATGATTGACTGGTTGACGTCGCGATGCTGGGCGGCACCGGACCGGATCCGGAACGCGTTTGCCGCCCGCGCGGACTCGGTTCTGTCGCTGGCATCGTAACCGGGCCGCACTTCTGAGGGCATTGCGGAGGTGTCGGTTCCCCTGGCGGTAGGGGGAACGGCGTATGCCGCCTGATGTTGTAACACTCGCCGAACGAGGGCAGGATCAGGATGATCGAGGAGCATCATTGCACGCCGGACGAGCCGGTTGCCGGACCGATTGTGCCCCACGAGGGTTCGTCCCGCTCGCGGGCCGTGTTGGCGCCGCGTGCGCCCAGTGACCCCCTGTTCGGTGACGCAGGCGACGCGGCTCCGGCGGCTCCGGCGGAAGCTGCCTTCCAGTACCGGTTGCTCTGGCGTCACAAGTGGCTTGGGCTGGCGGTGTTTGCGTTGGTCGCCGGTCTGGTCGTTCCGTTGGTGTGGGCGGTGGTGACGCCCCAATACGAGGCGGGCGCATCCGTTCGTGTTCGCCCCGTGTTGCCTCGGATCGTCTTCAGCAATGATGACGGTGTGGCGCCGATGTACCGGGTGTACCTCAACACGCAGGTGTCGATCATTCGCAGCCCGCAGGTTCTGGAACGCGTGCTGGACCGGCAGGATGTGATCGAATCGGCGTGGTTCCACGACACGTCGAAATCACTTCGCGTTCGGCTCGGGGGGGCGCCGCCGAGCCGATTGGAGCGGCTGCGGGATGCCGTGGAGACGATCCCGCGTCCGAATACGGAGTTGGTCGACGTGCTGGTTTCCGCATCCGACGCCAAAAGCGCCCGGATCATCGCGGATGCGGTCGTGAGTGAGTACCTCCAATACACGAAGGAGCAGGCGGCGGAGCACGAGGAACTCGTGTTCAATACGTTGCGTCGGGAGCGGGATTCGCTCGAGAAGGCCATCGACGGGCTCGTGGAGGTGAAGGGGAATCTGTCCAAGCAGATGGGCACGGGCGACCCGGACATCGTTCGGGCCCAGACGGCGGAACGGCTCAACACTCTGGAAGCGAAACGGGAGGAGCTTGAGCGTGCGTCTCACATGGCCCAGGAGGATCTGGCCGGTCGTCGTGCGGAGGGCGCCGCGGCGGTCGACGCCGGGTCGGATTCGGTGCCGGGTTCTCGGTATGCGGAGGACGGTGAGTGGCGTGGCCTGAACGCTCGGTTGCACACGGCGGAACACCAGTTGGCCATGGCTCGCGACCGGTTCGGCGAATCGCATCCGCGGATTCGACAGTTGCTGGGGGACGTGGAGCACGCCCGCGAGATGCTCAGCGAGCGTGAGGGGCAACTTGACGAGTCCTGGCTGGGCGGTGCGGGCGACAGAGAAATTTCGGGCGATGCGTTCCTGGCGATGGGTGCCGCCAGCCTGGAACGGCTGATCGCCCGCCAGTCGCGAGAGCTCGAGCTGCTGGACGAACAGATCCGTGCCCTGCGTACGCAGCAGGAGCGGCAGGGCGAGCTGGCCAAGGAGATCGCCAAGTACGACCAGCAGCTTGCCTACAAGCACGAGTTGTACGATCTGGTGCACAAGCGTCTGGAATCCTTGCAGATGGAGGAAAAGGCGCCGGGACGGATCACGGTCGCTTCGTATGCGATCGAGCCCACGGAGCCGAACTCAGATCGCCGCCCGCTCCTGACGATCATGGCTCTGGGAGCGGCGGCGCTGGCGGGTATCGGGCTGGCGTTCGTGCGAGTCACCCTGGATACGCGCATTCGCGAGGTGGGCGACGTCCGTCACGCGGCCCGCGTGCCGTTTCTGGGGCAGGTGCCGCGCGTTCTTGCCGGGGCGAGCCTCACGGGTGAGATGCCGCCGGTTCTCGTGGAAAGCATTCGCATGGTCCGCACCGCCCTGCTGGAGCGGCTCGGTGCCGGGCGCAATGCGGTGCTCATCAGCAGCGCGCATATGAAGGCCGGCAAGAGCACGCTGTCCGTGCTGCTGGCGCGGAGTCTTGCGGCCATGGGCCAGAAGGTCCTTCTCGTGGAGGCCGACCTGTACCGCCCGGCATTGGCCGCACGGCTCGGCGTGCAACCGCGTGAAGGTCTGGCGGCGGTCTTGAACGGGCAGGTGCGGGACGACGCGGCGATCATGGGAACAGGGGTCAGCGGGTTTGACATTCTGCTGGCCGGCACGCTGGAGTCCGGCTTCGATCACGACCGTCTTGCAGCCGGGAGTCTGGCGCCGTACCTGAAGCGATGGAAGAAGGCGTACGACTATGTTCTGCTGGACGGCCCGCCGGTGGCGCCGGTGGCGGATGCTCGCATTCTGGCGAGCCAGGCGGACGGCGTGCTGATGGTGTTGCGGGCATCGCAATCGAAGCGTGAGGAAGTCGTCCAGGCGTATGCGGATCTGAGTGCTGCCGGGGGCACGCTGGTGGGTACCGTGCTGGTGGGGACGAGCGGTGGCCGGGGTTACGGCGGTTATGGCGGCTACAGCTCGTACGATGCGTATCTGACGGAAGCCGGGGACGGTCCCCGAAAGCTCGAGGTCAAGGGATCCTGAATCGACGCGCCAAGGCGAGGTGGGTAAGAGCGTGCCGCTGCTTGTCTTCGATCATCGACCCGCGTTTCTCCGGCGTGAGGAAGGCGATCTTTCCCTGCTGTTGCTTCCGCTGGGGGCTTTTCGATTTCTGGACGTGCTGCGCCGTTCGCTGACGGCCGTTGGCGTGGAGCGGGTGTTGGTGCTTCCGACGTTTGCCGTGTCGGACGAGTACGTGAATGCACTTCGCCGGAGCGAGTCGGGTGACGTGGACGTGGTTACGCCGGATTCTCTCGACGAGGCCCTGGACAACTGTGAGGCGGGAGACCTTCTGTGGGTGGCGGACGCGGCCCGCTGGCCGGTCGAAGGCTTCGAGGTGGCGGGGCCGGGTGATCCGGAACGCCCGTATCGTGGGGCGATGCACTGGATCGCCCTGGGGAACGGGTCGCCGCGGGCACGGGAGACCGTGGAACGGGATGAGCGGGGTTTCATTCGGCGTGTCCAGCGTCTGTATGGGCAGGTGAGCTGGCCGGACGCCGGCAACAGCGGCGTGTTCTTGTCGCAGGTGCCGGCTCGTACGGTTATGCAGATGCCGTTTCGGTCGCTGCCCGAGTTGCGGGGTCGTCTGGTGGTCCAGGGCGTGCTGTGTCGCGACGTACCGGTGCCGTCCGAGGTGCTGGATCTGGGTACCGAGGCGGGCTACCTCGCACTGACGGAGTGGGTGCTGTCGCAGTTGGATGGCCGTCAGTTAGTGCCGGGGTTCACGTGGCACAGCCCGGGCGTGCGTGTCGGACGCGAATGTTGCATTGAACCGGACGTGCGGTTTGTCGGTCCGGTCGTTGTGCACGATCGGGCGCGGTTGGAGGCCGGTGCCACGGTGGTGGGTCCCGCGGTGATCGGCCCGGGCAGTCACGTAGGTCGCAATGCCATCGTGGCGCAGTCGGTGTTGGCGGCGGACACGTTCGTTCTGGCCGGGGCGAGCGTGCGCCACTGCGTGGCCTGGGGTCGGTGTCTGACCTCTCTGGAGGGTGAAGCGGGCGCGGCCGACGCATCGATGGGGATCCTCTCGGGCCTGCACGGGGACCTGTCGACGCTGGCGGGCACGGGTGAGGAGCCGACGGATCGGCGGCGGGCGGTCCAGTTTGCCATCAAGCGAGCGGTGGACGTGGTGGTGTCGGGGACGGCCCTGTTGCTGCTGGCGCCGTTCTTCGCGTTGGTGGCAATTCTCGTCAAGCTGGACTCGCGCGGTCCGGTGTTCTTCTGTCATCGGCGGGAGAGCCGCGGGGGCAAGGAGTTTCCGTGCATCAAGTTCCGCAGCATGGTGGCGGACGCGCATCGGCTGCAGCGGGCGTTGTATGCTCAGAATGAGGTGGATGGTCCCCAGTTCAAGCTCAAGAGGGACCCGCGTGTGTCGCGGATGGGTCGGCTGATGCGCGCGACCAACGTCGACGAGCTGCCGCAGCTCATCAACGTTTTTCTGGGGCACATGAGCCTGGTGGGTCCGCGTCCGTCTCCCTTCCGTGAGAACCAGGTCTGTGTGTCCTGGCGCCGCGCGCGGCTGTCCGTTCGGCCGGGGATCACGGGGCTCTGGCAGGTGTGCCGCAGCGACGACCGGTCCGGGGGGGACTTTCACGAGTGGATCTACTACGACATCGCCTACGTCCGGCATTTCTCCCTTTGGCTGGACTTTCGCATCGTGATTGCTACCATCACGACCCTGGGCGGAAAGTGGAGCGTGCCGCTGGAGAAGCTGATTCGCACGCCGCACGGGCCGGCCGTTCGGTCCGACGGTCGCGCGATTGCGTGAGGCACCTCTGGCGGGCGCGGGTCCGTCCCGTTTGGGAAAGCCAGTCATCCTCTCTTGCCGATGAAGGAACCATCGGGCTCCCTGCAGCCCGATTCGACTCAGGCGCGGAGTCAGGCGAACGTTTCGAACAGCAAAGGACAAGAGCAATGAACGGCCAACAGATCACGCTGCGTGAGAACCAAGGGCGAGGCGGGTGGATCGCCGCATGTGGGCTGTGTCTGCTTGCGGCGATGTGGGCGGTCGGATGTGCACCGGACCATCGCATCGGACTGGAAGAGTTCATGCAGATGCAGCAGGAGCGGCAGGCGGCCCTCCCGACGGAGGAGGCCGCAACCGCTGAAGCCGCGGCCCTGGTGGCCCGGCAAATGGGACCGTACCGGGTGGGTCCCAACGACGTTTTGCAGGTGACGCTGACGGGCGCCGATCCCGCCGCCCTGTTTCCGCCCGTTGAAGTGCGGGTGGATCGGGAGGGGAGCATCCTCATGCCGATCGTCGGGAAGATCCCGGTGGGGAACCTGGAGCTGGGGGAGGTGGAGAATGCCATCGTCGGTGCCTACGTGCCCTCCGTGATGAAGGACCTGGAGCTGGTCGTGCACGTCGAGTTGATCATGCCGGAAACCACGCACGTGCTGGTGCATGGGGCGGTCCTGCAACCGGGGCTGGTGCCGTTGCGGCGTACGGAGCGGAACCTGCTCTACGCGATTGTCGGCGCCGGCGGTGTGTCGGACATGGCCTCCGGAATTGCCACGTTGCGTCGCATCTGCCGGCCGGAGGAGCCGGTGACGCTGGACCTGACGAAGCCGGAGCAGTTGCGGGCCGCGCTGACGTTGGAACCGCTGGAGGACGGCGACATTGTTCTCGTTGAGGCGGCGCCGGTGAATCAGATCATCGTGGGCGGGCTGGTGAACGCGCCTCGGCCGCAGGTGTATCCGCCTCGAACGCAGATCACGGCGTTGCAGGCGATTGCCGTGGCGGGCGGTCTGCGGACGGACGTGACGCCGCGGGAGGCCACGCTGATCCGTCGTATGCCGGACGGGACGGACGCGCACGTG
>JAFGJQ010000223.1 GCA_016929015.1 Phycisphaerae bacterium | reverse complement strand
TCTCCAACTCCTGGTAGGCCCGGGCCACCGTGTTCGGATTGATCTTCAGATCCACGGCCAACTGCCGAACGGTGGGAAGCCGGTCCCCGCACGCGAGCCGACCATCCGCCACCGCAAACTGCACCTGGTCGATGATTTGCCGGTAATACGGAACCCCGCTTTTCGGATCGATCGTGAATTCCATGGAGCCGCCTCCGCCACAACCGCCCAATCTTTGTACGGTTGCCTGAGAGAAACAGTGTACTAACACTCTAATACATAGAAACGGCTCTGTCAAGCGGAAATCGCGTTTTTTCCAGGAAGTCAAGTCAGAACAGTGCCGACTGCCCGACAAATGCAGTCGAACTGTAGACGAGTCTCAAGTGCCTGCCATCGTGAACGCAAGAAGGCGTTTGTCACGTCGCTTCGTTGCCGATTCGCAGCCTTCGCAAGAGGGGCCGCATGGTCACGCCCTGAACCACGAGCGAGAAGAACACGCAGCCAAAACCGGCCAGCAGCAGCGCCGGCCTCAGCACAACCAACGGGCTGTCCGGCGGCACGGTTGGCGGCGTCGGCAAGTGCAGCAGCAGTGCGATCGGGATCGACCCGCGCAGGCCGCCCCAGAACAGAATGTGCTTCCACGACTCGGGACGACGTTGTCCCACCTGGTTCAACGCCCAGTAGAACGGATAGGCCACCACGGCTCGGCCCGCGAGCATGGCCACAATCGCCACGATCACCAGCCGCCACGGGTTCACCGGAATCGCATCCGGTACCTCCCGCAGCTCCAGCCCGATGAGAATGAAGAGCAGGGAATTCAGCAGGAAGTCGATCGAGCCGAAGAAGCTCTCCACCGTCTCCCGCGTCCTCTCGCTCATCGAGAACCGCCGGCCGTAATTGCCGATCAGCAATCCCGCGATCACCGTGGCGATGACGCCCGACACGTGCAGCACCTCGGCCAGCCAGAACGCTCCGTACGCCAGGGCCAGACAGATCGCGTTTTCCAGCAGGTGATCCTCCAGGCGGCGAAGAAGGGCGAACGCCGCCAGGCCCAGCACGCCGCCGAGCACGAGTCCCCCCGCAGACACCTTCACAAACGCCAGCGCCGCCGCCCCGAAGCTCAATCCCCCACCCCGGACCACCGCTTCCAGCAGGATCGTGAAAAGCACCACGCCCGTGGCATCGTTCAACAGGCTCTCGCCCTCGACCAGCACCCGCAGATCCTCCGGCGCGCGAGCTTCTCGAAACAGGGCCAGCACGCTGACAGGGTCCGTCGGCGAGATCAACGACCCGAACAGCAACGCCACCAGGACCGACGCAATCCCGCCCTGCCACCAGACCACGCCGCCCACCACGACGGTCGACACGATGACTCCCGGCACGGCAAAGCAGAGAATCGGCCCCAGGTGGCTCAGCAGCCGGTTCAACTCCATGTGAAAAGCGCCATGAAACAGCAGCGGCGGCAGGAATACGAAAAAGATCAGCTCGTGTCCGAACCCCGCCTCCTCCGGAGCCGGTCCCCAACGCAACAGCCCGACGACCAGTCCCACCACCGTCAGGAAGATCGTGTACGGCAGGTGCGTGATCAGCTTGGCGGCGATGGCCACCACGCAGGCCAGAAGCAGCAGTCCGATGTAGATGCCGACCGCGTGCTCGATCGGGTGCTCCAGCATGTCGTCACCTCCCAACGAAGAACCCTGACGAGATCGGCCGACATCGTACGAGAGGACCGCCCCACGGACCACCCGGCCTTCGCAACGCTGCTCGCGCAAGACGAGGCCCCGGCCAACCATCGACCGGGGCCTGCCCGTTGTTCCATCGGGTCTTTGCCGCGGAGAATCACATGAACTTCTGCGCCAGCGCCACCAACTCCTTCACGTGTGACACGCTGGAATCGAGCATCTTCCGCTCGTTCGCGTCCAGTTCCACTTCGATCACCTTCTCGACACCCTTGGAGCCCAGCACGCACGGCACGCCCACGAAGTAGCCACCCACGCCGTATTCTTTGTCGCAGAACGCGGCACACGGCAGAATGCGCTTCTTGTCTTTCACAATCGCCTCGGCCATCTGCACAGAGCCGGCCGCCGGCGCGTAATACGCACTCGTGCCCATCAGCTTGACGATCTCACCGCCGCCCACCTTCGTTCGCTCGATGATTGCACTCAGCCGGTCCGGCCTGATGAATTGCGTGACGGGGATGCCCGCAATCGACGTGTACCGCGGCAACGGCACCATGTCGTCGCCGTGCCCGCCCATCAGCAGGGCCGTGATGTCTTCGACGCTGCAGCCCGCCTCCATCGCGATGAACGCCCGATACCGGGCGATGTCCAGGCAGCCCGCCTGGCCCACCACGCGATGCGTTGGAAATCCGGTCGTCTTCCAGGCCGTGTACACCATCGCGTCCAGCGGGTTCGACACGACGATCAGCACCGCGTCCGGCGCTGCCTTCGCGATCTTCTCGCTGACGCTCCGAACGATCTTCACGTTCGTCTGAACCAGGTCGTCCCGGCTCATGCCTGGCTTGCGCGGCAGTCCCGCCGTGATGATGACCACGTCGCTGCCCGCCGCCGCGTCGTAGCTCGACGTCCCGATGATCGAGCAGTCGAACCGATCGATGGCCGCACACTGGGCCAGATCAAGCATCTTGCCCTTCGTCTTGTCTTCCATCTCGGGAATGTCGATGACGACAATGTCCCCCAGTTCCTTCTCCGCCAGCCAGACCGCACAGCTCGATCCGACGTTTCCACCGCCTACCACCGTAATCTTCGCGCGCCTCATGATACGACTCCCTTCGGGCTTGTCCGGCTGCCCGCATCTCGAGCACCAATCGCCCGTGTCGATCCGATCAGCCACTTTTGCCGATGTGGCCGAATCGTACTCGAAACCTCCAGGTCGGTAAAACCCGGCGCGGCCGCCGACCGTCCGTGTCGCTGCGCATGAAAAAGAGCAGGAGCCGGCCATCGCCTGACTCCTGCCCAGCACCCACCCCCCATAGGAATCCTTGACTTAACGCCGATGCCCCCTGTGCCGGGGCCCGACGAACGAATGCGACGGCCGGCCCCAGCCTCCCCGATGATGACTCGCGCGGATCATCGGCGCCCGCCGCATGGGGCCCGGTGAAACGTGTACAGTCCGATGCGCGTGCGAACGATGCCCGAACGTTCGCACCGCCCGGCTGACGTACCGAGGGTCGCTGTAGTAGAGACCGCCCACACGGATCGAACGCCCGCCATAGTACACCGGGGCCGGAGGCGGGCAGTACACCACCGGCGGCGGCGGCGGCGGGCAACTCGACACCACGTACCTGCCTGTCGGGTACGCGTAATAGTCACCGTGCCGTACGTACGTCGCACAGCCGCCGTAGTAGGCTGGTGTCGTCACCACGACCGGCGAGCAGTAGCCCCCGTATGCGTAGCTCGGCCCTGACGAGTACCCGAACGAAACCCCGAACCCACCGGCCAGAGCCGAGGACGCACCCAGGCCGAACACACCGACCGCAACAACGAGCACCGCACAGGTCAATCCGTTTGTTCGCGACATCACACACCTCCTGGAGGAAATACTCCGGCTTCCGGGGCCCGACCGGCCCCCGCTGGTTCACTCATAGAGACTGACACTGCACAGGAATGAATAGTTAGCACTCGGAAAACATTTTTCCCTGGACGGGGCGGCGTGCATAACTACTTTTTCTGCAAGCGGTTATCCATATGTGTGCGCATCACGCGCAAAATTCGGATGAACTCGTCCCGATCCTCGGTCGCCAGCCCCGCCAGCACCTCGGCCGTCAGTGCGATCCGGGCGTTGCGATACGCATCATAACCATACTTCCCGTAAGGAGTTATGGATACATCCACACGCCGCCGATCGTCCGGGTTGATGCTGCACTGCACAAACGGTCCGTCGCTTTTCTGCTCCAGGGAACGCATG
>JAFGJQ010000222.1 GCA_016929015.1 Phycisphaerae bacterium | reverse complement strand
TGTTCTTGCTCCGGGCTTGCGACGATCGCGGATGCACGGCTGCGTGCAGCGTGTGGGCCTTGCGGGCCGCCCGGAGGGCGATGGCCGCGTGCCCGCCGTTGAGGGCCTCGGATTCCCCCGCATCAGCGGCATGGCCGCCCACGAGCGCCAGCAGGTCGTTGACCATGCCCTTGAGCGACTCGGATTGGCTGGCCAGCTCCTCGGCGGCTGAGGCGCATTCCTCCGCGCCGGCTGCGTTCTGCTGCGTGACCTTGTCCATCTGGGCGGCGGCCGTATTGATCTGGTCCACGCCCTGGGCCTGTTCGTCCGATGCCGAGGCGATGCCGGCCAGCATGTCCGTCACCGTCGCGATGTCCCCGGCGATGGCCCCAAGTGCCTGACTCACGTCGGTCGTCACCGCGCCGCCGTCTCGGGCCCGGGAGACGGATTCCTCGATGAGGGCGGTGGTTTCGCGGGCCGCCTCGGCTGCGCGCATGGCCAGGTTCCGTACCTCGTCGGCGACGACGGCAAAGCCCTTTCCGTGCTCGCCGGCCCTGGCCGCCTCGACGGCCGCGTTCAGGGCCAGGAGGTTCGTCTGGAACGCGATCTCCTCGATCACCTTGATGATGCGGCTGATCTTGTCCGACGATTCGTTGATCCCCGTCATCGCCCCGTTCAGCCGGGCCACCGTTTGGTCGCCGGTCTGAGCGGTCTGCCGCGCTTTGGCGCTCAACTCGTTGGCTTTGCGGGCGTTTTCGGCGTTGGTCCGCGTGACGGCCGACATTTCCTCCAGGGCGGCGGAGGTTTCCTCCAGAGAGGACGCCTGCTCGCTGGCGCCGGCGGCGAGTTGCTGGGCGGCGGCGGATACCTGTCCGGACGCCTCATTCACCTGCACGGCCCCCTCCCTGAGCCCGGTTGCGACGCGGCTCATGACGCGCATCAATCCCCGCGCGATGAGCGTTGCCAGCACGATTGCCAGCACGCATCCGACCACACCGCCCAGGATGACGGACGTTCGCGTCTGGCCGGTGACGTTGCGGATGGCGGTGTTCCGTTCTCCTGCCGCCTTGTGGGCGCCTTCAACGATCTTTCCCAGCAGGCCCTGCACCTCGCGAAGGGCCGGCGTGGTCCGACTGGCGTACAGAGCGTCCGCCTGCTGCATGCCCTGTACGGCCGCCTGCGTCCGCTCCCTCAAAGCTTTCAGGGCGGCCTGCGTCTCGGCGAGCGCCGGGAGCGTCTCCGCTTCAAAAACGGACTGCGCTTTCGTCTGCGCCTCGACCAGGGTGGTTTCCGCGGCGATGGCTTGCCCGAAGTGCTGGGCGACCTCCTCGATTGCCGGTATGGTGTCCGACGTGTAGATGCGCCGCGCCTCGGTGACATCACCGCTTGCCAATGCGGCACGGATGGACTCCGCCGAACGGTGCAGCTTCTCGTGCGGTTCTCGGCAGGCATCCAGGGATGCTTTCAACTCCGGAAAACCGGCGCACCAGGCCTGTGCCTCTTCGCCGGCAAGGAACTTTCCGAAGGCGCATTGGGTGGGGTCCGTCTGCACGTTCAATTCACGCTCCTCCTTCAAGATGGCCTGGGTGACTGTTTCCGCCCAGCGGCGGTGGTCGTCCAACTGGTCCTTAAGTTTCTCTCGCAGCCCCTTGTGCCGCTGTCGCCATGTGTCGCGGATCTTCACTGCCGAGGTGTGGAGTCGGGCATGGGGCCCCTTCAATGCCTCGATCAACTGCCCGAACTCCGGGTCCGCGGCCGCCGCAGCTTTTGCTTCCTCTGTGTCGAGGAACACACCCAGCCCGCACTTGTGCGGATCCACTTCCACGTCCAGCGCGGCCTCGTTGTTCGCAAAGAGCGACAGGCATGCGTTGGCCCAGCGCATGTGGTCCGCTTCCTTCTCGGCCAGAAACGCGGGCAGCCTTTCGTCCGCCTGGTGGAAGACTTTCCCGATCTCGACAGCGGACTCATGCAAGTGACGGTGCGGTGCCTCAATAGCGGCCAGCACGTCCCGTATCTCCGGCACCATCTCTTCCGCCCGTTTGCGGCCCTCGCCGTAGTACCATTTCCCGAAGGCGCATTGGGTGGGGTCGGTCTCCACGGTGAGTGTGGTGACGGCATCGTCGGTCAGCAGGTCACTGACCGCCTTGGCCCAATTGAGGTGGTCGACTTCCCGTTGGCTGATCTCATTCTGAAGCTCGTTGCACGCGATGGCGGTATCCAGGTTTCCGGACACGCGTGACAGCCCGGTCACAGACCAGACGGCCACTCCCGCCAGCACCAGGATCACCACAGCAAACCCGGCTCCCACTCGTCTCCCGACCGTCCATTTGCTCTTCATGGTGTATTCCTCGTAACGCAAAACACGTGAGTCGCGAATCCGCCACATTCCGCCGCAACATGCGGGCCGATCGCCGTGTGGCCGGAAACTCCTTTCGACTATGCGAGTGGATTGCTTTAGGACTTATGCCCCAGGACTCCTGTTCCGGGGTAAGGCATCCGGGAGCCGCGTCGGTCGACCCTTCGTTCACGGACGGAATCGCGCGCTGCCGGGGCCTCCGAAAGGTCCCATAATAGACGGTCGCATTCGACAGTTGTTGAGGCATGTCGGCCGTCACCCGTGCGTGCAGCGTGTTCAGGCGTAGCGTTCAGTCCGGCACGTTGGCGGGCGGGTCGACGGTTTTGTCCACCTTCTGCTGGGTGGATTTTTCGCCGTCGTAGGAGAAGAGGATGGGGTCGTCGTCAATACAGGCATGGATGTGGACGGGGCGTCGCCAGACGGCGTGCAGGTTCTTGAGCGTCTCGACCGCGTACTTGATGTCCAGGTCCACGCCGATGTGGCGGTGTCCGAGGTACAGCTCGCCGCGGTTGCGGTAGTTTCCGTCCAGCACGTAGATGTACGGCTGGGCGTGGTTGGTGAGCATGAACAGAAGCTGCCGCTTGATCTTTTCGAAGTCTCGCTCCACCACGACCATGCGTCGGGTGGCGGGGTCGAAGCGGTAGTGATACAGGTTCTGCTCGTCGACAAATTCCGGGGTGAGGAATTCGTCCAGGAAGGTCACGTCGTTATAGATGCGGCGGACCTGGAAGATCTTCTCGCGCCCCGGTGAGCCGCGGCCGACCACGCGGCCCTTGGGCTCCTTGCCGCGGCCCCATTCGCGGCGGGTCTGCATGTCCTCGCACCGCTCGTATTCCGGCCCGTGGCGGCCGGTGTTCCAGCGGCGTTCGATGTCGCGGAACAGCTCGATGCCCAGCTTGTACGGGTTGAGCCGGCCGGGCGAGGTGGCCAGGGTGCCGGCGTGGTGCTCGGCGTAGGTGATGAGTTCGTCGGCCCGCAGGCCGTAGTTGGTCATGATGGTGGAATGCCAGTAGCTCGCCCAGCCCTCGTTCATGATTTTGGTCATGCCCTGGGGGGCGAAGTAGTAGGCTTCCTCACGGATGATGGCGAGCACGTCGGCCTGCCAGTCCTGCATGGGGGCGTGGTTGAGCAGGAAGAGCATGACGTCGCGCAGCGGGTGTGCGGGCAGGCGTCCCCGCCTGCGTTCCTGCTGTTCTCGCGCCTCCCGCTCCTCCTCCGCCATGACCTTGGGCGGGTTGATGTAGCGGTCCATGTAGCTTTTGGCGGGGAATCGCGTGGCGCGGTCCGGCCGGTCCTCGCGGGTTGGCCGTTCCATGATCCTCTGGGTCCGTTCCTTCTGGCGGCGGATGAACACGGAGTGAGGGTCGATCAGGTTTTCCAGGGAATGGCAGACGTCGATGAACTTTTCCACTTCTTCGAGGCCGTAGCGTTCGATATAGCGCCGGATGCGGGTGGCGTGGTTGGCCATTTCGTCCATCATGCGGCGGTTGGTCTGGGCGAACCAGACGTTGTTCTTGAAAAAGTCGCAGTGGGCGTACACGTGGGCGATGACGGTCTTCTTGTCGACGAGCGAGCTGTCGCGGACGAGGTAGGCGTAGCAGGGGTCGTTGTTGATGACCATCTCGAAGATTTTTCCGAGCCCGTAGGTGTGCTGCTTGCGGAGTCGCTCGTACTCCATGCCGAATCGCCAGTGCGGGTACCGCTGGGGGAAGCCGCCGTACGCGGCGATCTGGTTCATCTGGTCCGTGTCGAACAGCTCGAAGATGGTGGGATAGAAATCGAGCCCCTCGCGGCGCGCGTGCTCGGCGAGGGCTTCCGCCTGCCGCGCCAACTCGACGGGCAGGGCGGCGCCTGCCATGAAATGAGTCCCGATCTCGTTTTGAGCCACGGTCCGTCCCACTGATTCCGTTTACTTGCCCTTCGAGAAAAACGCCTTGATGCTGTCGTAAATGTCGTCCTTCGTATTGACCCGCGTGGTGATCATATTGTCCTGGTCGTTCAGGTGTTCGTGCAGCACGTTGATGAAGTGCCCGCTGCCGTAGGCGCTGGCCACCTGGCAGTATCCGAACATGTTGATGCCGGGCAGGAGCCGCTCCTTCAGCAGCGTGCAGCACTCGCGGCTGTCTGCGTCGCTACTGTTGTCTCCGTCGGAGAAGTGGAAGAGGTAGCAGTTCCACTCGGAGGTTTCGTAGTGGTTCTCGAGCAGGTCGCGTGCGGCCTTGAACGCGCTGCTGATGCGCGTTCCGCCGTCCTCGCGGATGCGGAAGAAGGTTTCGCGGTCCACCTCTCCCGCCCGCACGTC
>JAFGJQ010000221.1 GCA_016929015.1 Phycisphaerae bacterium | reverse complement strand
GGTGCGGTAGCGCACCGTCTGCCAGATGCCCTCGCCCTTCGCCGCGTTGGCCATCGCGCCGAACCCATAGGTGTTGCGGCTGCCCGGCGCCTCGTAGGTCAGCCCCCCGACGCCGTCGTGCACCAGCTCGTCATCGGCGTAGACCAGGATGTCCTCGCCCTTGATCTTGATCCGGTAGGTGTGAAACCCGTCGCCGCAGGGAAAGGGGATATCGACCTTCGTGCGCGACAGCTCGATGCGGTTGGTGAAGAAGGTGACGATCTCCTCGCGCTCGCCGTTGGCGACCGTGACCGCCGAGCCGTAGGACGCCGAACAGGAGATGGCCTTCATGCAGACTTCCGCTTCCGCCCATTCGTCCGGGTTGGCGTCCCACGGCACCTGGTAGATGCGGATGCTGACCGGCTGGTCGGACGGATCGACGATGCGCAGGCCTTCCGGGGTGCGTTCCGAGAACGGCGGCCGGGCGTGGTAGAGCCAGACGACCGGCGGTTCGGCGTGGAAACCCTTGTCGTCGTACACGGTCTTCCACACCGACGGATCTTCGCGGGAAACGAACGTGTTCCGGTTCACGAACGGCCCCGGCAGAACGCCCGCGGCATCCGTTTCTCCCCGCGCCGTCCCGCCCCCGCAGACCAGCGCCCACGCCAGAAGACAAAAAGCGCGACACATACCGCTCCCCCCTCTTCAGGGTACTCCGGCCCCTACGCGTAATCGTAATCCCGGTCCCGCCCGGCAATCCACACCCGGGCCCTATCCATGGCAATATAATCGCATTGCTCCGTTACAGTCAATGCCATATACTCTGAGATAATACTGTATATATCATAAGAAAAGAAGCGCCATCCAAGAGAAAGGCCGGACATGAACCCGACACGCATGCTTGCCATCCTTGCACGGCTCATCCTGTGCGCCGCCGCGGCCGCGGCGGGCGCCTGGCCGGACGGGAAACCGGTCTCGTACAACCGCAACCTCGACACGCCCCGCGAGCCGATCGACGTGTGGCGCACGCTCTACGACATGGAGACGGGATTCCGGCACGAGCCGCCGATTCACAGCACATGGCTGGCGCCGCTCACCCGTTCGGAATGGACGCCGGAAGGACTGCGCATCATTGACCCGACCGCCCAAAAACCCAGCGGGCGTGTTTATTTCCTGGATTGGGACATCGACCCGGCGGTCGGCGGCGCGGCGGAAGTCGTGATGAAAACCCTTGCGTGCTCCGAATCCTGGGGCGCGGGCCTGCTGGTCTCGGACGGCGTGCACGAGGAGGGCATTACGTTCTTCACCAATCGGGTGGAACTGTCGCGGCAGAAGATCAGCGCGCCGTTTGACTGCGGGTCCGGCTTTCACACCTACCGGGTCGAGTTCCGGGGGACCAACATCGCGGTGTTTGCCGACGGCGAGCTGCTGATCGACGGGCAGGGCCGATTCACCCACCCGGCCTCGGGCATACGCAACCGGGTCGGGTTCGGCAGCGGGAGCAATGCCGCCAGGGGCGATTCGGTCTGGCAGCGGGTGCGCTACCGCAGCGGGGGGCGCGTGTTCATGCCCGAGGTGCAGAGCGTCATGGAAATCCCCGGCCTGAAGGTCACGTTGGAGAAGTCGCGCAAACTTTTCGATCACGCCTGGCCGACCCTGCTGCAGAAACGCAACGGCGATATCATTATGCGCGGCAACCTGTCCTCCGATGGCGGGGAGACGTGGACGCCCTCGCCGATCGCCAGCACGTGGACGGCGTTCGAGTGCCGCGACGGCACAATCCTCGAGCTGGGCTATCATTCGCGACCGGGGCCCGACGGGACGTGGATCACCGACAGCCACCGCACCTTGCCGGACGGCAAGCGGGCAAAGGAGACGACCGTCCTGCGCATCCCGGCGCCGCCGAACAAGGGTGACGACAGCGAAACCTACGGCCCGGCCCTCGGGCACGGCGTGCTGGAAATGGACGACGGCAGCCTGATTGCCACCGCGTTCGGGCGGCTGGAAGGGGATGACACGTGCGTCCCGGCGTTCGAGTGGGAGGCCTACAAGTACCGCACGTTCCTGGTGCGTTCGACGGACCGGGGGCGCTCCTGGGACTACGTCACGACCATCGCGCGCGATCCCGAGATCGGCATTGAGAGTTTCTGCGAGCCGTGGCTGCTCCGGCTTCCCGACGGCGACATTCTCTGTTTCATGCGCACGGGGGGCTACCTGAGCGCGGAAAAATACACCCCGATCTACCTCAGCCGATCGAGTGATGACGGCGCCACCTGGAGCGAGCCGGCGCCGATCACCGACCGCGGCGTGATGCCGCGCGCGCGGCTGCTCGAGAACGGCGTCATCGTCCTGTCCTACGGCCGCAACGGCTCGTGGCTGGCGTTCAGCCTGGACATGGGGCATACCTGGACCGGGCACTTCTGCTACGCCAACAACCCGTCTTACGAGAACAACCACCTGGCGGTGCTGCCGGGCAACCGCATCCTGCTGTTGCACGACAACACGGCCCTCGGCCGCGACGGCAACCCGGCCAACGAAACGTACGGCACGTGGTTCACGGTCGAGCGGACGGAGTAAGCACGCCGCGTGCCTCAGGCCCTGGCCTGCGTTCGGACGCAGGCGCCGGAGCCCCGTCGCAAGCTGCGGGGCGAGCATGAGCATGCTCTGGAGGCCGACCGGCCGAAGTTGCCGATTCCCCAAAAAACAGTGTTCCCGTACAGGCCACTGCCAACACGGCGCGCCATACAAGCTTCATGATGCACACGCCCATATATATTATGGTATCTTGTCAAACTTTTACAATTTCTTCACTACTATCTGGACAAAGCGAACGTTTCCAGGCTATACTGCACTAAGTTGGGGTCGTACAGGGAAAGGCTTAAGCAAGGAGTCGCGTCATGAAGAAGGCACTGTTGATGGTGGGATTGGTGATGGTGGCGGGGGTCGGTTATGCCAACACGACGTGGGACGGGAGTACCGACGGAGACTGGTTTACGTCCGACAACTGGAGTGCCGGTGTTCCGGACAGCGCCGACTGGGTCTACGTGGAAAATGCGGGCGCCGATACCGTCATCATTTCGAACGGCGCGGCGGAGGCGAAAGCAATGAGCCACTATGGCGGGCAGGAGATCCGGGTTGCCAGCACCGGTTCGCTCACGGTGGAGGGGGCGACCCCCGGAACGGATGATTCTCTTTATATCGGGCTCGGTGGCGGTTTGGCGAAACTGACGGTCGCAGGTGGAACAGTCCTCGTCACGGACTACGTCAGGGTCGGCTACAAGAACACGGCTGGGCTTGTCGAAATGAGCTCCGGCAGCTTGACGGCAAGGCTTGTTCAGGTGCCGAGCCCCACAGCACAAGCTAACCAGATCCATTCAACTACGGGGACCGTCTCGCTTGCGGGGGGCACATTGCTTTGCGGGTACAGCGGCGACGGACTGGACGCATTGCCTCATTATCGATTCGCCATCTATAACGAGATCATCACCGACGACACGTTTGCCGGTTCGCTGGACCTTTGCGGCGGCACACTCAAGCTCTATGGCGACTGGGAAACGTCCGGCTCGACGCAGTACAACAACCTGCAGAGCTACATTACGGGCGGCTACATCACCGCTTACGGACAGAAGCAACAGGGGGGCGGAAGCCGCTTCACGATCACATACGACAGCGGCACCGGATACACAACCGTTTTGCCCAAAGGTTTGTACACGTCTTGGACCGGGGCCTCAGACGACGACTGGTTCGATCCGGCCAACTGGAACTACGGCCCGCCGAACAGACTCGATTGGGTGTACCTCAAGAACGACGGAGCGTCTCCCGTCGTCATTGCGGACGGCGATGCGAAATGCTACTCCATCAGCGTCTATGGTGGCCAGGAGCTGCAAGTCGACAGTGGATCTCTCACGCTCTTCGATGGGTCATTTGCATACGGATTCTACCTGGGGGTAGACCCGGGCTCGACGAAACTCACCGTCAACGGCGGGACCGTCACGGTCAAGGAGTACTTGCGGGTCGGGTACGGCAGCACGAGCGGGTCCGTTCAGATAAACGGCGGTAGTCTCACGGCGAAGAGAGTCCATATTCCCTTCAACGGCAACTATCAGACCCAGTATTGCACGGGAACGGTAGCGGTAGCGAACGGGACGCTGGTCTGCGGGTTCGACGGTGACGGCCTCAGCGCATCGGACCGCTTCGCTATCAACAACACGGCCTACAAAGACGGCTCGCTGGATATTGTCGAGGGCGCGCTGCTGCTTTACGGCGACTGGACCTCGGGCGCGTTGTGGACCACGCTGGACGGCTATATCAGCAACGGCTACATGACCTACGCCGGCCAGGCCGTATCGAGCTTCACGATCGACTACAACGTCACGAATCCGGGCTACACGACCATCCGCCGGCCGCTTCATGGAACCGTTTTGTTGCTCCGGTAACGACCAATGGATCATTCCATGTCGGACCGCGGCCCGCCCGGTGGACCGCGGCCTCGGGCTGGTCCGCCGTGGCCTTGACGCAGGCGGGACGCGGTCCGGGAAAGGGGGCGGCGCTTATTCGAAACGCTGCACGTCTTCGAGCTGCACCTTGACCCGTGCGACCTGCTCGGGCGTGAGGGTGACCATGGGGAAGCGCATTTTCGGCGAGCGGTAGAGCCCCATGTGGTAGGCGGCGGCATGCGCCCAGCCCCAGTGCGCGAAGGCCGCCGGCCCCAGCGGCGGCCAGATTTTGAACCAGAGCTTCGCCTCCACGTCCTTGAGATAACGGCTGCACAGCGCCCGGTCGTTGTTCAGCAGGGCGCGGTACATGGCCCGGCTGAGCTTCGGGGAGTACCACGGGGTCGTGTCGCCGTAGGCCTTGACGCCCAGGTCGAACGACAACACCATGCTGCTCAGTCCGCCGCCCGTCATGACAAGAAACTCTTCGGGGTCGCCGTGCTCCCGGATCACCTGGAGGTAGCGTTGCAGGCCGTAGAAGTTGTCCGAATCGTTTTTCATGCCGATAAACTGCGGGATATCCATGATGCCCTTCAGGAGGTCGTCCTGGACGCCCGGCAGGCCCAGTGTATAGGCAAGCAGGGGCAGGGGGCTTTCCTGCGCAATGCGGCGGTAGTGATCCAGGACCAGCGCGTCCGGCGGGGTGAGGGCCCACTCGATCAGGATTTTCACCACGTGGGCGCCCCAGTCCGCGGCCTTGTGCGTGAAGTCAATGCAGTCCCGGGTCGCCCACTGCCACGGGGCGCAGGCGATGAAGATGCCGCGATCTCCGATCACCCCGGCGATGGCCTTGTTGAGGTCCAGCACTTCCCGGTCGGTCAGGGAGTGATAGTGCGTGGTGCCGTAAGTCGTCCAGAACAACGTCATGCCCTGGTCGAGCATCCAGTCGATCCACTTGCAGGTTGAATCGATATCGAGGGTTTCGTCGTCCTCGAAGGCCGCCAGAATGGGGACCAGCGGACCGCGTATCGTGCGCGCGAACGCGCGATGGTCATTATGGGGTGTCATGGTCGGGTTTTCCTTGTTTCTCGCCGTGAGTGCCGAGCTGGTAACATGGTTTCCTGTGTATTGCAAGGAGAAGGGGTCGGTCCTATTACGGCCTGTTGCCCAAACCCTTTTTGTGCTTGCCACGAGATGCCTCGACAAGCTCGGCATGACATTGCTTTCGGGAACGGCGCTACCGCGACGCTGTCGGTCCGAGTGAAGTCGAGACATCTCGACAGGATTACAATCAGGGTTGCGATTATGATTACGATTACGATCAGGATGATGGGTAGGCGTGCGAACCCTGGTGGGGTGTGTTTCCTGCTTTATGTCGCCGGCAGGCGGGTTTCTCAACGGACACCTAAATAATAGGACTGACCCCTTCTACGGAAATCGTGTAGATCTTCCCGCGTCCGACGCGCAGCGGGATGGCGCCGTCGGGGTTGACGGCCAGGTCGCCGCGCGGCGTTTCGTCCAGCCGCACCTCCTGCGCTGAAGCCGGTTTTCGGTACAGCCGCAACACATCCTCCACGGTGTCGTCCGTGGGGTTGGAGACGCGTACGATGATCCCGTTTCCGCTCGCGGCGGGTTTGACGCCATGGAACACCAGGTTGTCCTTCTCGAACCGAAGCAGGCCGCCCGATTCGAGCGGCAGGCTGCCCCCCCGTTCCGACGGCCCGAACTCGATTGCGGTGACGGGATGCAGGTACGGGTCGACCTGCCGGGCAATCCCCGCGTCGACCCAGTTGCCGGTATGCGGCAGCAGGGCAAACTCGAATTCCTGCGGGCCGAGACATTGGGCAAAGTCGTCACCGTGGTCCACCATCACGTGCGCATCCACCGGGAAACGGCCTTCCACGGCCCGCAGCAGGCTGAGCACGAGGTCGCCCTGCTCCAGGCCGAACTCCTTGCCGGTCTTCGTGAGCAGCGCCAGGCCGCGCCTGCCGTCGCTGACGTCCGCGAAACTGCTGACCAGGTTGCGCGCCAGCTCGGGTCCGCGTTGCCCGTCCCTGTCGGAAGCGCGGAACGTCCGCTCGATCACGTCGAACGGCGCGTCCGCCACGCAGGTGTCGGTCGGGATGCCGGTCGGGATGCGTACGCGCAGGAAGTGGTCTTTGGCCCGGTTGACGAACGCCGTGCGCACATCCACCCGCTTGCTGCGGGCGGTCACGCTGATCTCGGTTCGAATCAGCGTGCGCATAGTCTGTTCGCTGCGATGCTCGCGGTCCGGCGTGAGCGACGCCGGAATGTCGAGCGCGGTAACGACCGCCACGGTGGCGCGCAGGTTATGGTTGCGAATCAGTTCGACGGCGTGCAGCGAGCCGACACTGCTGAGCAGGCGATCGTGATCGGGCGCATGGTGCACCCAGCAGTCGCCGCGGCAACCGCCATCGAGATACTCGAACAGCCCGTCGAAACGCTCGCCGCTTTCGAGGTCGGTCAGCGAGACCGTACCGTCACCCCGGACTGCGACACGGACGAGCCCGTTGTCCAGGCAGCGCGGGTTCCGCGCGATCGGCGCGGACGGGAACTGGCCGGACGAGAAGAGTTCCATCCCGCGCGGTGTATCGTGTCGGTCGCGGACGACGCGGAAGGTGCGGTAGCCGAGGGCGGGGATCTCGGGCAGGCCGACATCCATCGCGAACCGGTCGAGGAAGACCGGCTTGGGCCGGTTCTCGGGACTGACCATGCCGATGTTGGACGGACGCCGTTCAATCTGCCAGGCGGGCAGGGGGGTGCCGTCCAGGGTTTCCAGGCGGCAGACGCGCGCATGATCGGACGCGGGGACCTCGACGTGCAGCTCGGCGACGCCGCCGCGCGCCACGGCGGCGGGATTGTAGACCGTGACGAACAGGTCGTCGGGCGCGGCCGACGAGGTGTCGAGGCGTGCCACGAGCCCCTCGAGGGCGCGGCGGGCCAGTCCGGACCCGAGCTCCTGTGCCTGGTCGATGCGGCCCAGGCTGTCGCGCTTGATCTTCGGGTCGCCCAGCCCGTGGGCCGAGTCGTGGGCGTGCACCTGGAAGAGGTAGCGCCAGGCCAGGTCGAGGGCGCCGGCCGGGTAGGCCGCGCCCTCCTGCGCGTTCCAGAGGGCCAGGGGCTCGACGTTGCGCAGGAGCGTCCGTTCCGCGCGGCCCAGCGCGCGCAGAATCTCGATGTTGGCGCTCATGGATTCCGTGTGCACGCCGTCAACCGGGCCCATGCGCATTTCGCCGCGATGGACGGGCAGGGCCGCGAGGTCGAGCTTCTCGCGCAGCTCGGCAAAATAGGCCATCGGGGTGCTGTGAATCAACTCGGCCAGATCGCCGCATTCGGCGTTCGCTAGGCGTATGGCCTCGGCCACTTCGCCGACGGGCATGGAAAAGTCGATGCCGTCGAAGCCCATCAGCACGTCCGGGCAGAATGACGGCGAGGCTGCGGCTTCGATGGTTTCTTCGACGCCTTGGCGAATCAGCTCCTTGCGGATTCGAATATCGCGGTCGAGCTCGAGGGCGAACCGGCCGCGGTTCGGCGCGTCGACCATGTGGCTGAGTCGGCGTCCGTTATCGTACGCCGACTCCCACTGCGCCGGGTCTTCCGGATCGCCGCCCAGGATCACCGGAACGGTGAAACGCCAGAAGAAGTTATAGCGGTTCCAGCGGCCCAATCGTGAGGCCAGCGCCCGGGTCCCATCGGGTGCTTCCCACATGAACTCGCTCTTCGGAAGGGCGGACGGGTTATAGCCCTTGTAGAAAATGATGTCGTGGATGCCGAAGCCCGCGTAGATCTGGGGGAGCTGGGAGATCTGTCCGAACGAGAAGATCGAGTACCCGCACGGCATGGCCGTGCCGCCCAGCTCGCGGACATGCGCGTGGCCCTTGAGCAGGTTGCGGATGATGCATTCGGGGGTCACCGACCCGGCGTCGACCAGCGAGTACCAGGGGCCGGCATGGAGTGTGCCCTCCTTGACCCGTGCGGACAGGCGGCCGCGCAGGTCGGGGCGGATCTCCAGGCAGTCGTCGAGCGGAATCGATTGTCCGTCGAGGATGAAGTGTTCGAAACCCGGCGTATCCTCGAGCAGGTCCGCGACCCGCTCCATGACAGCGGCCAGCATGAGGTTGGTTTCCTGGAACCCGTGCCGGTGTTCGCGGTCCCAGTGGGTATTGGTGATCACGTGGATTCTGGCTTTCCTGGGCATGTGTTTTCTCCGGGGCGGTCGTTGTCTTTGCCGAGTTGGCGGTACTGTACGATCCTCAGGGCCCAATCGCCATTGAAAAGCGGCACGCCGACCTTGTGTCGGCGGTGAACAGGGTTCTTTCTTTCAATGTAGTCGGCGCGTGTTCTCCGGCATCCGGTGCGGATTGCAGGGCGCGCGGCGGAGCCAGGCTTCCAGGCGCGCCAGGAGGTCGGCGATCGTAGCGGCCGCTTCGGGAGCGGCGAAGCGGTTGTTCGTCTCGTGGGGGTCAGCCTCCAGGTCGAAGAGGTTTCCATCCATCTCGCTGTCGTTCGGGCGTTTTCCGTCGATAGGCCAGTTCACGTCCATACGCCAGCGGGTCGTGCGCACGGCAACGCGCATGAGGTTGTCCGGCCCATCCGGCATGACATCGTTGGGCGCACGGATCGCGCCGAAGACCGCGCCGGGGCCGGCTCGATCGGCAAAGAGGTCGCGGCCCCGCCAGGCGTCCGGCAGGGAGTCTTCAAGCCCGAGCAGCCCGAACAGGGTGCGGCCGGTGTCGATGATCTCGGCCGGTTCGCGGCGCACCTCGCCCTGCGGCAGACGGCCGGGGGCCGACCAGACAAACGGCACACGCCACACCTCGCTGTCAAAGGTGCCCTTCTCGCCGGCGCCCCATTCGCCCAGGGACTTCCCGTGGTCGGTGGAGTAGAAAATGATAGTGTTCTCCAGATCGCCCGTTGCTTCCAGCGCGGCCACTACGCGGCCGACCTGTTCGTCCACGTAGGCGCAGCAGCCCATGTAGTCCTTCCAGAGCTGGCGCACCTGGTCGCGGCTGAGCCGGTCCATGCGGTGCTGGTCGGCGTAGGCGCGATCGCTTGCGCTGCGGCCGTCGCGCGCTTCCGGGTTGAACCATTGGATGGGCAGGTCATCGGGATCGTAGAGCCGGTCAAACGGTTCGGGCGCCAGGGTCGGCGTATGCGGGAAACAGAAGCTGCAGCGCAGCAGGAAGGGGCGCGCCGTGTCGCGGCGGTTCAGAAACGCGATGGCGCCGTCGGCCGCGCGCGAGGAGGGCGATTCCTTGCCGGGCCAGGTGCCGGCAAGAATGAGCGGACGCTGATCCGGGCCGGGGCGCTTGATGACGTGGTAGTCTTTTTCCGAGAGACCTTCGCCCAGGGCGAAATAGCCGGCCAGCTCCGGCATGGACCCGTCGCCGTGGACGTCGTTGATGCCGAAAGCGTGGGGTTCGAGGTTGTGGTAGCGCCCGATGTTGACGGTCTCGTACCCGGCCTTGGCGAGAATCTGTGTGAAGGTGGTGTATCCCGCGGGGAAACGGCCGCCGGCCAGCAGCAGGTCGTTATTCAGGCAGCCGAATTCCTGGGGATAGCGGCCCGAGAGCTGCGAGGATCGGCTGGGCACACAGACCGGCGACTGGCACACCGCGTTCTGGAACACGGTGCCCCGCGCGGCGAGGCGGTCGATATTGGGCGTTCGGGCCCAGGCCGATCCATAGCAACCGAGCGAATCCGGACGCTGCTCGTCGCTCATGAACCAGAGAACGTTGGGAGGTGTCATGTGGCGTCCCATGGCGGTCTTCGGCCGCAAGATGCGACCTTATCCACCTTATCAATCAGGCTGACATTATAATGCTCGCTCTAGTACAGAATCAACGGCGGTTATAATCGTGATATCCGGCTTATGCGTTCACCGCCGATGTGCACTTAGACGGCCTCTCTCTGAGCTTGTGCATTATGTCTTGGCTGTTGTCGGCGCCATGGATACCTCACCGCCTGAACCGCTGTTCGGGGGCGCCGGGTACTCTTTAGGTACGCCCAACTCACGCTGGTAGAGTCTGAGCGGAAGACCCGGGGGATCCATGCGCACCACGTCGGACCCGCGCCAGGTGACCGTCAGGTTGATGCCGCGGCAGGTCTCACGGCGAACCACGTCATCGAGGTGATGGTTCAGCATAATCACCGCGCCGGGTGCGACATCGCGGAAGACAAGACAGTCATCCGCATAGGTCCGCGGCACATCGCGGCCGTCCACGGTTGTCTGGATCCGGTCGCCCATCCAGTCGAAGGTTCGGACGTAGACATCCCCGCCGATCTTCGCGGTAACACGCAACCACCCCGCGTTGGGATAGCCGATCTCGACACGCGCCGCTTCGCTGTCGCGCGCCATCGGGAGGTTGACCCGTACCCCGCCGTCAAGCGGTTCGACGATACGGTTCCACACGGCCCACAGCGCCTGGGGCGCCGTGCCCACACAGCAGCCGGCCACGGAGCGGAACCGCGACAGGCTGACCGAGTTCGGCTCACCGCCGCCCGACCAGCCCCCGACGACACGCCGGTCCATGTTCTTCCAGGTCTTGTCATCCTCGTCCGGGCGGTCGTTGTCGACCGCAATGAAGCAACCGTCCTTGACCTGTTGTTCGCTGAGCTGGTTGCGGGTGAAACGGTCGACCAGGCTCCACGC
Organism: Phycisphaerae bacterium; assembly: GCA_016929015.1. Classification (GTDB taxonomy): domain Bacteria; phylum Planctomycetota; class Phycisphaerae; order UBA1845; family UBA1845; genus JAFGJQ01. The sequence continues at coordinate 4,918 of JAFGJQ010000221.1, read as the reverse complement.
GTCGATACCCGCGTCGATGAGGTCAAGGGCGCACTCGAGCATGTCGCGGATGCAGCACGTCTCGCAGTGCTCTTCCTCTGGCGGGTGCCACTGGGCATATTCGGGCACCCAGCCGAAGGATGAGCTGAGTGATTTCACGTACTCGTATACCTGGCGGCCCTTCTCAAGGTAGCGCGGCTCGTCGACATGGCGTCCCAGGCGGATCAGTCCGCGCGCCACCCAGACGGCGCTGTGCACATGTCCAAAGAACTCACCCTTGTAGTTAAAGTAGTGCGACAGTCCCAGCAGGTGGTTGGCCATACCCGTCGCCAGGTCGAGCGCCACCTCGTCATCATGGCGGATTGCCCGCGTCACGAGCGCCTCCAGCATCATGCCATTCCGCACCGCTTCCTCGCCGCGGCCCGTGACGCGTTCAGGCACGAACCCGCCGTCGCGCAGGTAGACGTCGCCCGGGAATTCATAGACGGGTTCCTCGATATCGAAGTCGCCCGACCAGAATGTGCGGATCTTGCGTTGAATCACCAGGCCGCGCATCCCCCGCACGAGTGCGGATGCGCGCTCTTCAACCTCCGTGTTGTCCGGTTCTTCCTCCAACCAGCGATTCAGGGCGGCGAGGATGTAGGCCATTTCGTGAAACGAGCTGTGGTTCGTGTTCGACCATGGATAATCCTCGTGGTAGCGCAGGCCCTGGGGCCCCCACGAGCGCAGAAGGTGCTTCTTGAAGCCGGCTTCGACCGCGAGGGCGCGGTCATCGGCTCCGATCATGCGGCGCAGGCATACGGCCGCCTCGTACCAGCTTGCGACCAGCTCGGCGTCGTCCACGCGCACATGCCGCGCCCACGCCGGCGCTTCGTTGATGGCAATGAACCAGTACGGCAGATAGTCATGACGGTCGTCCACCATCTGCGTCACGTAGTTCTGCGCCTTGCCCGCCACGTCCAGGATGTTGAAGGTTTCGTATTGTCGCATGCTACATGTCCTTTGGGGTTGCTATTCCTTTGAGTCAAGAAGAGGGCTACAGGGCGCCGGGTCCATACGACGAACGTACGACGGGTGGTTTACTCCCGTACCAGTTTGTAGATCAAGTCATAGGCGAAGACGAGCTCGTCAATGGAACAATGTTCCTGCACCATGTGGCTGGTGCAGAGAATCAGGCCGCCATCACGAAACATGGCCACAAGGCGTTCGATCTCCGCTTTGAGCTCATCATAGCGGCCAAACCCCAGGGTCGTTTGCACGTCCAGCCCCCCCATGATTGAGAAGCTGTTACGGTACTTCTTCAGATACAGGGCAAAATCCATTCCGGCCGATTCCTGGTACGGGTGGACAACATCGTACCCGAGTTCGACGATGCCATCGAGTGCCTGCGATACATTCCCGTCGCTGTGAAGGCTCAGCAGTCCGCCTCGCGCCTTGACGGCATCGCAGGTGCTCTTGTGATAGGGGTAAATCATACGGCGCCAGGTGTCCGGGCTGAACATGAGGCTGGCCTGTGATCCCCAGTCGTCAGAGACATGAATCATGTCGACCCCGAGGTCGAGACAGGCCATGGCAAACTGCTGATTCCACTTGGCCTGGCGGCGGTAGACTTCATGCAGTGCGTCTTCGTTGAGCACCAGGTACATGAGGTGGTTCTCAATACCGAAATGACGGCTGAGAAACTCGAATATGCCGGGGGTCTGCACATACACAAGGCGTGAACGCTGTGTCTTGTGATGGTCAATAAAGGCGCTGACAACATCACTGTCGATAGATTCGCTGACATCCTGAAGTTCCAATTCCAGCAGTGCCGCCGGCTCAACCTTCCCGCCTGACGCCTCCTTCAGGTTCTCCAGCGCTACGGGGTCGTACTCCTGGAAACCCGTAAACAGGTGAACCAAATCGAACTCGTAGCGGTCTTCAAAGGCATGCACCAAACCGAATGCCTCTGCGATCCGTTCGTGCAGGTTGTTCAGCCACCCGTAGACCGGCATGCGGTCGGGGCGGCGATGTTCAATAACAGCACGCACGCGCTCGGATGATGTCATGGTTTACTTTCTATTCAAGTGACTATGAGGGTGGCGACTCGATTCGCACCCCATCGGGGGCGCTGATTTTAATCTGTTTTCCGTGGCACGCGACGCGAACCGCGCCCGGCGGGGTAGGGAAGACACTCTCGAAATCCAGCTCGCGCGTGATCGGCGCGATACGCAGTGCCTTGCATCCCGGTTCAAGAATCTCGATACCCGGCAGGCAGCGTATCAGGAACTCGGCCGGACTGGCCGACCACGCATGGCTGAGCGTACGCATGATGCCTTTCCATTCTCCACTGCGCCACGTGCCGTTGATCGTCCATTCCTCGGAGCAGGTCGCGCGGTCGTTTCTGAGCATTCGTTTGCCCCACCGTTCCCGGATCAATCGCAATCCCAGGTCGCCACGGCCGTAGCGCGCCATGGCCGCCAGCATGACGCTGGCGAAGAACGGCTGGCACGCGACGGCCTCGACCCCGTGATCGAATCGCTCCAGAATATCCCGTCCCACCGCTTCGGAACAACACCCCCAGCGCAGCGCGGCGTAATTGGCATGCTCGCTGACACGCTCGCTCAGAGCGCCCTGGACCCGGGCATCGTGGAACAGGCCCTGCTTTGAATCCAGGAACGCATCTTCAAACTGAGCACGGATCGTTGCGGCCAGCGTCGCCAGGTGGTTTGCGGATGCCGTGTCTTCTACGAGTCGCGCCGCCTTTTCCGCCGCATCGAGGGCGCCTGTGAAGAGGGCATTATAGATGGCGTTGCAGCCGCCCTTTTCGACGGGGGCCCAATCAATGAATACCCAGCCCGGCACATCCTCGAGAAGGCCTTGCTTGTTCAGGTAATCCAGGTGGAAGCGAACAATGCGAATCAGTTCCGGATAGTACGCTCGGACACGGCCGGCTTGCCCCGAGTACATGTAGTGCTGCCACAACGCCATAATCCACCACAGCGAGTAGTCGGGGATGACGCGGTCGACCATCCCGTCTTTGCCGAGTTGGTTCGTATTTGAAAGCAGACCCACGGGGACCCTTGCGGAAGCACTCTGGCGAAGGAACTTCTCCGCCAGGCGCGTATCACCGAAGCAGGCGTAGACGCCTCCGAGTGTCACGGCCGACACATCCCCCAACCACTGGGCACTCTCGCGACACGGGGTGTCCATGAACTGATCGATCGCACAAAGCCGAATCGTGTCTCGACACATGCGACACACCGCGTTGAGGGTCTCATCGCTGGTCTGGAAGCAACCCCGCTCTTCGAATGGATACCGCACCTGTACCGCCTCGAGACGGTGAAGCTGCAACGCCTGGGGGCAGTTCCGCAGCCGGACTTTGAGATAGCGGAACGCTCGCCATGCCAGAAAGCAATGACTTTGACGGCCGTCGCGACAGCAATATTTGTCGGCAAACTGGTTTTCGATCGCGTTATTGAAATGGCCGTCGATCAGGTCTTCAACATAGCCAAACTCGAGAATAGCGCCCGCCGGCGCAGTGCATTCGAACTGCAGCTGTCCTGTGATAACGCGGCCGAAATCCAGAACCAGGCAGGGGTCGTGCATGCCGTCATACCCTGTCTTGAGGTGCCGATCCGAGCAGGCAAGAGTGCAACCGTCGCGCCACTCGAGCAAGGCCTCGGGGTCCTCAATCCGCGCCAGCTCAACGGGCCTGCCGCAGGCCGAAAGCGAGATGCTGAGATCCTCCGAGCGGTTGCGATTCTCAACACCCATGCATTCTTCGGTGTAGCTGATCCGTTCCGCATGCAGTGGGACTTCTTCCGGGAACGGGATTTCGCGCGGATGGATCTGTTTCCAGGGAACGGCACAGGGCGGCGCGCCGATGACGTGCACCCGCGACCAGTCCGCATCATCGAATCCGGGCTGCGTCCAATCCGGCGACAGCAGGGCGGCATCAAAATGCTCCTGGAAGGAGAGGCTTGCGTTCATAGAGCTGCGATGGGTGTCCGTCCGCCAGGCGGGCGGGCGACAGCAGGTCCAGCTCGCATCGGTCTTCAGAATCCGCTCGCCACCGGCTTCGATTTCACAAAGCAACCCTCCCCGCCACGTGTGGTGCCCCATGCCGGTATTCAGCAGAACCGCAATCGCATTCTTCCCCCGGCACAGGAAAGAGCCGATCTCGCGCTCATCGACCATCGCCTCATGGGGCGCGCAGAACGGCGGTCCGTCGCCGACCCGCGTACCGTTGATCCACAACCGGTAGCGCTGGCTGGCCGTGATTCGGCACACGGCAGCAGCCGCGGCATCAGGCAGGTCAAACTCACGTCGAAACAGAACGAATGCGTTGCGCTCATACTCAAGCGGGCCGTCCCACAACCACTCGGCCTCCCAGCGTCTGGTTTGCGGAACGCTTTCACTGAGCGCAAAAACGACTTGGGGATCATTGCTCATGATGGATCCAATCATGCATGCCGCATCAGTACTTCACAAGTCTCACGTCCCGCATCATGATGCGGCACTGGTGTCCGGGCTGATTGACGGCAGGGTCGCCGCCCTTATCCTCTCTGGCATGGCCGGTCCACAGGACGAGATCGATCGCGGCAACCTGGTCCAGGTCGAGCGCGAAGTTCGGATAATCGGCCGCACTCTTGGGGCTGCCGGTGAAATCATCGAACATGACGCGCACGGTGTGCGGACCATCCTGGTAGGCGTCTTCCATGTAGATGGTACGGTACACCGACCGGTTCGCCTCAACGAGTTGCACATGCACCAGGGTTCCGCGCGTGAAGTGTGTGAGAGCCAGATCGATTTCCAACCCGTCATATCCACTGAAATCGAACACATCGCGCTTCGTTGAGCCTTCCATATCGGCCGCGATGAGTCTCGGCGCTATCCACCAGGATTCCGGTGGCGTGGTCACCGTGATATCAAACGTTGCCTGTTGATCGTCGGCCCG
>JAFGJQ010000220.1 GCA_016929015.1 Phycisphaerae bacterium | reverse complement strand
TCTCGCCACAGCGAGTCGCCGGGGCGACCCAAAACCTTCGACCTCCCTTCGTCCCTCCGTGCCTTGTTCCCTGCTTTTTTTTCAACCTTTCGGCGGAGCATGTACCCTCCGCAGCCCTACACTTGACCTTACGGTCACCAAATGTCGGGCAAGACCGGCCACCCGGGTGAGCCGGGCAACCCGTTTCCTGCGGCATACTCACACATAATCATGGGCGGTCAGGCACGGCAAGCTGCCAAGCGAACGCGTGGTTACAGCATGCAGATGTGATGCGTGCTTTCCGCGCGGCGTGGATGACAAGCCACCGCCGGGGCGCCAGACCTCCGTCGCGGAGCCTGCCCCGGCGCGGAGCCTGTCGATTCAATCGACAGGCTCCGCGCCGGGACAGTGCGAGCCGGGCCAACAGGCCCAGGTGGACTCTGGCTTCGGCGCCCCAGTGGTCATGCCGGAACGGTCATCAACGGTAATCGCGGTCCAGGCGTCCGGCCGCCGCATCTTCAGATGCCGGGGCAGACGACGCCGCCCGTTCCCCATCGAAACGCGAATACCGACCCCGTCTCGGGCTGCACGCGGCCCGTTCTTGCGTTCCCGGGTGTACCCGGCTGGGGTGGGTTACTACCAACGCCAGTCGCCCCGATTCTTCCGCCCGCAGGGCGGAAAAACGGAGCAGGTGAGCACAGGAGCAGGTGAGCAGGTGAGGGAAGAAAACCCACCGCCAACCGTGGGTGCTACGGCGACCTGACCCGCTCACCAGCGGTCACCTGCTCGACTGTTCACCTGTTCACGTCCCGGGCCGCGTTGAGGCTTTCTCCGGAGGCGGCCTTGGCGTCCGGGCGACGGCCGACTTGTGCCGGCTCACTGCAGGAGCGGTGGGCGGCGGCGCCACCACCACGCCACAAAAGGCCGGGACCGGCTGGAAAGCCGGTCCCGCATCGCAAAGTCGGTTTCACACCGCGGAGTCCATTCCACTCCGTCGGAATCGAAATCAGTTACTCCCGAACAGCTCCTGGAACAGCGAGAATTCCTCCATGTCCACGTCCAGATCGCCATCCTGGTCCATGTGATACGTGTTGATGCACATGTGGCCCGGGGCAAACGGCTTGACCGGCCCCGACAGCTCGAGACACACACGGAAGATGTTGTAATCCGCCAGGGTCACCTGGCAATCGCCGTTCACGTCGAACGGCACCGGGCCCGGCGTGGCCTGCAGCCACGGGATCACCGTCGCCATCACCTCCGCCCGCTTGGCCGCCGAACTGATCGTCTCGAACGGAAACGCGAACATCATCACCCGGTACCGACCGCAAACGGCCTCGTACTGAACGGCGGCCGTCCCGCCGGTACCGCCCACATAACTCAGCGCGGCCGTGGCGCCGGCTTGCGCCGCGATCTGGTCGGGTCGGTCCGCGTCGTAGGGGGTGCCGTTGGCGGGATCGAAGTCAAACGATCCGATACCGCTGAGAATGCTGCCGGCCGCTCCGGTCACCTCGTACGTTCCCGCGTCGCGGGCCACGTAGTTGGCCATCAGCTTCGTTTCGTAGAACGTCCGCCCGTGGTTCTGGTCGTCCAGGTCGTACCCCAGATCGGAGCCCGTTACGAACAGGGCCCCGCCGTTGATCAGGAAGCTCTGCACCTTCGTCTGCTCGGTGGAGTCGAACGTGGCGTCTTCGGTGCTCTCCTCGCCGGAAATCCACACCACCACGTCGTAGTTGTCCAGGAGAATGGAGCCGGCGCTGACCGCCTCATTCGCGCACGAGGAGAATCCGAGATCGGGCAGGGCGGCCGCCAGGGCCTCGGCGTGAGTGATCACGTAGTCATACGAGTTGCTCTTGCGCCACTGTTGCCGTTCGATGAACTTGCCCGCATAGTCCGGCGGTTGGGTGAAGTTCTGAATGGGATTCTGGTCCCGCCGCAGCCGGTCGAAACCATTGACGATCAGGACCGTGGCTTGTCCGGTCGCGGGCCGGCGGACGGCGAGCACCTCGGACGGCATGGACTCGCCGCCGGCGTTCGTCGCCGCCACGCGGTAGTACCGCGTCTCGCCAACCGGCAGTCCGCTCAGGGTGACGGTCAGCACGTTGCCCAGCACCGTCGGGCTGCCGAATCCGTAGCCGTTGGCCGACTCGTACACCTTGTAGCCCGTGGCCGGATCGCCCCGGGCGCCGTCCGCCAACGGCGCTGTCCAGGTCAGGGTTACGTCCCCGTTCCCGGCGTCCACGGCCGCCACGTTGCGCGGCGTGTCGGGCGGGAAGGCCAGGGGGATCTGGCTGCCGGGCAGCCAGTTCAGAAATCGGATGATGCCCTGTACCGAGCTCTTGGCCATCGCGGCCCGAACGCGCGGATCACGCAACAACTGCGCGTCCTGCTCCTGGTCGTGAAACGCCAGTTCGATAATGGTGGCGTCGAATTCGTCGCTGTTGGCCGCCTGGCAGATCGCCCCGTACTGGCTGGTGTACGTGGGGGACGACCGGTCGAACCAGGTGTGTTCAAACTCGCTCTGGAGCAACAGCATGTCCGCGTCGATCTCATCGGCCATCATCGCGGCATACTGTGCCTGATACGTCGTCGGGATGTAGTCGACGCCGTCGTTTGAGATCAGGGCGATACAACCGCGCACGACGCCGTTCGTGGCGTTCGTGTGGAACTCATAATAGATGCGCTTCCAGCGGTCGACCAGCACGCCTTCGACGGGTTCCTGATTCATTTCCCGTGCCCAGTGGGAACCCACGCGAACGTTCGAAGCCCCGTCGTCATCCGGAATGTGGTTCCAAATCGTTTCCCCATCGAAACCCACCGCGTTGTTGCCGAGCTGGCTGTGGGCCCAGTACCGCGAACATTCCTCGTCGCGCGAGTAGCCGCTGACCACGTTCTGGCTGGTCCGGGGAACGTCACCCACGCCGCTGCCCCACCGGATGGCGTCGGCAATGACCGCACCCGTCTCCGTTGCCAGGTTGGTGATTTCCACGTAGTTGTCGCCGCCCGCTTCCAGGTAGTACGTACCCAGCCAGATCCAGCCGTTGCCGACCATCCGATGGTCCACATTCACCTCGGACACGCCGCCGCTATGGCTGATTCGATACGTCTGAAGCGTGCGGTTGGCCGCGGCCATCGCGAAGCAGTACACCGGGTAGAAATCGCTCACGGTGACGGTCGGCGTGTATCGAACCACCGCCGATTCCACGGAGTCGGCCGACGCCCACCTGTAGGGCACGCCCGAGACCGTCACGTTGTTCTCGAAGTATTTCGAGCCGTTACCGTCCGTCCACGTACCCGTGTACGTGACGGCCGGATCGTCGTTGTCCAGGACGATCTCCAAGGACTGCCAACCCACAGGGCGGAACGGGACGATGGTGGCCCCGGCGTTGAAGGCGTAATGCACGAAGTAGTTGAGCTGGTCGATGTTGCCGTAATCCTCCGTCATGTCCAGCAGCACGGGCCGCTGCAGAGCCCAGACGTCGGTATAACCCGTCCAGCCGTGCCCGGCACTCGTGTAGATAACGACTCCCGTCAGGGCCCCCACGGGCTGGCCGGAGGCTTGAGCCGTCGGGCCGCCCAATCCGCGCAGACCCTCCTGCTCCGGCTCGATGACTTGGGCCAATGGGATCGGGGTTTCCTGAGGCTCCGGGGTGGCTGTCGGCACCGCGGCGGCGTTCCGATCAAACACCGAGGCGCTGCCGTAGGCGCCATTCATGCCCGCGCGGAAGCGCACGATCGTCCCCAGATGGTCCGGAACGTTGCCAACCGAAGCGGACAGAGCTTCCGTCAGGGTCTCCAAACCCGGGTCTGAGATTTTCCACTGGCTCGCCGACTCGGGAATCGTGATGTACGCAACGAGAAGCCCGCTTTCCCATGCAAGGCGATCGAGTGTTGCCCCCTCGGGCAGCAGAAATGCTCCATCCTCGGTCCGGAGGGCCAGGAGGTGTCCGGTGTTTAGTTCAGCGGGCCCCGTCGCGCCGGCCGTCGCCAGGGCACCCGTCGTGGTGAACGTGATCAGGGCGAACGCGGCGCAGACCGCCAGACGCGTCGTCTTTGTGTTGCATCCTCGTGACATTTACGCTTCCTTCCGCGAGGCGGGCTGCCGCCGGTGGGGTTCCGAGATCCCAGCTTCTCCCAGCACGCCAGGAACGCCCCGGCTACAGGGTACCCCTGGTTTCGCACGTGTAGCGCACCAGAGCTTGTGGGTGTTTCGCCAAAACAGTGTATCGCGTTCTCCCTGTGCAATTCAACCCGATTCCGCAGGCATCTGCGAGCCGTCCCAGGTTCATTATGAGACGTTTCGCTTTCCGGATATGCTGCATACACGCGCGTTGCGAGGTCGGCGATGCGGCGGCAGACTCGATGCAGACGATCCAATGTAAGTGATTCAGCTTATGTCATGATGAGCTGCCTCGGCTTGGTCGGGGAACTGTATGGTCGGTTGTCGGCTAGGGCGGGTGCCACCTATTGGGGTGGTCACCTGCACTGACGCCCGGAAAGCTGATTTCCTTGTTGCAACAGGCCAGGTCGAACGATAGACTATGTAAGGAGTTGCGTTGTCCCGCTTTTGCGCAGTCGCGAGAGCAGATGCCAATCGCGCGGCGTGGTGGATCCTCGGCCGGGATCCGCAAGCCTGGAGTGTATGTAAGGAAACCTGTTCATGAAGCGTACAAACAGATCGAGTGAGGCGGACAGGGCGTTCACGCTCATTGAGTTACTGGTGGTGGTGTCCATCATCGCTCTGCTTGTATCGATCCTGCTGCCCTCGTTGTCCCGCGCCCGCCAACAGGCGATGCAGGTGATGTGCATGACCAACCTGAAACAGTTCGCCACCGGCATTCAGACGTATGTCGTCGACAGCGACGGGACGCTGCCCGGGCCTCTGCACCCGGCCGTGTATCGGAACCTCGATGAGTACGGCCCGGGTTTCTGGAGTGAGCGGATGCTGACGTGGAAGCTCCGGACCCAGTTCAAGGACACCGGCGGCAAGTTCAAGGCCAGCGCCACCGAGAAGGTGGCGACCTGCCCCTTGCTGGTGAAAGTCGTGCCGGACAGCCATTTCAAGAATTTTGGTATCATGACTGGTAAGGGCGTAAAGCCGACACACTACGTAATCAATAGTTACGGCAGGGGAGGGGTTTGGGATGGAGGACTCTCGGCCAGCGTTGTAGGCACCAAGCCGGCCTACTACTTTGGCTCCAGCTACCCCAGCGACAATGACGCCGATCGGCAGTATGACAAGCCGCCACAGCGGATCGGCTCCATCAAGAACGCTTCCGCCGAGTGGGCCGTGGCCGAAGCGTGGTTCCGGCCACGCGATACCAATGTCTCGCCGCGTCTCCAGCAGGAGGGGCCTTACCAGGTCGCATGGAGTGGGGAAGCGTTTCCCAACTTTGCTCCCCACATGCGCAAGGGCGGCGTTCGTGCCTACACGTTCGTGAGCACGGAGCAGCGCAAAACCGACTCCCAGCGGATCGTCCGCCAGATGTCCGACGGGGCGACGTCGACGGCTTTCTTTGACGGTCATGCGGCCCCGGTGAAGTCCAAAGTGATGAAGTTTGCGAACCAGACGCTCTTCTACGGTTTCCCGGGGACCCGGAACTGGGATGACGGTGAAGATCCGAACAAGGACCAAGCGCCTCCCATCCCAATGCCTCCGATGTAGAGCAGTCGGCTGTCGGGCTGCATATTCGAGGAACACCAGAGCGCCCCGTCCGGAAATCCGGACGGGGCTTTTCTATGCGGACTTGGCGTGGTGCATGCCCACGCGATGGCGAGGGTGAGCCAGTTGTCGGGACGCACGCGGCGGGAGAGGCGCCCGTGTGTCTTCGGTGGTTTCGACTGCCGCTGTCGAGGAGTGGGGTTTACCTGAGGGGGGCCTGTGGAGTAAGATAGAATAGCGAAGGAACGACCCGGCCGGCCGCTCCGCAGGGATTGACGAAGTGGCCGGCTTGCCGATCCGTGCGCGGCCGCCATCGCCGAGTGGCGAGTTCGGCGGGTTGCCGGGGTGGTTCGTTCTCGCCGCTCAAGATTGTATGGAGGGCGCAAAGATAGCGTGGGATGGTGGCCCGGACGAAAACCGGACGCAGCCAGGCGAGACGGCGTGACGCCGGCCCGTCCTGCCCGTTGGTGGCCGTGCGCCGGACCCTTCACCCAGCGATTCCCAATTCACCTGTCCTGGTTTGTCAGTGTGCGCCGTGCCCGTTCGGTTGCAGGCTCTGGGCCTGCAGTATCCTCAGGTGTCCGTGAATGTGGTGACGCACGTCCGGCCCGGGCAGGCTGGAAGTTCTGAAAAGCAGAGGCCACGATGCCAGGGATTGTGGCAGAGGTCCAGGTGTTGCGAGGTCACGGGCGACCCGCAGGCATCGGTCAGGCCGGTCGGCGGTGATCGACATCGGAAGCCGTGGTTTGGAGGAGTGATTGAAATGGCACAATGGAAACGAATCGTGATGGCAGGGGCGTTGGTTGTGTGCGCATGGCCGATGGTGGCCGGCGCCACGTTCTACTCGCCGAAGCTGAGCTTCGAGGGGCCGACCAACGCACGTGAGGTGTTCCAGTATCCCGCGTTTTCCGGTTCCACTCGCGGGGTGGATACGACTTTCGCCAACGACGCCCTTCGATCGGGCGGGTTCGGCGGGTCGGACGGCATCCAGTCGTTGAACATCTTCTTCCACTGGCTCGACGCCACGGACTCGTATTCCTGGGTACGTCTG
>JAFGJQ010000219.1 GCA_016929015.1 Phycisphaerae bacterium | reverse complement strand
CGTGGTGGACTCCGCCTCGCCGGAGCCGTAATAGGCCGTCCCCACCAGCCGGTTGAGCCGGTCCACCTGGAACCCCCGGTCGTCCCCGACGAAACCCTCCAGCCCGGTCACGACGATCTGGCTGGTCGGGTTGCCGTTGAGGTCGTGGGTGAACCGGTAGTCCGCGACGGTCTCCGGCCCGTCGCCGACGTCCCGCGTGTTCGTCAGGGCGTCGATCCGCCGGTGCGCGTCGTATCCCCAGCTCTGCTTGTAAGTTGTGGCGCCGCCCGGGGCGTCGGTCGTGGTGGTGCGGGTGTGGAGCTGCCAACCCTGGTAGCCGTACTGCACCAGCGGACTGCCCGCCCGCAGGATGGAGTCCACCTGGTTCAGGGCGGTGGGCGTGTAGGTCAGGACGTCGCCGTCGGGATAGCCCAGGAGAGTCTGGTTGCCCGCCTGGTCGTGATCGTAGTCCGTGGTGCGGGGCGTGCCTTTGTGGATGGTCTGGACTTCGCAATCCAGGTCACCCAGGCCGGTATAGGATCGCTGTGTGCTCGCGACGGCCTCTTCGTCGGCGGTGGTGCCGCGTGCGGCCTGCCGGATGCGTCCGAGGGCGTCGTAATGGTACGTGTCGCGTGCGGTGCCGGTCGTGCGGGCGTGCAACTGCCCGCGGTCGTCAAACGTGAAGTCCGTCGTGTTCCGCTGGTCCTGCCGCTGGAGCGGGCGCCCGGCGAAGTCGTACGTCAGACGGACGCAGTCCGTGCACGTGGCCGGATTGGCCTGATCGGCAGGTGGCGCGTCGGGATAGACGACGCGCAAGGTGCGTCCGAGGCTGTCGTAGCGATACGTGGTGACCTGCTCCGGCAGCGGTGTGCCATCCGAGGCCCGGTTCTCCGCGATTTGCGTGACAAGCTGGCCCAGCGAATTGTAGGCCAGGCAGGTCTCACGCTGCAGCGGTCCGTACCAGTCTTCGTAGACGTTCGTCGGCCGGCCGACCAGGTCGTACGCCACGCCACGGTACACGCCGTTCGGATCGACGGTCACAACCGTTCGACCGAGCCCGTCGTAGGCAAACGTGGTGAAGAGGTCGGGCGGGCCTTCGGCCTTCAAGACGATTGCCCGGTCGTGCCCGTCGTAGGACTGGACGACCACGCTTCGCAGACCCACGCCGTCATAGATGGTGCGCTCGTGGAAGCGCCCGTCCGGGGCGTAGCCATAGGCCGCGTAGTGCCCCTCCGGATCGATCACCCGGTTCACGCGGCCGTGTGCATCGTAGATCGTCTCCGTGATGATAGGGACGGCCACGTTGTTGTTGTATGTCTTGCCGTACCGTGGGCGGCCGTCGGCGTCGTACTCCGTATCCGCAACTCGGTCGACGGCCGGATCGGCCTGGTCTGCGCCGGCCGCAGATGCCGGGTCGGCCAGCACGGCCGCGCGCGTCGGGCGTCCGGCGTTGTCATATCCGAAGACGGTGGTGAGCGCGGCGTTCCCGTTCTGAGCGCAGGCTGATTGCCGCAGCAGATTACCGCGGGAGTCGTATGCCATCTGGCGGTAGTGGCGCAACCCGTCATGGTCCGGCGGGTCCGTGATTGTGACGGCCCGACCCACGGCGTCGTACTGCACGTTGGAGACGGCCCAGCTCGAGGCACCGAGGCGGTCCTGCTGCTGAATGACGTTGCCCCGCCCGTCGCGCTGGGCCAGCCAGGTCTCGGACAGCAGTGTCGTGTTCGCGTATCCGCGGACGAACTCCACGCGGCTGGCGGAATCGAACACGGTTTCCACGACAAGGTCCGCGACGGTCTCGTCGCCGAGCATGGCCTCCGCGATGACGTTGCCGGCCCAGTCGAACATACGCTGGGTGGCCAGATCCTCCGTGCTGTCCTCTCCGGGCCAGAGTCGTTGGCGTGACTCGTAGTTGAACCCGCCCTCGTCGTACGCGGCAGTTGCGTCCGACAGCACGCCGTGCCCGGCCTCCGTCACGTAGGTCCGCGTGACGTTGCTGGCGTTGTCATACTCGTAGGTGGTCGTGACGAGGTTGCCGCCGTCGGCGCCGGGGTGCCGGCGAATGTGTTTGAGCCGGCCGAAGTTGTCGTACTCGCGTTCAAAATGCGGGCCGGCCGGATGGGTGGGCGGCCAGGTGAAGGTCGGGCGGCCCATCGAATCGTAATCGAATGTCGTGGTCAGGTCCCAATCCGGCGTCTGGTTCAGGGCCAGCGGCGTCTGCGTGGCGACCAGTCCCCGGCCATCGTACGTGTACCGGGTGCCGCGGCCGGACGTGTCGTACTCCTTCTCGACTTCGCCCAGCCAGTTGTAGTCGACGTGCCCCTCCTGGTCCGTGCCTTCCATATCCAGCGTCCGCTGGGTGAGTCGGCCCAGGCGGTCGCGGGTAAAGGTGGTGACGATCGCTTCCGGTACCAGAAACGATCCGGCCTGGTCCTTGTTCTCGACCGTCCGGACCGCCAGGTACCCGCGGCCGTCATACGTGTTGATCGTGCGGTACACGGGGCCGGCGGGGTCCGCGCAGGGCGCCGCCAGGGAGCCGGCGTTCGCATTGAGGAACTGCTCCACCACCGCCACCCGGCCATCATCGTCGAAGCGGGTGCGGGTCCAGTACCCGTCTGCGTCGACGGTGATGCGGTCCTGCGTGGGGGCTGCGTCGCAATACAGGAATCGCGTGGTCAGGTTCTCGCCGCCGGGGTCGACAATCTGCGATGTGCGCCGCAGCAGCGAATCGTATGTGAAGCGGACCGTCCGATACACATCCGTGTCGTATTCCGTATCCACGTACTCCAGGACGCGTTTTGTCGGATGGTACATGTACCACGTTTCAGGAATGCGCGTGCCGGAATAACCGCTGGTGATCGTGGGACCGGTCACCGTGAACAGGTGGTTGCCGAACTCGCCAGTCAGGCCGTCGTAATTCTCATCCTGGCCTCCGTTCTCGTAGTCGTAGTTCACCTGCGATACGGCCCCGCGGCCGTCCCGTCGCGCAATGATCCGCGGCAGATAGAAAAGCGTGGGCGGTGCTGCGTCATAAAGAAACTCGTAATCCACGTCGTAGGTCGTGAGCGAGCTTCCCCCCTTGGTCCGCGTCGCCTTGCGCCGCAGACCCAGCTCGATATAGGGGATCCCGCCCGGCCGATCATAGGCGTACGTAATCGTGGATTGGTCCGGGAGCGTCACCGTCTGAATGACATTCACCTTCATCGACGCGTTGTAGGCGTACGACGTAGTGCAGGGCGCGCCCTGCCCGCCGGGATTCCTGTACGTCGTGACGCCGGCCAGACGCGAACACAGATCACCGTCATAGGACAAGCAAGTGAGTCGGTAATCGTTCGCTCCCGGGCCGAAGTAGTCCCTGCGCGCGCGAAGCTCCTCGTCCCTGATGTGCTGGGCAACCCGGCGAAGCTGCCCGTCGGCAAAGTGCCATTCCTCGGCAAGGTCGCCGTCGGCGCCGTAGACAAACCCGTACAGAATGTCCCCGACGTTTTCCCCGTCGCCGGGCGACAGGCCCACCTGCGTGATGCGGTCCCGGACTGCCTCGTTTTCGGGGTCGCCGTAGGCGAAGTAGCGCGCGCCCTTGCCGCTGCCCGGGACGATTCCGACCACCCGACCATGGTCGTCGCTTTGAATGGCCCAGCTCCGGCCATCCGACGTCGTAATGCTCGTAACGACCGCCGAGCCGGCGTCACGTCCCAACTGGATCCAGTGGCCGAGCCCGTCCTGGATCTTCACGACCCGACTTCGCGGCGTCAGAGGCGTGGTGTCGTAGATGTACTGCGTGCACGCGGGATTGTCCGGCGCCAGGTCCAGCGGACGACGGTACTGGATCCAGGCCAGCTCCTCATATCCCGGGGCGTAGTGGCCGGGCGGAGGAGTCGGAAAGGCGAGCCGTACCGGGGCATACCAGTGGGTGCCGTCAGGATCATACACGTCACCGCCCGTGCCCCCCACGTGGAAACCCAGAAGATGACCGGAGCAGGGTGTGCCGTACGGCGTTTCGCTATCTGCGCTCTTGGCGTACACCGGATCCCCCAGCGTGAACTGGTCGTCATGCGGCAGAAACGTCTGTTCCACGCCGTCCGGGAAGACGATCCGATATCGATATACGTTCGAGCAGTGTTTCGTGCGGCGCACGTACGCCTGGCCGATCTTCCCGGCCGGCACACCGCTCCGGAGGGTGAACGACGCCGCGCCGACACTGACGTCCAGCAGGGGCACGCCCGCCAGGAACAACTGGCTCTCATCCTCGATACCCAGGTGCTCGGCGGTGAACGGCTCGACGCACAATACGTACGTATCCCACCGCGAGTCCGCCCCGCAGGAGTCGCCGTACGACACGTGGACCACGAAGCACCTTGGAGCGAGCGTCTTTGTCGCCACGGCACGGAAGGAGAATCGCCAGGGCCAGGGCTCCTGTGAATCGGGCACCACCTCGCACGCCGACGCATACTCCGTGTGGTCGGTCAGATCGATTTCGGAATCGCTGCCGTCGATGCCGCAGTACATGCGCAACACGCTGCGGTCCCACGGCTCGCCCAGGACGGTGTCCACCCAGACCCGGATTTCCTGCGATTCGGGCAGCTCGGTGCTCGCCGCCTTCGGAAAGGCCGCGTTCAGGATTTCGCCGTGCGGCAGATCCATGGAGGCGGCCCGAAGCGAGTGGATCGAACCCGTGTACGGAGCGCGCAGTCTCGTTCGCTCCACCACGGTCACAAACACGGTGTCAGAAACCACGGCGCCGGCAGAGGGACCTGCACCCGCCCACGTGAACCTAAGCGCGGTCCGCATCCCGGAGGCAAGCCCCTCGACCCACAACTGGATGATGCGCGTGTCCGGGTCGTAGTACGGCAGGTCGTCCACGAAGTAGACGTTCCCCGGCTTCAGTCGATCATTCTCCTCAGGACGGGCCTCGTGACCCGGCCGGCCCCAGAGTGCCACGGCGGCGGGTTGGCTTTCCTCATTCCAGGCGAACTCGAATTGAATGCTCGACCCTGCGCATTCGGCCTTCGGCAGTTGCAGGACGACCTTGACGAAGTCATCCTCTTGCGTATTGACGTCGTCGTCCGTCGCCTCTACGCCGTCACGGTCCGAGCCGTCGTCCCAGTCGAAGATTCCGTCGCCGTCGTCATCGTCGTCATTCAGCGGGACAAGCCGCCCGGGGTGCGTCGGATCGGCCTCGATCTGGTCTTCATAATCCGTGCGGCCGGGCGGGAAATCATACGCGCCCGACGTGTTGTCGCTGTCCACGTCCGCATCCAGCGTGTCGACGGTCAGCTTGAGCTTATCCACGCAGGAATCACCCACGGGAGGCTCATACCACAACTCCAGCTCGACGTCGCGCGGGCCGTCGCTGAGTTCCACGCCTTCCACGAACAGCGTTGTGGGATTCGTGAATGTGCCCGAGGACCAGACCTTCGGCCAACTGGCCATCCTGACGAGCGTGTCGCTGCCGGGGGAAAGCCGCCTGTACACCTTGATCTTGTCCTGGCCCTCCGGGTGTTCCAGGCGTACGGTCCCGGCGGACTCATAACCGTCAACGGTGAGCGTGAGCTTCTTGATGTCGTTCTCGTGCTCGACCTCATGCTGCAGCGGCTGCGTCTGCTCCAGGTCCGGCTGGCAGTTGGGGTAGTCGTCGTCATCGTCGTTCAGGGCCACCAGTCCACCCGGCGCCTCTTCCTCCTCCTCGCTCAACGTCCCGAATTGGATGTCCGGGCCGACGATCTTTACGGTCAACCCCTTCGAACACTCCGAGTCGCCGGCCCCTCGTACCACCAACGTGACGGAGTGCGAACCCCGCGGCGCGTCGGCATCCGTTGTGACGGTGATCGTCGCCACGCCGCCGGGACACGCGACGACCGCAGAGCCCACGGTGATAAACTCCGGCGGCAGCGGATCTGCGGCAATCGTCGCCTGCTCGCCATCGCAGGGGCAGGTCACCCCAAACTCAATCTCAACGGACACGCCCGGACACAGTGAGACCTGCTCCGGGCCCGTAATCTCACACGTGTCGTCTGCGCACGAGCCGTCGTCGCAGCATATATCTTCGCTCTCACAGCAGGCGCCGTGACAGCATCGGGGCGTGGCAGATGAACAGCAGTACGCGGGGTCCGCCGGATTCGGACGGTCGTCACAGCAGGTCGCTTCTGCCTCGCAGCAGGTACCTTGACAGCATTGCGGCTTGGAAACTGAGCAGCAGTAGCCGTTGGCCGCCGAGTCTGGACGATCATGGCAGCAGGTCTGCTCCGTGCTGCAGCAGGCTCCATAGCAGCACTGGGAGTTGGTTGAGGAACAGCAGTAGCCGGGGTGCTCCGGATTCGAACCGTCGTCGCAGCACATCTCCTCCGGTCTGCAGCAGTCGCCGTAACAGCAGGTGGGCTCGGTGGGCAAGCAGCAGTAGCCGGGGTACTCCGGATTCGGGCCGTCGCCGCAGCACGTGTCTACCGTCGAGCAACAGGTGCCGTGACAGCACTCGGGAGCGCCGGGAGAGCAGCAGTAGCCGGGGTACTCCGGATTCGGGCCGTCGCCGCAGCACACATCCTCGAGCATGCAACAAGTCGTGTTGTTGCAGCATTCGGCAAGGCCGAGCGCGCAGCAACGCTCATGATGCGGATCCCCGCAGCACTCCTGGTCGCAGCACACGTAGCCGAGAGAGGGCACACCGGTCGAGCAGACATCAACGCTGCCCGGAAAACAGCACATCTGAGAGTCCGTCTCAGGCACCTCAAGGCAGACAGGCCAGGTTACCGGGCAGCACTGTTGATCACCAGGAAAACCGCAGCACACACCGCTTTCGCAACAGATGGCGTGCGGGTTTCCCGACGAGGTACCGCTGATGCAAATGGTGCTCTGCAGACCGTCGCAGCACAGGTGCTTGCCTTCGACGAACGGATCATCCAGACACTGGTGGGACGCATCCGGGCAGCAGTCTCCCCCCCAACCCTGGCCCAGACAACACGTGTGTCCGGCTGGACACCACCAGTTGTAGTTCTCGTCGCAGCACTTGGCACCGGGCGGCATGCCCAAATAGCCACAGCAAGTCCAATTCTCAGGCATGCACCCATACAAATCACCAATCCAAGTTGTCTCGTAATGACAACAGCCTGCACAACAACAGTATCCACAACCGTCGACCGTGTTCAGGCAACATTCAAGATCCATGCTCTCACAATCGAGGTACTGGCACGCTTTAGGGTCACTGTTCGGCCAGCAGCCCTCACACACACGATCCTCGGCCAACGCACGAGAGACTGAAGAGAGCACTGGCAGGACTATGATCGCAGGGAGCATCGCCGGAACGGCACACAGAGATTTGCGAAAGCAGGTCATGGCACTATCCTCCGAACCAGGCAGGCAATTCCGTTACTTCGTCGCATCAACGCGATTGACGGGTCAGATCGATCCGCCTGCTCAAAGACAGCAGAACCTCTCCGACACTATGGCCGACGGCGAATCAACCAGTGTCAGCCCAAACTGAGCGCGCACCTTCCACGCAGATGGTTGGGCACGCCTTGTCTTGTCGTTACAAACGGGCCCCTTACGCTTTCGCTGGCGTCAGGGGTGGGGGGCGCAGACGCGCTGCGCGGGGCGCAGAACCCCTCCGTTGAATTCACTCCTCTTGCGCGAAAATAGAAACTGCCACGCGGTGGACATCCTGGCTCCCCGACACGGCCCGGCGAAAAATCAGAAAGGGCAGAATCCCCTCCGTAGGAGAGTCCGCTTGTGCCGCTCCGCCAGATGTTTGTAGCTAAACCATACCACACAGCATCCGCAGGATCAAGCGGAACTATCAGACTGGCCGGCCATTTTGGGGCAAATGTCACCGACACGCTCCGTCACTCTGAGGCCAATCACTCAGCGTGGCGCCAAGAAGCAACGCGATGCGCGGTGGGGAGAGGGATCGACGGACCACGAAATCGGGGCAGAGGGCGCGGGCGGGTGGGAAACCGGCCTGGCGTGGAAGTCGCGAAGGGCTGGTATGCAACGCACGCTCCGGGCCCGCAGGATCTTGGACACCGCTACGCGGCATCCAGGGAAGGTGGAAATCTCGGTCAAGCGGGCAGCGGCGGCCGAGGCGGACTTCCTCATCGGAGCGGATCAGGTGATGCGCGGGGCGGCAGGGCGCGTGGTCGTAGGCGGCAGGTGCCGAGTTGCACGCATCTGGGTGGGGGAAACGGATGCAGTGGGACTTCAGTCTCCACGCCAGTCTTCCGCAGAGTCTCGTCAGCCTGTTCGGGAACACGCTTGTTGGCATCCACATTCCTTGTGCCGGCAGGAATGTTGAGCCAGGAGCGAATACCCTTCCGTGATCTGCCACACCCGCCGCCCTACGCGGCGTACGTGTACACCGCAAAATCGAGAGTGGTGCCTGGAAGATGAACGGGCGGGGGCGTTGTCATGCCCGTTGCGCTGGTCCGAAAGCGGGTGCCCTCGTACGCCGTTCGGCACAACCGGACGATCACGGTGGACCCGTGAGGTGACCCCAAGGGCGTGGTTTGTCGGAACGAGGGTGTCTCGCCGGTTGGATCAGGCAGGTCGCTCGGACAAGACGGGCGGTTCCCATTTGACGGTCGGAGAATGCGGGCTCAAGCCGGTTGAAGTCCGGCCGAAACAGTGAGACAATTGGACCGGCATCACCATCGGGAGAACCGCCGCCCGGTGAATCCCCTGCCGCTGCCGATGCGGCAGGCAACTCTTGCAGATGTGCTGTGTTCGCGAACACGTCCGGCACACGGAGGCAACGCATGTCTGTGCAATCGATTCCCGCAACGCTGTCGCTGGTCATGCTTATTCTGCTGACCGTCACGTCGAAGGCCCAGGCGATCCGGGGCGTGCTTCTCCTCACGAGGGGTGAGAAGGTGATAGACATTGCGGACATCCCGGACGATTCGCCCGTCAAGAAGCAGGTCTCGGATGCCCGAATCGGCTATCGATGCGAGCACGTCGGGGTGTTTTGGCTGGCGTTCTGGACGTGGGACGGCAAGTATTGCATCTACTCCGAAGAACAGAAGGCACTCCATGTTTGTGAGCCGGCCGAGATTGCCGAGGCGACCGGCGTACCGGAGAGCCGAATCAGGAAGCCGCTCTCCTACACCTTTCCACCTCTTCTTGTCATCGTCGTAGCGTTTGTTGTACTCGGTGCGTTCGTCAAACTCGCGGAAGAGAGGAGCGAGGCGCGGCAGCGGCGTGAGTCACGCGAGAGAACATCCTCGCTGCGCACGCTCGTGGGCCGGGATCCGCCGGCCGGCGGCGAGCCCTTCGGCGACGTCCCGGGCGGCGTTGCGGAGGCATCCAGCGCTCCGGCGGCTTCGCACTTCGATGACGACCTTCTTTTCGGCGCCTGGCGAGGGGATGACGAGGAAGAGCCGGACGAACAGCCGGCCGCTCGAACGTCAATCCCCAACGATGAGGCACTATTCGATGCGCTGATGGACGCCCTGTGCTGCGTGATGGTCTCAGACCGTCGCGTGTCCAAGTCGGAGCGGATGCATGTTCACGAAGTGATGCGGATCGTAAAATGCCCCTGGTCTGCACGCGAAATCGACCAGCGAATGAACGGTTTCGTTTCGCAGGTCAAGCAGGGACAATACCGACAACTCTACGACGGCGCGTACGCCAAACTCGAGAGGTTCAGGGGCCGGGGAAAAGAGCGGCTGGTCATCGCGTGTCTCAACGCCGTGGCCAGGGCGGACGGCACCGTCGACGAGGCGGAGAAGCAGGTGCTTGATCGCCTGATGAGTGCCGTGTCAGAGCAGCCGGTGCGGCCGGACCTGGCCCGTCACCACGAGTCTTGACTCCGTTTGGGTCCCGGGACGTTGGACACCGCTGCGCGGCGTCAGAGGCAGGAGGGATTCCTGCGGAGGGTGGACCGAGACCCCGGACACCGCTGCGCGGCGTCAGGGGCAGGTGGGAATCTCGGTCCAGCAGGGTCCAACGAGCCTATCGCCTGTAGTCTACAGCCCACAGCCTGCCGTCGCGGCTGTTGACATCCGGCCCCGGAGACGTACTGTCCGTCATTCCAGGCCGGTCCGCGTTGGCCGGCAGCGCGGGCGATCGGTTCCGAAGGGAGAACAGGCATGTGGCGTTCGATATGTACAGGCGTGGGGCTACTGATGCTGTCCGTTGCAGCGGCCCGGGCCGCGGTCGCGGAAGAGCCCAAAGACACCCGGCCGAACATTATCTTCATCATGGCGGACGACCACGGGGCGCAGGCCATCAGCGCGTACGGCAGCCGGGTGAACCAGACGCCGCAGATCGACCGGCTGGCCAAAGAGGGCGTGCGATTCGCTAACTGTTTCTGCACGAACAGCATCTGCGCCCCCAGCCGGGCGGTGATCCTGACGGGCAAGCACAGCCACGTCAACGGGCAGAAGACCAACGCGGATTCGTTTGACGGCGCCCAGCAGACGTTCCCGAAGCTTCTGCAGAAGGCGGGTTACCAGACGGCCATGATCGGCAAATGGCACCTCAAGAGCGATCCCACCGGCTTCGACTACTGGGAAATCCTCATCGGCCAGGGGCCGTACTACAACCCGACGATGATCCGCAACGGCGAGAAGGTCGAGCATCCCGGGTACACGACCGACATCATCACCGATCTTGCACTCGGATGGCTGGACAAGGCCCGTACGGCCCGCAAGCCGTTCATGCTCATGTGCCACCATAAGGCACCCCACCGTAACTGGCAGCCGGCCCCGAAGTTCCTGACGCTCTACGACGACGTGGTCATTCCGGAGCCGGACACGCTGTTTGACGACTGGGCCGGCCGCGGCACGGCCGCCAAGACGCAGGAGATGACCATCGCCAAACACATCACGAAGCTCGACCTGAAGCTCACCACGCCGAAGGGCCTGACCGAAGAGCAACTCGTGCCGTGGAATGCCTATTACGACCCCATCCGCAAGGCCTTCGAGGAGGCGAACCTTACCGGAAAGGACCTGGTGAAGTGGAAATACCAGCGCTATGCGAAAGACTATTTGCGCTGCGTGGCCTCCGTCGATGAGAACGTCGGCCGCCTTCTGGACTACCTGGACAAGACGGGCCTGGCCCGCAATACGGTCGTCCTCTACACGTCGGACCAGGGCTGGTACCTCGGCGAGCATGGCTGGTTCGATAAGCGCTTCATGTATGAGGAGTCGTTCCGCATGCCGCTGCTGGTGCGCTGGCCGGCCGCGATCAAGCCGGGCATGGTCAACGACGAACTCTGCCAGAACCTGGATTTTGCGGAGACCTTCCTCGACCTTGCCGGCGTGCCCGTTCCGTCGGACATGCAGGGGCGCAGCCTGGTTCCGGTGTTGAAGGGGCAGACCCCGCCCGACTGGCGGACGTCCGTCTATTACCACTACTATGAGTACCCGGCCGAGCACGCCGTGAACCGACACGAAGGCGTTCGCACGCCGCACCACAAGCTCATCCACTTCTATCAACTGGACGAGTGGGAGCTGTACGATCTGGTCAAGGACCCGGATGAGCTGAAGAACGTCTACAGCGACCCGGCCTATGCGGACGTGGTGACGAAGCTCAAATCGGAACTGGCCCGCCTGCGCCGCGAATATCACGTGACCGATTGATCGGCGACCCGGCTCCATGCCGCGTTCCAACGCCGACGGCGGCCGATGCGGCCCGATCGTCTTCGACCCGGGGCGCAAAGTACGATTGAAGCTCGGTTTTTGTCGGTCGCGCTCTGGAGTTCCCGGCTCTGCCCTGCTAGAATGGTCGCGTTCGGGCTGACGTTTTGCCAACGGATAGACGGATACTGTGCACCGCTCCGCGTCGTGCGGGTTCGCGCGAGCGGAAGCGGCGGCAACGATTTCTCGGGGAACACTGCACCTCGGAATCGGTTGAACGGAAGCAAATCGAAGACCTGAGGTGCCGCGTCCGGAGGCGCGGCCGACGGGTCAATGGGCTGGAGGATCCGGAGCGGGCCCTGCAGGGCCGGGCTCGCCGCGAGTGGGGCGAGTGATTGGGTCCTCCCGGGGAAGCACGCCGTCTTCCGTTGCGCGGAGGCGGTCGACAGGAGTATGAAGAATGGAGGAGGCGCGGGCAAGGGACACAAGCAGGCTCCGTGTATTGGGTTCCTCAGCAAATCGCTGCAAATGCCCGGCGGGTAGTCCGGCGGTTCGAGGCGTCATACTCGCAGGCGTTCACAGTTGGGCGGAAGACCCACTCGACCGGGTTTTGGCCCGCCCCCTCTGGCCTGTGATGGCCCGGCCTGTCGTGCAGTACACACTGGACTGGCTGACGGGCGCGGGCATCTCATGCGTCACCGTGTGTGGAAACGGCGATACGAACGCACTCCGCACGGCGGTCACCGGGAACGCCGCGCCGGCATGCTCGATCCAGTTCAGCGAGGATCGGATTCCGCGCGGCCCGGCGGGCTGTGCGCGGGATGCGGCAGTCACCTGCGAGGCGTCCACGCTGGTGCTGGCATACGGAACCGTGATTCCGCGTCTGGACCTGGCGGCCATGCTGGCGGCCCACGAACACAGCGGTGCGGCCATGACGGTGGCCTTGCGCGGCCCGGCGGACTCCGCATCAAACGGGACGGCCCGCACGCCCGCCGGCGTGTACGTCATCTCTCGGCGAGTGTTGGAGGGCGTGTCCTCACAGGGCTATCACGATTTGAAGGAAGCGCTGATTCCCAGTCTGCACCGTCGCGGTGAGCGGGTGGCCGCCTATCCCGTTCCGGCTGGAAGTGTGATCCCCGTGTACGACACGGCCTCGTACCTGCGGGCCAATCAGCAACTGCTGCAGGATTTCGTCGCGACGGAGCGCGTCGCGTTCGGGTTTCGTCGATCCGGCGATGGGCTTGTCGCGGCGTCGGCCCATGTGGCCCCGGATGCGCGTCTGTTGGGTCCGGTGCTGGTCAGCGGCGGGGCCCGTGTGAGCGCGGGTGCGCTGATCGTGGGACCGGCCATCATCGGATCGGACTGCACCGTTGGGTCAGATGCGGTGATCACCCGGTCGGTCATCTGGAACCACGTGCGCGTGGCGGACCGCGCGGTGGTTGACGGATGCGTGCTGACGGACGCGGCCGAGGTGGGGTCGGAGGCGATCGCACGTCGGGCGGTTTGGGGGGCGGGCGGCCCACGACGACGGAGCCGTTCCGTCCGCCTCGCTCGATTGGCACGGCGCTGGGTCCCGTCATAAAGCGAGCGTCGAAGGGCATACGGCCCTCGACGCTCGCGCGGGGAGTCGGATTCGATCGAGCGGATCAGGAGACGTTCAGCACCGAGTTCAGCTCTCCGAATTCGTTTGTCTCGACCTGCGGGTTGCTCTTGTCGTGCATCCATCGCCCGTCCACGACAAGGCGGTAGCTGTACCGCCCGGGGGCCAACCGCAGGAGCGCCTCGAAATCTCCGTTGCCCGTGGTCCGCTGGAGCGGCGTGGCCGACGGATCCCAGTTGTTGAAGTCTCCCGCCAGTTCCACGCGGTTCGCCCCCGGATAGTGCAGGCACACCTCGACGCCCTGGTTGGTCTGCCGGATGCCGTACACCCGGTCGATTTTCGCCTGGATTTCCTGGTGGCCGGCCGCCGGCTGCGTTTCGCGCGGGCGACCGCCGATCAGCGGCGCGCTGGACGCGAGCAACCGCTCGGCGTCAGCCGCCAGGCGATTGGCGGATGCCAGCAGCACGTCGGCATCCGCAGCGGCCGCGGCCTCCTGGGCAATGATTTCCCGGGCGAGGTTCCGAAAATCTCGTGCGCCCATGCTGGTCGGAGCGTATTCCGTGATGGGCTGGCCGAAGCTCGCGCCCTCTTTGAGTTTCGTGTTGAAGTTGATCGTTGTGGTCATGACCTGCTCGCCGAACCGCGTGCGCATTTCCGCCAGGATTTCGCGGGCCAGCTTTGTTCGCACGTCGTACTGGTTCGGCAGAATGCGAACGCGCGGGGCCATCTGCCGCCCCCGATAGAGCGCGGTAATCGTATCCAACTGCTTGGTGAGACCTTGCAGCGAGAAGTACCCGGTGTCCACCGGAATGATCACGTCGGTGGCGGCCCGCAAGGCGTTCTGCGTGAGCAGCCCCACGTGCGGCGGGCAGTCCAGGATGATGTAGCCGTACATCCCCGCCACGCCGGCAAGCATGTCCGCGAGCAGGCAGTCCGCGTTTTCCAGGCCCGCCACCGTCGGCTCAAACGTGGCGAGGTCGGAGCGTGAGGGCGCCAAGTCGAGCGACGGTGTGATCTGCCAGGTGATTCGCGAAAGCTCAACCAAGTTGCCGCGAAGCGAGCCGAGCAGGCAATCCAGGATGCTCAGATCGATCTGTTCGTCCGGAACGGCCATGCCCAGAGCGCAGTGCCCTTGCGGATCCAGGTCGGCGAGCAAGACACGCCGGCCCTCGCGCGCGAGGGAGGCGGCCAAGTTGATGGCGATGGTGGTTTTTCCGCAACCACCTTTCTGGTTCGTGATGGCGAGGATTCTCATTGGTGGGGCTCCAATGCGTTTGGAATCAGTACTGATACAATTGCATCCAGGTCGCCGGCCACCCAGGACACGGGCGGCGCACAACGCCCGATAATACCATTCCTTATCCATAAAGTATCGGCTGCCAGTACTGATAATCTTGAGAGGAATTGGAAAACGAGCGGTATCTGGGGGAAATGGCTTGGCGACAGCAACATAGAACCGTGTTAAGAAGGGAGAACTTCACAGGATATTCCTGCATCCACATCGCAGTTCTCACCGGCTGTACCATGACTCTCGTAACCTGTTGCATTGCAAAGCGTTGCCTGTCAGTGCGGCTGTAATTTCACAGATTCACGTGCTGTGATTTCCAAGGACATCACAATGCAGGACGAGCGATTCGCGCGACGAGCGGGTCAGTGACGTGGTGAGTGGACCGGGCTTGGTATCAGATCAGTCGCAGAAACGGATAGGTCGATGGATTGTGTTGGAGCTCCATGCCCTTGTTTTGCAGGAAGTTGTCATAGTACCGCCGTACGGCGAGCATCCATTCGTCCAGGTGCAGGCCCATGTATGGCAGTACTGACGCCGCGGCGTGCGTGTGTTGCGCGTTGCGCTGCGCCCGCGTGATCAAGCCATTCGCGGCCGGAGCGTTGCCCATGTGCAGTTTCAGGTGCGCGGCTGCCACCTGAATCAGGGTCTTGAAGAACCGACCCTGCGCGGCGGATCGGTCGGTCAACCGCCACAGCGTTTCCCACGCCTCGTGCGCCTCCCACCAGAATGCGTGATTGTAGAGATCACACCCCAGCAGGTAGGGCGTGCTCTCTCGCCACCGCGCGGGCGACGGCAACTCGACCGGGCCGCCGGTGAGGGCCGCAGCGTCAAACCGATGTCCCGCAGGGTTGTTGTGCGGGTGCGGATCCCGCCCCGGGACGAACGAATAGGGAGGAAACGGCACCTTTGTGTAGCGGGGTGCGGCGATTTGCAGCATCTCCGCATCATACGGCGTGCAAGCCGGTTCGGACAGGCGAGGCGTACCGTGCGGGATTGCCGGCGTTACTCACCCGGAACAAACGTGTCCAGAGGCTGAACACTCTTCTGCACAACCGGCTCGCCGTTGCTGTTGATGGTGGTCTCGACGGCGATCACCGACCCGCATTCAAACCCGCCCGGCGTGTCGCGCTCGAAGCGGTATGGACCGATGTCGCGAATGTGCTGGTCGCCCACAAGGGGCAGTTCCGCCACCAGGCCGATGCGAAAGTCCACGGCCAGGGGGCATTCCGCCTCCGCAGCGATTTCGAACGGGCCGATGGAACGGCTGCCTCGCAGACGATCCTTTACGTCGTCGGCGTATTCCAGCTCGACCACGATGTCGGCCCGGATGTCCACCAAGTTGCCGACCGCTGCAGGAACGTCGACCCGGGCCAGTGCCTCCGCCTCTGGCCGGGTGATGTCGCTCGCAAGGTAGAGGCCGACGGCTTGGGCGGGCTCGACGCCGTCCGGTACGGGGATGTCCGCCAGGCCGTTGCCGTTTTCGTCGGGCAGGGCCGCAAGGCGATCGAGAACGCCGCGACTTCCGTTGTTTGAAGATTGGCCGCAGCCGGTCACAAGGATTCCGCCAAGAACCACGATCAGAATGCGCATGGGATGTCTCCTGTGCCGCGCCGGTCCGAAGCCGCGCGCTCCCCGGGGGACAGGGATGCAGCCCGGACGGCGCATTATCGGATGCACCAAGTGCCCATCCACCCTGGACAAGGATGTTTCGGGATACGCAGCGTGGGACTTGAGCGGCAGGAAGCTCCGGCCCGCCCAGGATCGCTGCGAGAGGGTATTAGTGGGGTTTCTGGTTGCCGAGCCAGTCCAAGGCGCCCGGCGTGTCCACCCAGCGCTCGGCCACCATCTCGAGGATGTCGTCCGCCTCATGCCAGAACACGCTGCCGTCGCCGTCCGATTCGCCGCCGACGTGGTCGGGCAGATCGTCCAGTCGATCCAGCAGAACGTCGGCCACGAGCCGGTTGGCGCGAACGGCCTGGGCACGCCGCTTGCGTGCGAGGGGCGTATCGCCCTCCATTCGATAGACCATCAGAGCGTCCAGGTAGAGCCAGTACGCCTCGTGCGGGTCGCCGTATTCGTCAATCACCTTCCGCAGCTCCCGATCGCGGCCTAATTGAAGAAGGCAGCCGGCGAGGTGGTATCGAGCGCCGTGATGATCTTCGGCGTCGAGCCAGAGGGAGCGGCGGTAGTGTTTCACAGCCTCGTCGTACTGGCCGAGCCGGCACAGACGATGCGCCAGGCCCGCCAGCGCCCGCAGAAAGGATCGAGCGCGAACGAGCGTCCAGAGATCGCCGGGCTGGAGTTGCTCAATCTCGTCCTGCAGAAGCGATCGTTCGCCCGCATCGAGCCCCTTCCGATAAAGCTCGACCGCCTCCTCGTCGTTTCGTTTGGCTTCCGCCAGGGCCACGTAGGCATCGACGCAATCGGGGCAGATCGCGAGGGCCTTCTCCGCCATGCGTCGTCGCCGGCGGCCACGCTCGGCCCAAGCCTCATACATGACATCCTGCGCCTGCTCCAGCGGGGTAATCGCGTTCGACAAGAAAGGATTGTCTCCGAGTCCCTGCAGAGTGCGTTCCATCTGTCTGGGGGGGCGCGGCTTCCGGCGTTCCATTTCTCGCTCGGCGTGCGCGATCGCACTTTCCAGGTGTCGCCGCAGGTTTTCCGGCAGGTCCGCGATCCCCGGCGGAATGCAGCGGTTGAGGGTCTGCGTAGGCACCAGTCGAAACTGATATTCGACGGGGCCGTCCGTGCCCGGGCTGCGTGCGGTCCACTCCTCTCCGTCCAGATCAGCCGGGCTGGTCGCGGCCAGGGCGTGCAGCAGGCCGGTGATGAACTCCAATTGCCGTGCGGCCGGCCGGCGGAAGTCCCCCGTCGGATCGCACATCAAAACGATCGGATACCGGCCGGCGTCGGATAGCGGCAACTGATGCTCCGCCCACAGGTCCGCGTCATCCTCCGTGATCCGGTCCGCTTCGCAGTACATCAGGCACCACTTGCCTGCCGTAAGCTCCTGCGCGTCCATGAGGTCGGCGCCGTTGAGTGATTCCGCGAAATCCCGGACCGTCCGGAAGAAGGCCGCCCCGTACACGTCCTCCCCGTCACCCAGAACGCAGACGTAACGAAACCCGGCGGGCGGCTTGGGATGACGGACCTCGATCAGGTCTTCGTTGGTGAGCTGCCTCCACGGCGCCGCGTCGTGGTACAATCGTCCGGCCTCGGCGAAGGAACGCATGTGTTCCACGGTGACGTTTCGGCCGGTCAGCGGACCGGAAACATGGGGCGTCAGCCACCCTCCCGGCGCAATCACCTCGTTCACCAGTCGCTGACGCAGACGGTCGAACATCTCGCCGACCGCGCACGGAATGCCAACCGTCAGTAGCCGCGGCCTCATTGCGTCGGCCAGGGCCGGATCGCTGAATCGAACCTCCACCGGACGGAACCCGGGGCCGTCCTTCGCGAGGACCCAATCCACCAGCGCGTCAAACAGCACCTCGGCAATGTCATCGCCCGGGCCGACCAGCCTGGGCGCGGGCGTGGAGACCCCGGGCGGCCCGATCCACGTCGCGAGCCGGGCGCCCGCCTCGCCTTCAACCAGCAAATGCCCGAAGTCCTCGTCGGTGAGCACTCCGCCGACGAAGAAGCGGTCGGGGCTCTGCGGCAACTGTCTAAATCGCTCCAGCGTGAACGCGTCCATGAGGGCCTCCGGGTTTCCGTGAAGCGCCGCGGTGGGCGGATGGCCGGAGGAACCGCCCGGCAATTCCAACGCCCCGCGAATGGCCCGATTGTAGCCGACTGGCCCGAAAACCCCCAGCGCGGGCGTTGCCGGCGGCGAGTGCCGGCATTGCGGTTTCTTCAGGCGAAGGCGCCATTCCGGATAGTGTTCAGCCATCCGGAGACCTGTCCGGTGGAGCGGCGGCCGGCGGTGTCCACAACCGCCAGGAATTCCACCGTGTGCGGCCGGGGGGACATGCGGGGTGTGCTGACGCGGTATCGTTTGTACCGCTGAGTGAAGACGGTCAGGTCGCCGCGCCGGGCCAGTGCGGCCAGAAGCTCCTCCAGCGGCATATTTCCGTCCGTGCTGTAACTAACGAGAATCCATCGGGCGTCGATGGCCGTAATGAGCTCCTCAAACGCGGGCAGCGCCCGAGCCGCGGCGTTGTACGGCGAGCGTCGCTGGGTCCGCCAGTCCGTGCGGATGGCTGATTTGTTGTGCTTGCGTCCGTTGACCCGGATGGTCGGGTTCAGCGGCGGCTTGTCCCACAACACCACCGTGTTGAGCACGTGGTAGTTGCTGCCGTACGGATGCTGGTTGTACGGCGGGTCAATGTAGACGATGTCGGGCCGGTGCCCGCAGATGCCCGGCAGGTTGGCGGCGAGTGCCTGGGCGTCCTCGCGCAGCGCCACGTTGGCCTGCCCGTTGTTGCAGGTGGCGGGCGGGCTGAGCATGATGCGACTGAGAATGCGATAGAGGGCCGTGCCGGTCTTGCCGCCCCACCCGTAGTGAAACCCCTTGAAAACGCCGCTGGTGTTGCTGACGTAGCTCACCGCGTACACGAATGCCGCCAGCAGGAACGCTCGTTCGTCGGCCGGCAGTTGGCCGGCGCTTTCCCACGCGGCGATCTGCTCGCGCATGGCGTCCATCCGGCGTCCGTTGGCCTGGGTGAAGAACATCCGCTCGCGTTCGGGGTCCGGATGGTCGTCATCGGCGGGGCAGAGGTGCCTGGCCACGTAGCCGCGGCGGGGACGGAGCCGGTTCAGCGTGTCGAACGCGGCCGCGGCCCCGCCCAGATCGGAAAACGGCGGCGCGGCGTTCAGGGCCACGGTGGCCCGGGCGATTTCGTACGCGTACGGTTCCCAGTCGTTGGCGACCACCCGCAGGCCCAGGGTCTTGGCCAGCCGGGCCACGACGGTGCTGCCGGTGAACAGATCAACGAACGTTCCGGCCGAGCACCCGGTGTGCATGATGCCACGGGCGATCAGCGGCAGGAGCTTTCGCTTGTTCCCGATGTAGGGAATGAGCTGGGAGTAGACGTATTCATCCGTGCGGACGGCCGCGTGCCGCCGCGGGTGATGAAACGCCTGGCGGGGAAGGGCGGGCTCCGACTGCACGCTTCGACGGTCCATGGCGCGTGCAGCCTACTCCACCAGCGGCATTCGTTCCAGGACGCCGAGATCGCATCGCTCGCCATTTTGCATGAAAGTAACGCGTTTTCAGAGCGGCAGGGGACAAGGGCAGAACATGCCCGAGGCGGAAGCCTACGGGGATGGCGCCCAGCACATTCTCAGAGTAGCGTAAGACATGGTCCTCTGTCACGGACACTTGCGGAGTGTCTATAATGGCGACGACATCGTCAGGACTGAACGACGCGAAACCGGGAGACCTACCATGATGCGTGGAAAGGGAGCGGCGGCGGTTGTGTTGTTGGCAGGGGGGCTCGCCTCGATCTCCTGCACGACAAACTGGGGAAATTCGACACAGGGTCCGGAGGGTCCGGACTATTCCCAGACCTACGAGGGGCCGTTCACGCGTACCGTGAAGGCGACGCTCCAGTTCACCATCGAGCCGAGCGGTGATGCGCCGGCGGGCGATCCCTGGCATCTGTGGCAGGCCGTGCCTCGCGACACCATGACCCAGGAAGTACTGTCGGAGGCGCAGTTTGACGTGGAACCGACAAACTGGCTCACGGACCCTGACTTCGGCAACACGATTGCGCACTGGGAGTTCAGCGAGGCCCGGACGCTCACAGTCCGGGGCGAGTTCACGCTGAAGGTCAACAACGTGCTGACCCAAATCGATCCGGACCAGGTCGAGCAGTACGACACGGAATCGGCGGAATACGTGCTCTACACCCGGAGCGAGCGCATCAACAAGGTCAGCGATCCGGTGCGCGCGATCGCCGAGGAAATTCGCGACGGCTGCGAGCAGGCCGAGAACCCGTATCTTCTCGCGCAGTGCGCGTATTGGTGGGTGCTGGATCACATGGTGTATGCGTACCCTCTGGATCGCGACGCCACCCTGGATGACGTTCTGGCAGATTCGCTTGAGCACGCCGGCGTAACGTACTACCGCGGCGACTGCGGCAGTTACAGTTGCCTGTACAACTCGATTCTGCGGGCGCTGGGCATCCCGGCCCGTATGGCGGTCGGCGGGTGGAGCGTGGGAGAGGACCAGTGGCACGTGTGGTCGGAGATTCTGATCCCGGGATACGGGTGGATTCCCGTCGACACGTCGGCCGCAGACGTGTTTCTCTACGACGAAGGGGCGGAGTTCAACGCGTTGGGCGACAAATACTTCGGGGGGGCGCCCTTCGCCCCGAACGCGGAGTTCTACTTCGGCAACATCGACCCCTTCCGCTTCGTCTTCTCGATCGGGAACGACATCGCGTTGGAGCCGGTGGTGGACTGGGACATGAGCCCCTATGCCGCCACCGCGTACTACTTCGAGGGCCGTGCCGGCTACATGCAGACCCCCATCTATCATTTCGGACTGAGTCTGGACGGCTACATCGCGTTCGAGGAAATCGAGCCGTGAGAGAGATGGGATTGCAGGCTCCGGACTGCAGTGGCTTGACGAACGTCGAGCCGAGTGGTTTGGGCCGGAAACGATACGAACGAGTGGTCTGCCCCCGATCGTTGCGGGGAACCGCCGGCCCCGCCGGAACGTCGAATCGTCCGGGAGAGCTCGGATGCGGGCGCGGTTGCGTCCTGGGGACGCAGGAGGGACGTATGAGACGCTCCGTCAAGGTGGTGCTCTGCATGGCGGTGCTTCTGATGCTGGTCCTGTGCGTATGGCACTGGAACCGTTCGTCGGCCCGGCCATCGGCTTTCCCGTTGAGCCTGACCGCGCTGGAGCAGATCGATTCGGGACAGATCTGGTTTGAGGATAAAGACGGCGAGATCTATGTGCGCGTAACCGATCCGTTTGGAGACGCGCACATTCACCGATTGGACTGCGGCGACATACCCCGGGAGAAGGCAATCGAGATTCTGAAGGCAAGGCAGGCCGAATTGCAGGAGACGGATGCCCAGCGATGAGGGACCGGAATCGTTGTCAAGCCGATTCCCCATCGAGCGGACTCGATGCCCCTGGACGAACCACAAACCTGAAGCGTCGGAGTCAAACGCAACCCGCGCTTTCGTCCCGGCCAGCTTGAGCCGGTCCGTCGGTGCGCTTCGCTTCGAGCCGTTGCGAAGTCGGTCTGCTGCGCCCGTTTCTCTCCCGAACTTCACCAGGCGGCTTCAGCTGACCTTTCCTGGTCCTCCGGGGATTGGATACAATGACCGTGGCCGATCGGCCTGTACAGAGCGAGCGGAGAACACTGCGGACAGGTTCCTGCTCCCGGAGTCTGTGCCGGATTGCGGTGGGTGGCTGTCGGCAGATCGCCACCGGCCCTGCCCCGCTGGGGCAGGCGTGGCGTCGTTCGCATGCCGAGGGTCTCCGGTCGTGGAGGTGTTCTCGGGCGAATCGGCAGGTGCGCCGCCCGGAATAAAGGAGCGCGGTGATGAACACCAGGATAGGTGTGTTGTGTGTCGTACTCGGGTTCACTATGGTCGAGGCAGCCTGCGCCCAGCAGCGGATTGAGCACAACCGGCCGAAGTTCAGCCTCCGAGTTCCCCCCGGATTCACGAGCAAACCGGCGACTCCGCCAACGCTTTACCATTTCGAAAAGCAGATCAATGACACCGCGTCGACGGTGATTCTGATCGTCGACGCGCACAGAGCATTCTCGCCGCGCGAACTAACCGCGGACGACTTCAGGGGAACGTTTCCACCGGGCGGCGAGCTGCTCGTTGAGCCCCGGCAGATTCAGGGCGGCCCGAGCAAGGGGGCTCGACTCGTGCTCCACACGGCCGGCGTCCGATTTACGTACTGCGCGGCCGAGGTGGCGGTCGCGGACACGGCCATCCAAATCGTGGTCGGCGGGGCTGCCGCATATGAAGGAGAACACGAGCGGTGTATGAATAGTGTGCTCATGTCGTTCAAGGGGGTGCCGCCCACGACGGCGGGGGGTGTTGCCGTGGGCGTCAGGCCGATGTCAGCCGGCGAGCGGGTTTTGTCGGTTGGGGGTGGTGGCCTGAACGTCCTGGGATGCTTGTTGCTGCTGGCATACGGGGTCTATCGCCTCTGTCTGATCGGCAGGACGGGCCGGTTCATCCAGTCACGGCGAAAATGGCTGGCAATCGCCGGCACCATGATATTCCTGGGCGCGGTCTTCAGGGGCATGAGGGTCGTCATCTATCACCGCATCGAAGAGGTCGTGCCAGTCCTGGCCGGTCTGATCATTGGACTAATGTTGTTGTGTGTCCGCTCGTGGATCAAACCGCTCAAACCTCCCGCCGCCGCGCCCCAAGCCGGCGGGATACCAGTGGCAGAGGTGCCGGTTCATCCCCGCACAGAAGATTCGCCTCAGGATGCGGCCGCGCGTGGCTGAACGGATGCGTGCGGCGGACTTCCGCCCCCCCCGCACTCACAGAGTCTGTATGCGCTGGAACGCTGGTCCCACACCAGATATCCGGTCTCATGGGAGAGGGCCGGTCCCTCATTGCATCTGCGTGGTGAGAGGACGTCAGCCCCGCAGGCCGTTGCCGGTGGCCGTCCGCTCGGGGGCGGGCATGCGCTCCAACACCGTCAGGGCGATTTCCGTCCGCTCGATGAATGCACGCATGTCCGGCAGGCGCTTGGCCGGGTCTTTCTCGCAGCACGTTTCGATCAGCTTCGCGACCACCGTGGGGACTTCCACGTTGGTGGGCTGGGCGAGTTCAACCCGCTTGCCCAGCAGGGCCTGCGAGTGAAGCGTGATGTTCTGGTTCATGTCCGTGGCGATCGGCCGGCCGGTGATGATCCGGTGCAGCGATGCCGCCAGGGCAAACACATCCGTCCGCCGGTCGAGCACGTTCAGTGCCACTTGTTCCGGTGCCATGTAGTCCATCGTGCCCTGGACCCGGGACTTGGACGTGTAGATCGGACAGCTCTGCCCGAAATCAATCAGTTTCACTTTTTCGCTGGGCGTCACCAGAAGGTTGCCGGGTTTCAGGTCTGCGTGGACGAAGCCGGCCTGGTGCATGGCGTCCAGGCCCTCGGCGGCCTGGATGAACAGCCGCAGCAGTTGCGTAATGGGGCGGGAGAACTCCTGGTCGTTCATGGGCATGCCGTCCACGTATTCCATGAACAGCATGGCGGCCTTGATCCGCAGCCGGCGACGGACGTAACGCAATTCGTGGACCTTGCGGATGGCAGGGTGATCGAGCTGGCTGCCCGTCGTGTACTCCGCCTTGAGCTGCTCGATGAACTTCTGGTCTTCCGGGGTGTGGATCTTGACGTTCTTGACTGTGTACAGCGAACCCGTCCGCGTACAGCGAACCTTGAAAAGCGTGCTGGCCGCCCCGTTCCCCAGCTTGGCCAGAATCCGGTAGTTGGGAATGTCGATGCTCATCCCGCGAATCTCCATCCCATACCGAAAGCGCAAGCCCGGCCGCGCAGTCGGCTTTTCCACCTCGCGCAACGTTCTCCGGAATGACCCGATGGTCGGGCGACCGCATTTTGCGGACACTCCCGAAGCCGACCCCCCGCCGGCGCCAAAGCGCCACCGGAAACGTCAGTCGTTGCCTTGGTTTTCCCAGAAAAAGGGTTTCAGGTTCCACCACGCGGCCTTTCGCCCCCCTGGACATACCTGTCCATTGCGAAGAGACCGCAACGACTCTATCGACGAAGTGGCACCGGATAGGTCGTCGGGGACGATAGGATGATAGCGATTCACGTGCCGCCACGCGGCGAAAGAAATAACTCGCACAACCTATCCTACCACGTACCCCGAAGTATACGTCCGGTAGAAGCGTCCGTCAAACCACGCTCGGTTCCGGAACACCCGCTTCGCCAGTTCTGCTTTGTTGCTCATCCGAAGACGTCTCGCCGGACACCTCCACCCGGCGAAAAGTCAGGATCGACAGCTCGGGCGGGCACAGGAATCGAAACCGAAGCGGCGTGGATACGCCAAGGCCCGCGCTGACGTTCAGGCACCGTCCTTGTACCATATGCAGCCCGCGTACCAGCCCGAGGGGGATCTGGTCCTGGGCCCATACGCAGCCAACCAGGGGTAGTCGGACCTGCCCCCCGTGCGTATGACCGGCCAGTACCACCCGCACTCGAGGGTCTCGAATTCGGTACACCGTCGACGGGTAGTGGGCCAGAAGGATCGTCATCTGTTCCGGGCCGACCCGGGCCATTGCCCGGTCCGGTGTGCCCGGCTGACCGCCGGACTGGTTCACTCCGGCCACGGCCAGCATCCACCGGCCCACACGAATGGTGAGTGCTTCGTCGCACAGGAACGTCACCGGAAGCCCCGTTTCGTGGGCAAGGGCCTCCGGGTCGTGGTTGCCCAGCACGGCCAGGCAACGGGACCGTTCGGCCAGGGGCTCAAAGAAGCGGCGGCACAGATCCGCCGCTTCGTCGACGCTCTGCCCGGCGCATGCAATATCGCCCGTGCAGACGAGCAGATGGTAGTCCAGTTTCAGAAGGAGGGATTGCGCTTCCAGGGCCGGGCCGTCGAGAGATCGCAGATGCAGGTCGCTAATGTGCGCGATCCGCAACCCGTCCGCGTCGCCCGGCAGGGAGGCGATCGGGATGTCGTGAGACCGGAGCTGTACTGCGCCGTTGAACACTGCCGTTTCCCCTCACACGCGGGCCGCTCCTCGACCCGGGGGGCCGGGGAGTGAATCCTCCCGTGCGTGCCCGAACGAACTCTAGAATACGATCCGGGCCCTAGCAAGGTTGGAACACGCATCGTGGAGTATCGGACGGCCGCGGCGCCCGATTCGCGCGTCCGCGCGGTTTACCGGACACACCCTGGAGATGTCGGGCGTGCCCCCGCCGGCGGTATCGGACGAACGATCGTCTTCACACGCCCTCGTATAGAGGAGTGGAGAGGTAGCGTTCGCCCGCGCTCGCGAGGATGACAATGATGGTTTTGCCCTTGTTTTCGGGCATATGGGCCACCGTGTTGGCGGCACAGAGGGCGGCCCCGGACGAGATGCCGCAAAGGACGCCTTCTTCCAGTGCCGCCCGCCGAGCCCAGGTGTAAGCCTCCGGCGTGTCCACACGGACCACGTCGTCAATCACGTCGAGGTTGAGGACCTCCGGGATGAACCCGGCGCCGATCCCCTGGATGCCGTGCTTGCCGGGCTGGGGCGCCTTGCCCTCGCGGACCTGGCTGATGACCGGTGACGTGGTCGGCTCGACGGCATAGCACCGGAACGCCGGTTTTCGGCTCTTCAACACTTCGCCTGTGCCGGTAATGGTTCCTCCCGTGCCAACACCCGCCACCAGCACGTCCGCTTTGCCGTCCGTGTCCGCCCAGATTTCCTCGGCCGTCGTTCGGCGATGGGCTTCCGCGTTGGCAGGATTGCTGAATTGCTGCGGAACGTAGGAGTTCGGCGTCTGCGCCGCCAGCTTCGTGGCCATCGCAATGGCACCCTTCATCCCCTGGTCGGCGGGGGTGAGGACAAGTTGGGCGCCCAACGCCCGCAGCAGAGTGCGTCGCTCCACAGACATGGTCTCGGGCATGGTCAGGGTGAGTTTGTATCCCTTGGTCGCACACACAAAGGCAAGGGCGATCCCAGTGTTGCCCGAGGTCGGCTCGATGATGGCGGACTGCTTGTTGACGTGTCCCTGGGCTTCCGCCGCCTCGATCATGGCTATCCCGATTCGATCCTTCACGCTGGACAGCGGATTGAAGAACTCCAGTTTGGCATACACAGCGGCCGGAGCCTCGATGATTCGGTTGATGCGGACCAGCGGAGTCCGCCCGACGGTGCGCAATATGTTGTCGAACACCCTGCTCATGGCGTCGCTCCAGGAATTGGCGTCGGCCCGTGCAAAATCCCGTAGCGGCGGTACGATAGGCAGCCCCGCCGCCAGTGTCAATGAATGCGTGATCGCGCCGCCCCGGCCCATGGCATGGCCGGAGAAGCCTGCTAGAATGCGCAACGCGATGCCCGTCGCTGCATCGGAAGCGGGCGCGGCGGTGTACGCGGGCGGGTTTGCGGAGCCTGTGGCGACGACAGAACAGGAAAGGAACCGGTATCCATGAAATCCCGTTTTGCCCGGTTGGCAGTGATGCTGTTGGCGTTTCACCTGGCGGCCAACGCCGTGCTGGCGTTTTCGGTCGGGCCGTTCAGCTTCGGCTTCTTCAACCCCGCGCTGACGAGTTGGTTTCTGTGGCCGTTCGGGTTGGTCGGCTGCAACTGACGATGGCGGCCGCGGGTCCGCGGTATTGGCAGCTCGGGGCCGTGTGCGGCGGCAGCCGGGTTCAGGGCTGGCCCGCATCGATGAGAGTGCCGATCGGCTCGCCGAGCACGGCGCGGCGCATGTTGCCCGGCACGTTGAGATTGAACACGATCAGCGGGATGTGGTTTCGCTGGCACATGTCGACGGCGCTCACGTCGATGACCTTCAGGCGCTGGTCGATCACGTCGTTGTAGGTCAGGTGTGTGAATCGCCTGGCCTCGGGATTCCCCACGGGATCGCAGTCGTATACGCCGTCCACCTTGGTGGCTTTCAGGACGATCTGGGCTCCGACCTCCGTCGCCCGGAGGGCGGCGCACGTGTCGGTGGTGACGAACGGATTGCCCGTTCCGCCGGCGAAGATCACGACGCGGCCTTTTTCCAGGTGTCGAATGGCGCGGCGGCGGATGAATTTTTCGCAGACGCGATCGACGGCCACGGCGCTCTGCACGCGGGTATCGATGCCGATGCCTTCCAGGGTGTCCTGGATGGCCAGCGCGTTGATGACCGTGCCGAGCATGCCCATGTAGTGACCGGTGACTTCCACGATGTGCGTGTCGCGGGCCAGTTCCGCGCCGCGCACGATGTTGCCGCCGCCGACCACCAGGCAGAGCTGCACGCCCAGTTCCGCGACCTGTTTGATCTCGGACGCGACCTTCTGCAGGGCGGGCCCGTCGATCCCCTTGGCGCCCTTCTCGCACAGCCCCTCGCCGCTGACTTTCAGCAGCACCCGGTTGTACTTCGGCTTGGCCATGATCGCGACATCCTGCCCCTGCCGATCCGGCGCACGGCCCGTTCCGCGCGGGGCGAAAAAAAGGGGCCTTTCGGCCCCGGGAACACCTGGCGGTCTTATCCGCCGATACTGAGGTACGCCACGTCCTGGACGGCCTTCACGCCCGCTGCCTTCAGGACGTCGCCGACCTGCTTCTTTTCGTAGTCGGGCTTGACGTGCTCCTGATCCATCAGGGCGTTCTCCGCGCAGAACGCATTGACCTTGCCCTGGACGATCTTGTCGATGATCTGGGCCGGTTTGCCCTCCGCCTCCGCCACTTCGCGGGCGGTGCGGCGCACGGTCTCCAGCCGATCGGCCGGGATCTGGTCGCGGGTGACTGCCAGCGGCTGGGCGAAGGTCACATGGTGGCACAGATCCACCGCCACCGCCTCGTTGGACGGTGCGGCATCCAGTGCGATCAGCACGCCCTTCTTGCCGTCATGATGCACGTACCCGCAGAGGTAACCCCCCGTCACCTTGCGGCAGGCGGTCAGCTTCATGTTCTCCCGGATTTTGCCGTACACCTCGGTGAGCAGGTCCTCTACCGTGCGGCCCGGCGCGGTGACCGCGGCGGCCTTCAGGACGGCCTGTGGGTCCGGCGCCTTGTCTTCCTGGGCGGCAACCGTGCGGGCGATCGCATCGGCCAACGCGACAAATTCCGAGTTCTTGGCCACCGGCGCCGTCTCGCAGCGCAGGTCGATGATGGCGCCCGTCTTCTTGTTGTCGTCAATGAATATGTGAATGCGGCCTTCGCCCGTCTGTCGATCCGCCCGTTCCTCCATTTTGCCCTTGTGCTTCTTGCGAAGCCACTCGATGGCGGCGGCCTCATCGCCGTTGCACTCGGTGAGGGCCTGCTTGCACTCCATCATGGGCAGGTCCGTCCGGTCTCGCAGGGCGCGAACCTGTGCCGCAGAAATCGTTGCCATTCGCTCAATCCTCCAGACCGTCGGGCGGCCACATCGTTGGGCCGCCAGACTCGTTCCACGCCCGCCGCCCGGTTCCAGTCCGGCCGGGGGTCTATCACCTGATTCCCACTCTCGAAAGAGTCCACCCGCTGGGCGGGCAGCGTTGCAGCCTGTCACCGATTTCCGAGGGACCTACGCAGGCGGCGCCGCCTCGCCGGTCTCCGTTGAGCCGGTCGGTGCCGCAGGCGGTGCCGGCCGATCAGCGGGCGCCGCGTCGGCGCCTACGCCGGCCGGCTCCGCGTCCGTCTCGGCCCGCGCCGTCGCGGTCCGTCGGGTACGTCGGCGTCGGGCGGCATCCGGCCCCTCCTCCTGAGGCGCTTCGACCCGGCCGCGCTTCCCGCTTTCGACGGCGGCGGCCATGTGCCTCAGCACGACTTCGATCGACCGCATGGAATCGTCATTCCCGGGAATCGGGATGTCCGCGAAATCCGGGTCCGAGTCCGTGTCGATCAGGCAGATCGTCGGGATTCCCAGCTTCTTGGCTTCCTTGACCGCGATGTGCTCCCGGTGCACGTCAACGACCACCAGGGCCTTGGGTAGGCGGGTCATGGTCCGGATGCCGTCGAGGTTACGCTTGATCTTGCGACGCTCGCGATTGTCTCGGGCAATCCGCTTCTTGCTGTATTGAAGAAGCGTGCCGTCCGCCTCTTCCCGCTCCAGCAGCTCCAGGCGGGCAAGGCGCGACCGGATCGTCTCAAAATTGGTCAGCGTGCCGCCCAGCCATCGCTCGGCCACAAAGGGCATGCCCGCCTGCCGGGCATAGGATTCCACCGCATGGCGAGCTTGCCGCTTCGTTCCGACAAACAACACATCCCCATTCTCAGCCACGGTGCGCGCGATAAACTTCTTGGCCCGAATCAGGCCCTTGACCGTTTCGCGGATGTCGATCACGTGGATCATGTTCCGCTTCCCGAAAATGTACGGCGACATCTTCGGGTTCCAACGGCTCACGCGATGGCCGAAATGGATTCCAGAGTCAACCAGTTCCCGTACCAACTCCGACGCCAAACAACACCTCCTCTGAGAAACCTCATCCCCGTACCACACGGAAGGACACGTTCCCGATCCCGGAAGAGACCTGTGAACCCCATATTGGTAACACAATCGGTGGTCAAATCAAGAGGGAAACCGGCGGAACCCCCGGATGGCGGGCGGACGGCGCCCGCGTTGATTCGCGCGGCTTCGCACGCTAAAGTCCCGGCGCTGCCGTCAATTACGTGAACCAGCGGAGTCCGGGATGACACGGCCTACCCCATTTGACCCCCCTGAGCCGCTCGTATTCATCAGCGCGGCCGAGCCCAGCGCGGACCTGCACGGGGCGTCCCTCATCCGGGCTGTCCGCCGGATTCGCCCGGACGTACGGTTTGCCGGGGTGGCCGGCCCCGCCATGCGGGGCGAGGGCTGCTGGACCATCTACGACATGTGCCACCGGTCTGCCATGCTGACCGCGGCGTTCGGGGCGATCGGGGCCGCCCGAAGGCTGTGGGCCACCTCCCAGGCCCACCTCGCGGAGTACCGCTTCCGGGCGGCCGTCCTGATCGATTCACCCGCTCTCCATCTGCCCCTGGCAAAACGGGCAAGAAAGCTGGGCGTCCCCGTTTTCTACTACATTGCCCCCCAGGTGTGGGCCTGGGGGCAGTACCGAGTCCCGCGTATCCGACGCCGCGTGGACCGAATGGCCGTCATTCTGCCGTTTGAGCAGGAGTACTTTCGAAAGCGGGGGATTGACGCCACCTTCGTCGGCCATCCCCTGTTCGAAGTCCTGCTTGATCGAAAGCTGGACGAGCAGCGTGTGAGCGAGGTTCGTGGCCGCGGATCGCCCGTTGTTGCCCTGGTGCCTGGCTCTCGACGGCACGTCGTGGAAGAGGTGCTCCCTGGTCAGCTTCTGGTGGCGGCCGCCATTGCCCGGCGATACCCCAACGCCACGTTTCCGGTTTCCGTGGCGAACCCGACGACCAGACAGGCCATTGAGCCCCTGGTGAGCCGGGCGGGTCTTTCCACCACATTGCACGATGGGGAGAACGGGGAAATCCTCTCGGCGGCCGACCTGGTTCTGGCGGCCTCGGGGACGGCCACCCTGGAGGTGGCTTTTTACCATAAACCCATGATTATCATGTACAACGGATCGCGGTGGGGGTATCGCCTGGTGGGGCGGTGGTTGATCCGGACGCAACATTTGTCCCTGGTGAACATCCTCGCGGGGCGGGAGATCGTGCCCGAATTCATGCCCTACTACACGGCCACGGCCCCGATCGCGGATGAGGCCCTTCGGATACTTACCACGCCGGAACTGTCCACGCGCATGGAGGTCGACCTGTCGGACATGGTAGGCCCGTTGCTCAAGCCTGGCGCGTCTGAAAACGCGGCCCGCTTGCTGCTGGACCTGATCGATCAGAGATCGTCCCCACCCACGGATTGACGGAGCCGGTCAGGCAACCCCGCTGCCGGGAGGGATGTCCCGGTCAGTCGTCAGCACGACGATGTCCGAATCACCCGGCGTACAGGCGGCCAGGAGCATTCCCTGGCTTTCGTAGCCGCGCATCTTCCGGGGAGCCAGGTTGGCCACCACGATGATGTTCTTGCCGACCAGATCCTCCGGGCGGTAGTGCTTCTTGATCCCCGCGACGATCTGCCGTTCCTCGGTGCCCATATCCACCTTGAGAATCAGCAGCTTGTCTGCGTCGGGGTGCTCGCACGCCTCCAGAATGCGGGCAACGCGCAGCTTGACCTTGAGGAACTCGTCGAACGTAATCACTTCCGGTTGACCAGACATGTTGTGCTTTCTCCCTGTGTTTTGAGAGACTTGCCAGTGTAGTCGACGCGCGTTGCGGCTGCAACCGTGCGAAGCCGCGTCACACGCCCCGCCCAAACGGTCGCGCGGTCATTTCCATTGACATCTGGAACCGAATCGGTGCTGATGTGTCTAAGTGATGGCGGATTGTATAGGGGAAATCACGCATTCGATCGGGCCCAACGGTCCGGTCCGAACAAGTGCAGGAGGTCATTACCATGCGACGAGCTGTCAGCCCCGTGTTGTTTGCCGGTCTGTTCATCGCCACGAGTGCATCCGGCCAGGAAGTGCCGCTCAAGCGTGTGACGATTTTTTCAAGCGGCGTGGCGTTTTACGAACGAGCCGGGCATGTGGACGGCACGGCCACCATGGAACTGCCGTTTAAGACTGCCCAGATTAACGACATTCTGAAATCGATGGTACTCCAGGACATGGGTGGCGGAAAGATCCGCCCGGTGGTCTATGCGCCGAAGGACCCGATCGAGAAGACGTTGCGGTCGTTCGGGATCGACCTGACGCAGGACCGTACGCTCGGGGAGTTTCTCGGAGACCTGCGGGGCACGCCGGTGGAGATCACCGTCCGAGGTGATTCCAAGCCGATCGAGGGGAGCGTTTTGAGCGTCGAGCGGCAGATTGTGATCATGGAGGACAAGGAGGTCCCGCACGACGTGCTGAACGTCGCTTGCGCGGAGGGAATTCGCGCGTTCCGGCTGACGGAACTCTCCGGCGTCCGGCTGGCCGATCCGAAGCTGAACGGGGAGCTGTTCAAGGCCCTGGGCGTTCTGGCCGGTTCGCACGATGCGGACAAGAAGCCGGTGATTCTCGAGTTCGCCGGCGAGGGCAAGCGGGAGGTGCGCGTGTCGTACATCCTGGAGGCCCCGATCTGGAAGACGAGCTACCGGCTGATTCTGGACGGCGAGAAGCCGTTCCTTCAGGGCTGGGCGACCGTGGACAACACCACGGACGAGGACTGGATCGGCGTCGATCTCACGCTGGTGTCCGGCAGGCCGATCTCGTTCGTTCAGGATCTCTACCAGCCGCTGTACATTCCGCGGCCGGTGGTACAGCCGGAGATCTACGCCTCGCTGGGGCCGCAGCAATACGAGGGGGCGATGTTTGATTCTGATGGAGACGGGATACTTGCGGATGCGGCGGACGCTGTGGAGCGAGAGATGCCGAGCCGCATGA
The DNA here is from genome assembly GCA_016929015.1 of Phycisphaerae bacterium. GTDB lineage: Bacteria > Planctomycetota > Phycisphaerae > UBA1845 > UBA1845 > JAFGJQ01. Next base: position 19,487 of record JAFGJQ010000219.1, on the reverse strand, counting down.
AGACGGCGAGAAGGGCCGCTCCGGCGGATAACCGAGGGGGCTTCGGCGCCGGCTTCGGCGGCGCTGCTCCCGCCGCTTCGCCGGCTCCGGTCGCGTCACTTGACTACGTCACGATGGAATCGTCGGTGGAATCCATCGCCGCCGCCGCGGAGGCCGGCGAGATGTTCACCTACGCGATCCAGACGCCGGTGACCCTGCCGCGCCAGAAGTCGGCCATGATGCCGATCGTCAACCAGTCCGTTGCGGGCGAGAAGTACTCGATCTACTCGCAGAGCGTACATGCGAAGCACCCGTTGAACGGCCTGCGGCTGGAGAACACGACCGATCTAAACCTGATGCAGGGCCCGATCACGGTGTTTGAGGACGGCACGTATGCAGGCGACGCCCAGTTGCCCGACGTGACACCCGGTGAGAAGCGGCTGATCTCGTATTCGCTGGACCTGAAGCGTGAAGTGGAGCGAGTTTCGAAGGCGGAGCCCGAAGTGCTGACGTCTGTCCGCATCGCCAAGGGCACGCTGATCGCCACCCGGAAATACGTCGAGGAATACACGTTCAACGTGAAGAACAAGGACGATGCGGTCCGGGCCGTGCTGCTCGAGCATCCGTTTCGGGCAGACTGGACGCTGGTGACGCCGAAGGATCCGTTCGAGCGGACGCCGCAGGTATACCGCTTCAAGGTGGACGCCAAGCCGAACGAGACGACGAGCCTGACCGTTCGAGAGGAGCGGCAGGGCGACCAGTACATCGCGCTGAGCAGCAGCGGCCTGGACACGATCGAGTTCTACATTCGGGCGAAGGTGGTCAGTCCGAAGGTTCGGGAGGCGCTGGAGAAGGTCGCCCAGATGCGAAACGAACTGGGCAACACGCAGGCCCGCAAGAATCAGCAGACACAGCGCGTGGCGCAGATCACGGCGGACCAGGGTCGCGTTCGCGAGAACCTCAAGACGGTTCGCGAGGGCACGGAGCTGCACGAGCGGTACCTCAAGAAGCTGACCGAGCAGGAGAACGAACTGGACGAGGCGAATCGCCTGATCGCGCAGTACACCCAGCAGGAGCAGCAGCAGAAGGAAGCCCTCGACCAGTACCTGCTGAACCTGAACATCGAGTAGGAGATGCCAGGTCGGGTTCCCGGGCAGCCCAAACCGCTCAGGCTCCGCCGGGAGGACCGGGCACCACTGCTCCAGAAACGGCCCCCGGTCTCTGACGTAACATTTTGCATGGACGCACGTTATGCGCCGTAGCCAGATTGCCTGTGAAAATTCACCACCAAACGGTTGAAAATCAACCACCAAGTGGCTGATTTTCAGCCGCGCGCGGTCGGAGTCCGGGCGTTCGGCTGACAGATGGAGGTTTCTCGATGTGGATGCGGTTGGGGACTTGCGTTGTGATGGCTGGCTTCGGCGTGTCGGCCGGCTGCGCCATGGAGTCGGGGCCGGGAACGCGCGCCAACGGAAACGGCACCGATGGCAACACGAACAACAACGCCAACCCCGTCACGATTCTCGACCCCGTCTGCGACGCGGGAACCAGCACCGGCGACGTCCAGGCGCCGGTACACCTCGTAACACTGGCCGGCCAGACGAGTTGGTTCGCGTCGCCGCTGGTCTATGACCTGGATGGCGACGGCAATCAGGAGCTCATCGCCGCCTATTACTCCGTCTACGTCTTCGATCGCGACGGGAACCTGCTGGACATCGCTGACGATGGCGATGGCCGGGTCTACGCGCCCCACGTGGTCGCGGATCTGGATGGTGACGGCATCACCGAAGTGGTCGCCGGCAAGGGAAGCCGCGTGTACGCCTGGGAATGGACGTCTTCCGCGCTCACCGTCAAGCGCGGCTGGCCGGCCGACACAACCACGGCCGGTGAGTCCCCGGAGGTGCGCGGCCTGGCCGCCGCCGATCTGAACCACGACGGCTTCATCGAAGTGGTGGCCACCACCACGCAGACGCAGCCCAGCGCCGACGGCGGCGCCCAGGTGTTCGTGTTCAGCCCGGACGGTTCACTCTATCAGCCCGCCGGGGGCCACAGCCCGGCCTGGCCGCGGTACAACGCGCTGTCCGGCCCGGGCAACGACGCGGACCGCAACGGCCAGGGGCACAACGGCTACGGATGCTATGGGTTGAACGTCGGGATCGGCAACATCGATGATGACGCCGAATTGGAGGTCATCGTCACGTATGACAATCACCACATTCAGGCGTTCGACCATGACGGTGTGGCCATCGACACCGCACCGTGGTTCACCAACCGTGCGTCGGAGTACGAGGGCGAGCGGCTGACGTGGGGCCAGTTCATCCGCTGGGCCGACCCTGTGGTGGAGGCGAACCACTACCACGAGCACACCGGCGAGTGGCCGCATCCGAACTGGACCGAATGGCTGCAATGGACCGCGTCACCGCCGAGCGTGGTGGACCTGGACCTCGATGGGCAGAACGAAGTGCTTGGCGTCCCCAACATCGAGATGCACGTGCCGTACGTCACCCAGGCGTACGGGTTGATGGTGCTTGAAGGGGCCTACGGTGACGGGAGCCGATCCGGCATGCGTAAGGCGGGGTGGGAGACACTGCCGCGCGGCGACACGCCGATCCATGTGGACGGCTGGTATCCGCCGGCGGGCGTGCCGGCACCGACCGTCGTGAACGTCCGGGACGACGACCGGCCCGAGATCGCCGTTTCACTCAACGATGGCCATGTCTACCTCTTTGATGCGGACGGCAACCGGCTCTGGCGTTACGACTACACCCGCGGCAAGCCGATCCTGTACGCCTCTGAAGTGACGGTGGCCGATCTGAACCAGGACGGCAGGCCGGAGCTGCTCTTCTCCACCTGGGGTGATCCGGACACAACCGACTCCGGCCGTCTTGTGATTCTCGCGGCGGACGGCACGTGCCTTCACGACGTATTCCTGCCCTCGCCGGGTCACAACGGGAACGGCAACGGAGCGCCCGCCGCCCCCACCGTCGCAGACGTCACAGGCGACGGGCAACTCGAGATCTTCGTTCAGACCTTTGACCACGGCATGGACGTCTTCACCGTTCCCGGCTCGGCGTGTAACTGCGTGCCATGGTCCACGGCTCGCGGCGGTCCGCTTCGCACGGGATCCGCGCACACCCTTCGGGGCGCCGTGCCCCCGCAGCCGTAGGCCGGTCGGGGCGCGCCGACGGTTATCGGGCGAGGGCCCGGCGTCGGCGACGCGCACAATCCGCCGGTCTCTCGGTAATCGGACCTTTCGCCCGGGAGAAGGGGTCGGAATCGGGGAAGGGACATGGTCCGATGCCGCCAGAATGCCGATTGCAGCATAGGCTGAACCGTGTCGCGATTCGGCGTGTTACAGGTACGGGAGATGGCAGCGATCCAACCCGGACGAGTTCTGGTTGTGGACGACGATTCACGGCTCACGTTTGTCGTGAGTGCGCACCTGCGCCGAGCCGGGTTTGACGTGCGTACGGCCGCCAACGGGCAGGACGGGCTGGCCATTGCCCGCGAGTATCTGCCCGACGTGATCGTTCTGGACTGGTCCATGCCGGTCATGGACGGGATGGAGGCGATCCAGCAGCTCAAGGCGGACCCGCTGACGGCCCGCATCCCGATCATCATCCTCACGGGGAACCCGGACACGGAGTCCCTTGTGCTCGGCCTGGAATCCGGGGCGCAGGAATACGTGGTCAAACCCTTCGCGATGGAGGAGTTGATCGCCCGCGTTCGGTCCATGCACCGGCTTTCGGTGACGGGGCGCGAGCTGGACACGCTGACCAGCCAGCTTGCCGACGAGAACAACCAGAAGACCTCACGCTTGCAACTCCTGTACACGTTCGCAAAGGAGCTGAACGAGGCGTCGTCACTGGACGACGTGCTGGACCTGACCATCCACTGCGCGCAGCGGGCCACCAGCAGCAATCGCATTTCGCTCATGCTGCGGGACGAGGACGACACGCACCTGGTCTGCCGCCGCGCGATCGGCATCCCGGCCGAGCTCGTGTCGCGGATCCGCATCGCCTCCGTGGAGGGCATCGCGGGAAAGGTGTACTCGACGGGCAAGATTGTCACCGCGGAGGCGATGGGCAACGGCCTGGTCGCGGACGACCGCGGCTATGCGAGCGACGCGTTCGTGTGCGCTCCGTTGATTCTGAATTCGCCCAAGCGCGATCGTGAAGTGCTCGGCGTGCTGAACATCACCGACAAGCAGGGGGGCACACGCTTCGCGCCCGACGAAGTGGACTGCATCCAGTCCATCGCGGATTCGGCGGCCATTGCCATCCATACGCACATCACGCGGGCCCGGCTGGAACGCTCGGTCCACGTGCTGCTCATGACGGTGGGCCGGCTGGCCGAATACCGCGACGAGGAGACCGCCCAACATCTCGAACGCGTGCAGGATTACGTCCGCCTGCTGGCGGAGCAGATGGCTCGATCGTCCAAGTACCGCTCCATTCTGACCCCGGAGGTCATCGAAAACCTGACGCTGGCCGCCCCGTTGCACGACATCGGGAAGGTCGGCATTCCCGACGGGATTCTGACCAAGGAGGGGCCGCTGTCGGAGCGGGAATTCCAGATCATGAAGACGCACACGATCATCGGGCGACAGACGTTGGCGATCGCCCTTGAGCAGACGGGGCACATTCCTCTGCTGCAGATGAGCATCGATATCGCCTACTGCCATCACGAGAAATTCGACGGCAGCGGATACCCGCGCGGTCTGAAGGGGGAGGACATTCCCCTGGCCGCCCGCATTGTGGCCCTGGCGGACGCCTACGATGCGGCCACCAGCACCCGCCGGTACAAGGCCGCCGTCCCGCATCAGCAGGCGGTCGAGTCTCTATGTGCCGACAGCGGCCGTCACTTTGACCCTGACGTCATTGCCGCCTTCCGCCGGTGCGCGAACGAGTTTGAGCGGGTCCGCCGCCAGAAGACGCCGGAGCTTGCGGCGGACGTGGAGGCGTCGCTGGTCACGTTGTGACCGAAAGCGGCCTCATTTGGTGGGCGCCCCTCCCATCGTTTCGCGGTACTTCTGGCCCGATTGATAGAGCGACAGGCGAGCCTCGTATCCGCCTTCCGACGGATTCCTTCCCGCCGTCCGGATGAGTTCCACCACTTTCTGCTGGGTCTTGACTGCAGCCGCGAAGTCACCCGATTCCGCCTGGGCGGCGGCCAGTGTGTCCAGAAGCTGCGGATCTTCGGGAACCGCCTCGATCACGCTTGACGCCAGTCGCACCGCTTCTGCTCCGTTGCGATAGAGTTGCTCCGGGCACGTGGCCCGTAGCCAGGCGAGAGAATTCGCCAGTTGGAGAGAACGAGGGTGACGCCGCAGCCCGTCGTTCAGGGTCCGATCCACCATGCCGTACTGTCCGTCGCCCCAGTACAACTGCGCGAGCAGCACGTGGGTGTGGGGATCCTGCGATTGAGCCTGGATGGCGGCCTGGGCATGGAAGATGGCCTCCTCCTTTCGTCCCTTTGCCGCCAGCAACTCGGCAAGCACGTGGTGCGCCGGGGCGTGATCGGGCCGCTGCTGCACCAAGCGTTCCATCTCAACCTGCGCCTCATCCAGCTTTCTCTGCGCGGCCAGAAGCCGGCCGAGGTAGTACCGCGTTTCGATCTGCTCCGACTGGGTTGTGAGAATGGCCCGCAGCAGATCCACGGCCGCGGTCAGATTGCCCTGGCTCTCCTGGAACCGCGCCATTGCCAGGCGCGCCTCGACGCGATCCGGTGCTGCTGCGACTGCCTGTTCAAACCGCTGCCGCGCCTCGTCGATCTGTCCGGAGCGCAACAGCATGTCACCCAGCCCAATGAGGAGCAGGGGTTCATTGGGAGAAGCCTCGACGGCCTGCTTCAGCAACTCCAGGGCCTCGTCGTTTTTCTGCGCGTTCATCAGAAGCGTGGCCTTGGTGAGGTGCGCGTCTGCGGATTGGGGAGCGTATTCGAGCGCCCGGTCCACGTGTGACATCGCGCCATCGAAATCGCCCTGCGCCGCTGCCTGGCGGGCCAGCTTCAATTCGCTTGAGGAGCCCGTGGCGAGTGCTTCCACTTCATCCAGCTCGGGCGTCGGCATGGGCGGTAGACCGCCCGGACGGTACCCGGCCATTTGCGCATTCGCCGCCGCGGCGGCGTTGCCCACCTTCTCATAGGCCTCCGCCAGCGTTCGGTGCACAATGCCGGCCTGAGGCGCCCGCGTCGCGGCCCGACGAAGGGCGTCCACCGCCTCGTTGTGCCGGCCTGATTGAAGCTCGGTCTGCCCGAGCCCGAAAGCGGCCTGCGCTGAATCGGTATCCAGTTCACCCGCCTTCTGGAAGGCCCGTCGGGCCGCGTCGTAATCCTTGGCCTCCAGATGACGGTACCCCAACCCGATCCAGCCGAGCAGGAAGTCTGGCTTTGCATCCACCGCGGCCTGCAGAGATTCGATGACGTCCTGCTTCCGATCGGACCCGGCCAGGCAACTGGCTCGCAGGTAATGCCACTTGTGCGTCCGCGGCTCGATCAGCGCGGTCCGCTGATACGCCGCGGCGGCGGCATCCGTCAGGCCGTAGAGGTGGTACAGCATGGCCAAACGACCGTTGACCGTCGCGTCCCGGGGAGACGCTTTCACTGCGGCCTGGGCCTCTTCAATCTGCTGTCGCACGACGGACTCGAGGTCGGAGAGACTGGGCGCGGGCACGTCGGGCAGTGTTGACGCCGCCCCGGCCCCTTTGCCTTTCCCCTCGTCTTTTGAGCATGCCGGCAGGATCGCCGAGAGCAGGATCGGCAGCAGTACGTACGGGCGAGAGGTTTTCCCTGAAGTGGCAAGCATGGTCTTTCATCCGAAACAGGCGAGGTTGTGCCCTGTCAAACCGGGCTTTTGAGAAACGGACGTCGAGGGTGACTCTTACCACGCCGGAGGGGCGGCGGCAACACCTGCCTGTGGAGCAGACCGATACGGCGACAGCAGCAGGGGCCCTTGCGGCGCCCGGCAAGCGGCCTGGGACCGTGGTCCCGCACTGGACTGAACGTCTCAAACGCGACAGGGAGGCGGCCGCGATCCGGACCGCCGCCACGGAGTCCGAATACCGAAGCAAAAGGCCACGGCGCTGATCTGGGTCGGCCACATCCGGGTCTTGGGGTTGGACGCCGCGTGTGTCAGGAGTGATGGAGGAACTCAGCCTCCCGCCAGGCCGCCCCAGGCGGCCACGGCAGCAAGCAGGACAAATACGATGACGCGAAGAACCCAGGATGATAAGGCATGCATGGCTGGACCCAATCGGAGCGGCGATCCTGCTTACTCATCGGGTTTATCGCCGGATTGCCCAACCTCGGCACAGTCAAATTTCTTCGCCTTTCGGACCCTCGGCCCCGTCGCCGCGAGGGGTCAATCCGGGCTCGCGCAGCACGGACCGAAACCGATTCTGCAGAGCGGCTTCGTCCGTGGATCCGATCGACAGCGGGGTTAGGGCAATGTCGCCCGCGAACACCGTCGCCACGTCCGTGCCCGGCCGGGCCAACCGCTGCGCATAGGGTCCGCAGTACGTGTAGGACGGTGGATCCTCATTCTCCGATCGGCAGTATTGATTCGGCAGCGGATCCGTCGATTGAGCCACCAGGCAGACGGCAAGTTCCTTTTTTCCCGGACGCGCCGGCGGCAGGTTTACGTTCCACAGCCGCGCGGTACCGTCCGGCTTGCCTTCGTTCCAGCCTTTTGAATGCGGCAGCCATTCCTGGAGGAACCGCTGGGTCAACTGTGACGCCCGGTCCCAATCCACCTCCTGCCCGCGGACGACGAACTGTGAAACCGCCACGGCGGACAGTCCCAGAATTGCAGCCTCTCGTGCGCCCGCCACCGTGCCGGAGTAGTACACGTCCACCCCCAGATTCGCGCCGCGGTTGATTCCGCTGGCCACCAGGTCGATCGGTCGTTCGATCAGTTCAGCGACCGCCAGGCGAACGCAGTCCGCCGGCGTGCCGTCCACCGCGAACACGGGACCGAACGACGGATGGCGGTACTCGCGGACCCGGACCGGGCCGCGGAGATTCACGGTATGACCGGTTGTCGATTGCTCGGTCGCGGGCGCTACGACCGATACCTCGCCCAGGGAGCGGCAGGCCCGGTGAAGCGCGGCCAGGCCGGGAGCATCCAGTCCGTCATCGTTGCAGAGGAGAATGTGCATTACCGGTCCTTCGCCGTATGACCGGACGTTTGCTTTGCCGTCCGGTGAATCGTACCTTTTACGGCAGTCTACCTTGATTGGGGCACGCGGACTAGAAGGACCGACTCGTATGCCGCGTGGCGTTCCGGCCACGCGTGAGTGATCTGCAGCCAGGTCGCGGCGGTCCGGTTTTCGTCAACGGAGGGTCGAGAAGCCGGGCCGGCGCTTCCCTACCTCAGGGAGCAGCCCATGCCCTCGATACCCGGTACGAAACCGACGTCCGGCCCGACGCTTCCGTCCAACGCCCCTCGTGTACGCATCACCGCGGGGGTTGGGACGGTCAACCAGAAGACGTGGAACGTTCGTCGTCCCGTCACCCTGATCGGATCCGGTCCGAACTGTCATATTCTGCTGCCCGGCGCCGCCGTGGCGAAAGCACATTGCGCCATCATCAACAACGGCACGCACGTTTTGCTGAAGGATCTGTGCACGTCGAGCGGCACCCGCTGCGGAGGGCAGCCCATCGATCTGCACAGTCTCAACGATGGAGACGTGGTGGAAATCGGCGACTTCCGCATTCAGGTGGCCATCCAGTCATCCAGCCTTCACAACGAGCAGACGGCCTCCGGCATTCGGCTCGACGAGGCCGCTTCGCTGCCGCCCGTCGGCATCTGCCTGCACCCGGCCGGCAATGAACCTCCGGTGGTTGTGCAGTCGCCCGTGTGCCTGATCGGCCGCCGCGATGACTGTGACTTGGCGCTGACGGATTCCCAGGTCTCGCTTGCCCATGCGATTCTCTTTTGGTTCAACGGTCGGGCGGGGGTGGCCGACCTGGGCAGTCGTACGGGCACCTGGATCAACGGAGAGCAGCAGTCGCTGGCGTACCTGCAGGCCGGTGATGTCCTGCGGGTCGGCCCGTATGAGGCGACGATCGGTGGTGGAGAGGCTGACCTGGGCATTGCAGCGGACCGCCCCGATGCGATAGCGCAGGCGGAAGCCGCTCTGCGAGCGCAAGAGTCGCGTTTGGAGGAACGTGAGGCCGCCTGCGAGCGCAAGCTTCTTTACCTGAACGAATTGGAGAAGTCGCTCAAGCGGCGCGAAGAGCAGATCAACGATCTGGCTCGCCGGCTGCGGGAGAGCGTAGCACCGGCGAACGCGGCCCAGCCCTTTGCTCAAGTCGTTCCGCTGAAAGAGCTTATCACTCCGGATTCGATGCCGGTCGATCCGTCGCCAGCGATGGACGCGATCGATCGGGCGTGGCGCATCATTCGTCGAGGCAACGCCTGACTGCCTCGGGCATGCGGGTTGGTCAACCGCCCACTTCCTGGTGTTTCGGCATGGCCAGCCCGCAAATGGTCGCCTCGAAGACCAGCGAGCCGTTTACCACGCCCTGGGTGTCGCAGATGACCCGCCGGGGCTGGTCCTTAACCAGCTTGCAGATGTAGTAGACGCGGGCGGGGGGTAGGATGGCTTCACGAAACTTGCAGTTTTCCACTCCGCCAAATGCGACGAAGCCCGTTTTCCCTCTCATGGCGCGTGAGAAGAAGGCCGCGAGCTGGGCCGCGGACTCCAATTGCAGCACGCCTGGAAAGATGGGATTCCCCGGGATGTGTCCTCGGCACCACCACTCGTCCGCTCGGACGTCGCGGAATGCAATGCCGACTTTCGCCTCATCATCCACGTGACACAGCCCGTCGAGCTGGGAGAACTCGTGGGCCTGCGGCAAACGGTCGTAGATGAACTTGCGGTCGTAGACGACGCGGTTCAGGTCAACCTTGTCCAGATCGTATAGCAGTGGTGGCGGCATGCGCAGAATACCATCCTGCCCGCATTGCAGCCTTCTGTTAGGGCATGGTGCGCCCCCAGTCAGAATCCATCGCCGCACCCATGCAGGCAGGCCCGTTTGTGCGATCGGTTAGCTTCCCGCCTCGGACCGCACCTCTAGGATGCGCTTCCGCACCTCCTGGGCCGCAGCCTTGATGTCCTGCATGGCTTTGCGAACGCGAGTCCCGGCAGCCTTGTTCCCGCCCGTCGCCTTGGCCACGTCTTCCGCCGCCGTTTCCACCAGTTGTTTCAGCTTTTCGTACTCTTCCATGAGCAGGGCTCCAGAAGGTAAGGAGTTCGTGGTTGAGAATCGCAATGCGGGGTAACCGCACCTTTTTGACCCCGCCGAAACGTGGGCGGCAGTCTAACCGCGCTTGCGAGGATGGGCAAAGCAAATTCGCGGTTCGATCCGCGTTTTCGAGCCAAATTCCGCGTTCTCACCCGCGCCCGACTTGGTCTGGACCACAACGGCAGGTGCCTCCAACGGTCCGATGCACGCCTGTAAAGGCTCCCTGAGTATTAGGTTAAGGCAGATTTCCGCAGGTCCCGCCTGGGGTCGTGGCATCAGGGTGGTGCAGCGGGTCGGCCACAGCCGGCGTCCGGGCGGTTTTTGGGCCGCCAGTGGCGGAGGAAGTGGGTCCCAGGCTCGGGTCACGGGCCGGGGTCTTGCGGCCGCTGCGTGTGATCCCGCATGGCACGGGCGGCGCGGAACGGGGCTTCGGCCCGCAGAGTTTCCATCAAGGGCGATTTCGGGGCCGTCCGATATCCACGTGGCCAGAGGCCGTTTCGCCAAGGAGAGGGGGACCGGCAGGTTGCCGTAGGGACCATGATGTCAGCACTCGCGTCGCACGGCGGCACAATCTGGGCTCTGCTGCTAACCGTCCTGGGGACGGCGGCGCCACCCGATCCGGGCACCGTGCCCAAGGTACGCGCCCGCAGCTTTGACGTGAATTACGCCGTTAACGATGCGGCTCGCCCTTTGACCCTTCTGGAGCTCTGGTATACACGCGATGCCGGACGCACGTGGCACAACGCGGGAAGCGATCGTGACAGGGAGTCTCCGATCACGTTCACGGCCACCGAAGAAGGTCTTTATGGTTTCTTTGTGGTTGCTGCGAACAGCGTGGGCGTCTCGAGCCCCGCGCCACAGTCCGGGACCTCGCCGCAGCAGTGGGCGTTTGTGGACTACACGCCGCCGGTTGTTCAGCTTCATCCGGTGCGACCCGGCTCCTCGGGCCCGGCGCGGACGCTGCTGATGAAATGGACTGCGATCGACGCTCACCTGGCATCGCGACCTGTTACGTTGACCTATCGAGTGCTGGATGACGGATCGTGGGAAGGAATCGCGCAGGCGCTGGCCAACACCGGCCGGTTCGAATGGCGAATTCCCGATGATCTGACGGGCCGCATCATGGTTCGGATCACCGTGCGAGACGCGGCGGGAAACCTCAGCAGCGCGGCCCTGGGGTCTACCGATCTGGACGGATTGTTCCGACCGGCGCCCGCGGCACCGGAGCCGGCTCCCGTTGCGGTTCCGGCCGATGCGGCCCGGCGTGAGCCGACGGAGCTGGATCGTGTACGGGCGCATCGTCTAATTGAACAGGCAAGAGCCCACGCGGCGCGGCAGCAGCATGCGTTGGCGATTTCGAGGCTGAAGGACGCGCTGACGCTGGATCCGACGCGGTCAGACGCTCTTGTGGAGTTGGGGAGGGCCCTGTACGCTGTGGGGGACACGAACGAGTCCGTCCGTGCGTACGAGTTGGCCCTGGCGCAGGATGCGGGTTTGCGAGCCGCCCGGGCAGGGATGGCCCTGACCTTTTACGGTGCGGGCGAGTACGATCGGGCGGTGGAGCACTTGCAGGCAATCCTGCAGCAGAACCCCAAGGACGTGGAGGCGTGGCTCTACCTGGGTGACGTGGAGTTCCGGCGGGGCGATGAGCTGACCGCGCTGGAGCACTATGAGAAGGCCGCCACGCTCGATCCCGAGGCCCGCGAAGTGATTCAGCAGGCCCGAGCGCGGCTGGACAATCTCGAGATGCTCCGCAAGAAAATGGGACCGCTTGTCACATCGGCAAAGCCCGACGAAACATGACGCGACCGGTCTACGTGGTTTTCGGCCCTGACGCCTACCTCCGCACGCAAGCCGTTCACACCATCATTCGCGACGAACTGGGACCGGCCGACGCGGGTTTCGGCCCCACGCGGCTGGACGGGGGCTCCGCCGATCTGGCCCAGGTGCTGGATGAAGTGCGGACCTTCTCGCTGCTGGGTGACCGGCGACTGGTGATCGTCGAGGACGCGGACGGGTTCATTACGCGGTATCGGCAGGCCCTGGAGGCCTATTGCGAGGCACCGTCCGACAGCGGTTGCCTGGTTCTGGTGTGCGAGAGCTTCGATGCCCGCACTCGGCTTTTCAAGACGGTCCAGCGACTGGGCCAGGCGATCAAGTGCGAGTCTCCCCGGGGTCGGGCCGTTATCGCATGGATCCTCGACCATGCCCGGACCGACTATGCCAAGAAGCTCAGTTCGGACGCGGCCGTGCGGCTTCGCGAGCTGGCCGGCGACAACCTGGGTGTGCTGGACAGCGAGCTTTCAAAGCTGGCCCTCTATGTTGGCGGGCGCGATTCGATCATCCCCGCGGACATCGAGGCCCTGGTGGGCAACAACCGCGAAGAGAACGTGTTCGCCGTTCTGGACGCGATGGCGGAAGGCGATGCGGGACGGGCTTTGCAGTACTGGGAGCAGGTGTTGGCCACCGATCGAGCGGCGCCGGGACGGGCGATCGGCGGTCTGGCCTGGGGGGTGCGCCGCCTGTTGCAGGCGAAGCAGGCCCTGGTGGCGGGCACGCCCATGGCCCAGCTCGCCCGGCAGTTCTTCACAGAGCCGGCCGTTCTGAAGCGGAGGCTGGACCGTGTCAGCACAGAGCAGCTCGAACGGCGGCTGGTTGACCTGCTGCAGGCCGACCTGGACTCCAAAACGGGCTTCAGCCCCGTCGACAGCTCGGTCGAAAAATTCATCGTCAGGCATACGGTGGCGGAGACGCCGTAGCCGCGTGCGTGATCAGGAGGATCAGTATGGTGCGCGCGCAGTCCCTGGGGATGGTTGTCACGGGATTGGCCGGTCTTTGCGCCGGCTGCCTGAACGGCGCTTCGCCGTGGACACGCGCGACCCCGCCGCCGTCCGGCTCGGATTCAGGACCGACCGTTGCGGGGCATCCGGCCGAGCCGCTCGAGCCGACCGGACCCGCCACGGACGGGGCGGCATCGTCGGAGGTGCAGGAAGTCGAGCGGCAAATCAACCAGTTCCTCGATGCCCTAGCTAGGTACGAAGAGTCGCAACCAACGACGCCGCAGGACGTTCCATCGCCGCCCCCGGTGGCTCCGGGCGGCGAGTCTTCACGCGAGCCGGAGCCGCCTTCGCCGGGGGCCCTCGGGGTGGGATCGCCGGGCGTGAACACGGGGCTCGTGCTGGAACCCGCGGCGACCGACGCGTCGGCTGTGGCGACGCCCCAGCCGGCGCCGGTGGCTCCGGTGATCCAAGGTGTCACGATCCACTCGGCGCCGCCGTTGGCGGAGCCGGAATCGGCGGATGCGCAGACGGTGGGCGTGAACACGGCGATGGAGCCGTCGTCGTCGGCGGAGAGCGAGAGTCTGGACGGAATGATCGAGCGCCTGCGCGGCCACATCGCCGAGCATCCCAATGACACGGAGGCCATCTGGCGTCTTGTTCTGCTGGAACTGGCCCGCGGAGACGACGTTCGCATTCAAGAACACCTGGAAGGGGTGGCTCGCGAAACCGGTGACGCCATCAGCACGACGGCGGAAGTGCTGAGGACGGTGCGTGAGGCCCTCAGCGAGCCGGGGCCGGCATCAGATCGGGCCCTGGACGCGATTCAACGGCTGCGCAACCATTTCACGCGGGACGCGGAGTTGCTGATCCCGGATGTCGCCCTGTGTACCCGGGTCAGCACGTTCGGGGTATACGATGAGATGGACCCCTCGGCGCTCGTTCCGTTCCGCGCCAATCCTGTGATTGTGTACTGTGAGCTGAGGAACTTCCATTCCGAGCGGACGGCGGAGGATCTGTATCGAGTGACGCTGAGCAGCCGGCTGGAAGTGTTGACGGCGGACGGGCGGTCGGTATGGACACACGAGGAGCCACAAATCGTGGATCGTTCACGCCAGCGGCGTGAGGATTTCTTCCTGGCCCAGCGGGTGTCCCTGCCCGCCGAGCTGGGCCCCGGCGACTACGTGTTGAAGGTGATGATCGAGGACACCACCGCGTCCAAAGCGACGGAAGCGACGCATTCGTTCCGCATCGGTCCGACGGTCGTGAGCCAGGCCGGTCCGTGAGGAGGCGTCTGGGCGGTAAACACCCCACCGGTCCGCCGCGCGGGTGTGTTGACAAGTGTGCGGCAGACGACTATCAGAGCATTTGGCTGAACAGTGGGAACAGGCAACCTGATTTGGGGGAACAGGTATGTCCAGCGATTTTCTGAAAGGCTCCGGTCGCGGGCTGGGTGCGCAATCGGTACCTCGCGCGTTCACGGTTGAGCAGGCCAACCAATCCCTTCCCCTGGTGCGTCGGATCCTTCGCGACGTGGTTACGCAGTATCGCCTGGTCGAGCGCATCCAGAAACGCCGTCGCCGGCTGGCCTGCCAGCAGCGGCTGGATGAACTGAAGGCCGTCGAGGCCCGCGGCATGGAGGCGGCGCGGCGTCTGTCGGACCTGCTCGGCGAGCTCGTGTCCATCGGATGCGAAGTCCGCGACTACCAGCGCGGCTGTGTGGATTTCCCGGCCATGCGGAACGGTCGCGAAGTTTACCTGTGCTGGAAACTGAGCGAAGACGCCGTCGCCTTCTGGCACGAGCGCCACGCGGGCGAGGTGGGACGCCGGCCTATCCACAGCGAATCGTAAAGGGCGGATCGGCTCGGGATCGCGTCGCAGACCGGTCATTCCGAACGGCATCCGACATTCCTCCGCACAACGCTGTGCTCTGCCCGGTTCCCGTTCCGTCGCACATCACTCCCCTGGCAACCCATTGAACGATCACGCAAGGCCTTGTCCGCCGGCTGCTGCACGGTTGCAGCCGGCTTCCAGCCGGTCTTCCGGGCGTTCCCACGAAGGTTGGCAAAAACGGCGGTGGATGGTTATACAATGGCCGGACACGCATCGGCGATGGAGCCGGGCACGGTTTTCTGGAACGCGCAGATGATGAAAGGAGCACGACGCGATGTTCACGCGAACACGATGCATGACGGGGCTGGCGGCGGTGTTGTTGACCCTGGGGCGGGCCGACGCCGCGCCGAAATCCGCAGGGCTGAAGCTGCTGGAGCAGACCTCCGATCGGACGCTTGTCGCGGTGGCCTGGTCGGGCTGGGACGAAACCGGCAAGGACTTCGACGGCACGGCGGTTGGCAAGATCCTCGCGGAGGAATCGGTTCGTTCGTTCGTCAGTTCGATTGTGAAAGCGATTGAGGATGCCATCCTCAAGGAGGAGGCGAACGATCCCGACGTCACGCTCGTCTTCGACACGATCCGCAACGTCTGGCCGATCCTCACGCAATCTCCCGGGGCGTTTGTCGTCACCGCCGGCGATCCGAAGAGCGAGATGGTTGTTTCGTTCGGGTTGGTGGTGGAGGCCGGCCGGCGCCGCGAGGCCGTGGACGCCGTCTTCGAGCGGCTCGCGCCACACCTGGAGGGTGCGAAGGAGAATTCCGTTGCGGGGGTGACGCTCAAGACGCTGCCCGACGCTACGTTGTCTTGGGGGTGGGTGAAGGACCGCTTCGTCATCGGCGTGGGCGACCTGACGCCGCTGGTTGCCGCCTTGTCCGACGGGAAGGGCACGCTGGGCGCCTCAGCGGCTTTCCGCAGGCGGATGGCCGCGGTCCCCGGCGAGCGGGACCTGCTGCTGAGCTATGCTGACGCCACCGCCATCGGACGGTTGGTTGAGGCGGTTGCCGGTCCCGAAGAGGCCGAGACCATCGGACACATCAAGGCCGTGTTGCAGGCCCTGGGGTTGTCCACGGCGGAGGCGATCGTCGGTCGGATGCATGCCCAGGGCACGGACTTGGTTGTCGATTCCGTCGTTTTGGCCCCCGCCCCGCGACGCGGTCTCTGGACGTGCGTGGAAGGGACGGTCGGGCCGGAAGCGATGAAGCGGGTCCCGTCGGATGCCATCTTCGCCGCGGCGGGCACGTTTCGGCCGGATAAGCTGCCGGGGGTGGCCGTGGATGCCGTTCGTGCCGTGAGCCCCGAGAAGGCCGAGGAGATGGTGAAGGAAGGGTACGACGGTTTCGAGGCGGAGATCGGCGTGCCGATCCGAGCCGAGATTCTGGCGAACCTGGCCGGTGAATACACGTTGTACACGCGACCGATTCCCAATCCTCTGATTCCGCAGCAGTTCGTGTTGTTGCTCCGGATCAAGAACGCGGAGACGGTGAGCTCGGCGCTGGGACGCCTGGATAAGTGGATCCAGCGTCAAATGCAAGCCAACATGGCTTCGGAGCAGGTGAAGACGTTCGGTGAAACGTCCGTCACCGTTCACGCGTGGAATCTGGCGGCCGTGGTCCAGTTGCCCCTGCAGCTTGCCTGGGCCGTCGTCGGGGACCAACTGGTCTTCGAGCTGTCAGCGGGCGAGCCGGGCGGATCGCTGGAGCATGTCGTCAAGGGTGGCTCGAGCCTGGCCGACGACCCGGAGTTCGCCAAGGCGGCGTCGCAGTTCCCTCGCCAGATGAGTCACTTCTCCTTCACGCGGGATCGGGATCGCATGGCGGACAGTCTGGCCCAGCTCAGCATGGTCTGGGGCATGCTGCAGATGGGCGTCAGCCAGCAAGGCATCGTTCTGCCGCCGCTGCCGCCCGTCACAGACATCACGCAGCATCTCGGCTACACATCGTCCTGCTCGTGGTTCGATGAGACGGGATGGCACAGCCGATCGTCGGGTTCGCTCGCGGTGGCGGACCCGGTGCTGATCGCGGGCGCCGCGGCCGGAGGGGTGTCGATCCTGTTGCCGTCGCTCAGCCGGGCGCGGGAGCTCTCCAAGCGAACGGTTTCAGGAGCCAACGTGAGGGGCGTCGTCACCTGCTGCAAGATCTACGCGAACGAGAACGACGACAAGTTCCCCCCGAACATGCAGGTTCTGATCGATACCGGTGAGATGACTCCGAGGCAACTGGTGAACCCACGAGTCAGGAATGCCGACGCCAAGGACCACTACATCTACATCCCGGGGCACACGGAAGCTTCGCCGCCCGACCTGGTGGTCATCTACGAAAACCCGGCATACGTGGACGAGGGAATCAACATCGGCTACGTGGACGGGCATGTGGAGTTTGTTCGTGGCGAAGCCGCGCTCGAGAGGGTCCGCGACACCTACAAGCGGATGGGTCTGGAGGTGCCGGAACTGAAGTACATTACCACTCGGGGGAAATCGCTTCTTGAGAGGTTTCTTCCCCCCACCGACGCCGGCAAGAAGTAGCGGCCGGTCCCGAGCAAGGCTCGGGGCGGGGATCGAAGCCGCAGCGAAGGAGACGGAAATGTCCGGAAAACTGGCGCTCGCGTTGACCCCACTGCCCCTGCTGGGCATCTGGCTGCGGGCCGGCGCGTGCTGAGGGGATCCGCGGGCGGCGCTCGGTTCGGGCGCCATCGTGATCGGGTTGTTTCTGGTGCTCACGCAGGCCTCCGCCGCGTGGCGGGCCGGGCGCGATCGTGCGTGGGCCGGGGTCGCCTTTGGCATCGGAGTTCTTGAAGTCCTGTTCATTCTCGGCGTCATGTTCCTGACGCCGTTCGTGTAGACTGGAACGCTTCGCCTTGTCCGGAGAGTACGCGGCCATGAAAGACCAGGAAACGACGGTCGGCGAATTGCGGCGGATGTTCGCGCGCTTCGTCGCGGAGCGGAACTGGGAGCAGTTTCACGACCCCAAGAACCTCGCGTCATCCATCGCCATCGAGACCGCCGAACTGATGGAGCATTTTCAGTGGGTGCGGAGCGATCAGTTGGACGCGGTTCGCAACGACCCGAAGCAGATGGCGGCCATCCGCGAGGAAATCGCCGACGTGTTCGCGTTCGTGCTGGCGTTCGCGAACTCCATGGACATCGACCTGTCCGCCGCCATCGAGGACAAGATGGTCAAGAACGCGCAGAAGTATCCGGCCGAGCGATACTACGGGCGGTACAAGGAGTGAACCCCGGGCGCTGACGCGGAGACCGCCTACGGCCCCTGCACCCGCTCGACAAAGCATGGCACGTCCGCCGCGTCGATCACGCCGTCGCCGGTGAGTTCGGCGTTTAGGCAGGTCCCGGCCGCCGCCTGGCCGTAGCACGCCTGGAAACCGGCGAAGTCCATCAGATCCACGTTTCCGTCGCCGTCAAAGTCCGGCACCCGCGGCCAGACCATCGTGCTTTGCAGCACGGCGTAGGCCACGTGCTCACCCGTGGGGTGCGTGCGGTCCAGGTCGTCGTCCAGCGACCACAGCAGATACGCTGAGCCGCCGGAACCCGCCTGGCCGTGCCGCTGGACCCAGAACCCCGTATCCCCCTGGACGCCGGCGGGCGAGGCGATAGCCACGAATTGCGGGGCCGCCATCGGTGTCTGCAGAGTATACAAGGCGTACGCCGGCGTGCCGTGCAGGACGCCCTGAACGGTGGCCGGGCCGACGGCCGCTTCGAACGGAACGCCGCCCATGCTGGCGCCCGTCACGCTCTCGAACACGATCACGCCGATGGTCTCATCCGTCCGCCCCAGCCCGGAGTTGCCCGTGTGCTTGCCCGTGCGCAGTGTGGTCGCCGACGGCACGCTTGCCTTCCGTGAGCCCTGCGTCCAGAACACCGACCATGCGTCGTTTGCGCTCATTACCTGGCCGAGCACCACCGGGTTCTCATATTGCCGTCCATACTGGCGGACCTCGCCCGTCCAGTTGCCGTTGCCGTCCGTGACCGTCGACGTGTACTTCCACGCCTCCATTTTCACGCCGTTCAGTTCGCTCACCCCCTGTTCCATGACCCAGTAGCACACGATTTCCTTCGTGCTGTAGGTCTGCGACGCGTTGGTCGGATCCACCAGGTGCAGGTCAAAGCTGTTCGGCGTCACGTTGCTCACTCTCGGGACCATCCGCTTGCCGTTGAAGAAGTATTGGCCGGTGCATACCACGACGGGGTCTGTGTAGGTGTTCTGCAGCGTGACCGTCGTGGGTACGTGGTTGGCGGTGGTGAAGCCCGCCTCGAACCTCGGGTCAATTTCGCATTCGTCCGGCACGCCGTTGCCGTTGGCGTCCGTCACCAACTCGGCCAGAATTTCGCACACGTCCGCGGTCCCGTTGCCGTTGCAGTCCGGCTGGCAGTCATCCGGCAGAAGGTTCCCGTCGCAATCGGAACTCAGGCCCTGGGCAAGGTCGCACTCATCCGGCACTTCGTTTCCGTTGCAGTCGTCGGACGTGCCGGCGGCGATGTCGCACTCGTCCGGGATGACGTTTGCGTTGCAGTCGGCGCTGGTGCCGTCGTCCAGATCGCACTCGTCCGGCACGAAGTTCTCGTTGCAGTCGGCGCTG